>JANMJQ010000026.1:0-2703 GCA_031371445.1 Akkermansiaceae bacterium
TTCCTGTTAGAGAGGCGGTCCACGGCTCGATGGGTGAGGCGTATGCGGCATCGCATTGTGGCCGCACCTGGAAGACGACCGCATTCATTTTCAAGGCAGCCACCTTGTCGAGAATGCCGCG
Source organism: Akkermansiaceae bacterium (assembly GCA_031371445.1). Lineage (GTDB taxonomy): Bacteria > Verrucomicrobiota > Verrucomicrobiia > Verrucomicrobiales > Akkermansiaceae > Luteolibacter. The sequence continues at coordinate 122 of JANMJQ010000026.1, forward strand.
CAACTCCGCCTGTTGGCTGCCCGCGCTGAGGCCCGACGAACTCGGCCAGTCGATGTTGTAAATCGTAGCGATCCATGCCGCCCGGAACTCACGGGCCAGCGGCGCGGGCTTTTCGTTCGAAGGCGCGAAAGACTGTGAAAACGCAGGGCCGGCCCAGCAGGCGGCGAGAACCAATGCAACGAGGCGGATCATGGGCGTCATGATGCGCCCTGATGTCATTTCCCGCAAGCCCTCAAGGAGCGTGGAGCAAAGAGCACGGAGTAAGAAATGCCTTACTCTTTCTCTCAACACTCAACCCTCAACACTCAACACTCAACCTCTTCACTTCTCCACATCCACCTTGAAATCGTCGATCGCCCACTGGATGCCAGCGAGGTAGTGGCTGAGGACTTTCGGGTTCCAATACATCGCGTCGTTGTGGCCGAGCGAGCAATAGAACACGCGGCCCTTTTCCCAATGGCGCGCCCATGAGATGCCGAAGTCGCCATCCTTGCGCTTGATGCCACCGCGCGTCATGTCGGTCTTGGTGATGTCCAAACGCAGGAGCATGTGAACGGCCTTGGAATCGTAGGGTTCCTTGAACTGATAGATTTCTTCGGGAAATTCCATGTTCTCACCATTGAACATCGCGGCCAGCGGATGTTTCTCCTGACCAGGCTCAACCTTCACGTTGACCTTCACATCAGCGGTCCACGGATGACCGTCGAAGAGCCCGTTAATCATTTTGTTATATTCAGGCCATTCATAAAACGTATCGGTCGCGGCGTGGATGCCAATAAATCCGCGGCCCGCTTTGACGAATTTCATCAGGTTCTCCTTGATGCGCGCCTCGCGGTCGGCGGCTTCCTTTTTCTTCTCGTCCGATAGCAACGCCATCTCCGCGGCGGTCGGCGAAAACACGTTCATGGTGGTGCTGAGGAAAATCACCGCATCGAATTCCTTGAGCTTGCTCTCCTCGAAATTTTCCAGGTCATCGCTGATCACCGTCGAATAGGCGCCGGTCTTTTTGCCCATTTCCTCGAGAGCGAGTTTGCCGGTGGCGATCGAGCTATGCCGGAAACCGTTGGTTCGGGAAAAAATGAGCACCTTGCGGTCCTTCGCGGGTTTGGCAAATGCCTCGGCCGGCAGCGCCGCGGCGATTTTCTCCGCGGCATCCTTCGGCGGTTCCTCGGCGGCTGTTAGACGCGAAATCGCGCAGACGATGGCGGTTACAAATGGAAGGAGGGAGGGTATTTTCATGGCGGATTGCTTTGGGGGCTGTGGTTACGTAGAAACATCCTGTTCTTACTCAAAACATTTGAAGAGTTTTTTCGCCGCAAAGAAGCGCAAAAAGACGCAAAAAAATGGCAGAGGCGGATGAGGTATTTGAAAATTGGATCATTCCATTGAATCACCAAGCCCCCCAAAAATCTTCTCATCTTCCTTTTGCGCCCCCTTTTCGACCTTTTTGCGGCGAAAAACTCTTCGGGGTTGAGTCCGCCGCGGGATTCCGCGAAAACCCCCGCGGATGAGAATTTTGGTGGTCGGCAAGGGCGGGCGCGAGCACGCGCTCGTGAGGGCGTTGTCGGAATCACCGGGGCGGCCGGAGATCCATTGCTTCCCCGGCAGCGACGCGATCTTCGAACTCGCGAAACCCGTGCCCGCGGATGGCCTCGAGTCGTTGGTGGAATGGATGAAATCGAACGGCACGGAACTCTGCATCGCGGGTGAGGAAAGCTATTTGGTGACCGGCGAAGGGCTCGCAAATCTTTGCGCGCGCGCGGGCATTCCCTGCTGGGGCCCGCCAAAAGAGTCGGCGCAACTGGAAGCCAGCAAGGAGTTTGCGAAAGAGTTTCTGCTGCGCAACTCGATCCCCACTGCGGCCGCCGCGAGCACAAGCAGCTTCGATGAAGCGGTGGCGGCAATCGCAGGCAACTATCCCACCGTTTTGAAATTCGATGGACTCGCCGCTGGCAAAGGCGTCGCGGTTTGTCCGGACCGCGAATCGGCCATCGCTTTCCTCGACGAGGTTTTCGTGGCGAAGCGATTTGGCGAAGGCCGCGTGCTGGTGGAGGAATTTCTAACAGGACCCGAGGTGTCGATCTTTGCTGCGATCGTTGACGACAACTATCTGATCCTCACGCCGGCCCGCGATTACAAACGCGCACTCGACGGCGACCTCGGCCCCAACACGGGTGGCATGGGCGCGGTGGCTGGGCGCAACTTGGTCACGCCCGAAATGATGGCGCGCATCGAAAGCGAAATCGTGCGCCCGACCGTGGCCGGCCTGCAGAGCGAGGGCCTGCCCTACCGCGGCTTCCTTTATTTCGGTCTCATGCTGACACCCACCGGACCGAAAGTGATCGAATACAACTGCCGCTTCGGCGACCCCGAATGCCAGGCGGTGATGCCGCTGGTCGAAGGCGATCTCGCGGGCTTCTGCATGGCCGGAGCGCGGGGAAAACTGCGCCAGGATTTGATCCATTTCAGCGACGGCTGGAGCGTTTGCGTCGTGCTCGCATCAGCCGGTTACCCGGAAAGTTCCAGATCGGGCGACAAAATTTCCGGCATCGAGGGCACCACCGGCGCACGGGTTTACCACT
>JANMJQ010000032.1:0-7857 GCA_031371445.1 Akkermansiaceae bacterium
CGCCGCCTGCCTGCTCACCAACGATGATGGCGCGGCGCGTGACAAGGTCGCCGCGCTGGAACGCTTTTGGAAATCGCTGGGATGCCGGACCTCATGGATGAGCGCCGCGATTCATGACGAACTGGTCGCACGCATCAGCCACCTGCCGCATTTGATGGCCGCAAGCGCCGCGCGGGTGTGCTTGAAAGATCCGTCGGAAGGCCGCTTCGGCGGTGGCGGATTGCGCGACACCACCCGCGTCGCAGCCGGCAATCCCATCATGTGGGCGGAGATCGTCATCGAAAACCGCGAGGCGTTGTTGGGCCCGCTGCGTGAAACGATCGCCGACTTGCGCGAAATTCTTGCCAGCCTCGAAAGCGCCGATCAAGAACAGGCCGCGTCGTGGTTGACGACTGCCAAGCAGCGACGCGACCCGCTGAACACGTCGCGCTAGATATTTTGCCCATGCCGGATTTCCGAATCAAAGCCATCACACAACTCAACGCGGAATTCAGCGTTCCAGGCGACAAGAGCATGTCCCACCGCGCCGCCATCCTCGGTGGTCTTTCCAACGGCACCTGCACGATCCGCAATTTCCTGCCGAGCGAAGATTGCGTGAACACGCTCAACGCGATGCAGGCCCTCGGCGCAACCCATGAGGTGCTGGACGAGTTGACTGACTACGGGCCGGTCAACCTGCGCATCCATGGTCGCTCGATGAAATTGCACGCGCCCGCTGCACCCATCGATTGCGGCAACTCCGGCACCGGCATGCGCCTGTTGGCAGGCTTGCTCGCCGGCCAGAATTTTTCATCCGAACTCTTCGGTGATGAATCGCTCTCCTCGCGACCGATGGGACGCATCACCGTTCCACTTGCGGAAATGGGCGCCCACATCGAAACCCGCGGCGAAAAAGCAGGCTGTGCGCCCCTATTCATCCACGCGGCCAAGCTGCATCCGATCGACTACGAGATGCCGGTCGCCAGCGCCCAGGTCAAAAGCGCGGTCCTGCTCGCCGCTCTCTTCGCGGAAGGCAAAACCACGGTCACCCAACCCGCAGAAACGCGCGATCACACCGAGCGCATGATGGCCTCGTTCCAGATCAGCACGCGCCGCGAAGGCAACACGATTTCCCTGCGTGGCGGACAAGTGCCGGAGTCTTGTGACTTCACGGTCCCCGGCGACATTTCAAGCGCAGCCTTCTGGCTCGTCGCCGCCGCCGCATTGCCGGGCTCGCGCCTGCTCCTGAAAGACGTGGGCCTCAACCCGACGCGCACGGCGATCCTGAAAGTGCTCAGCCGCATGGGCGCGCACATGACCGAGATTCTCCAAAACTCACACGGCGAACCGATCGGCAACATCGAGATCCATGGCGCTCCTCTAACAGGAACAACGCTCTTCCTCGAGGAGATCCCGAATCTCATCGATGAAATCCCCGTGATCGCTGTCGCCGCCGCGCTCGCGCAAGGCAAGACGGTCATCCGCAACGCGCGCGAACTTCGCGTCAAGGAAACCGACCGCATCACCACCACCGTCAACAACCTCCGCGCCATGGGTGTTGAAGTTGAGGAATTCGAGGATGGCATGGAAATCACAGGTGGCGCGCCTTTGCATGGTGCCGTTATCGACAGCTTCGGTGACCATCGCATCGCCATGGCCTTCGCCATCGCAGGACTTTTTGCATCAGGCGAAACGATCATCCGCAACACCGAGTGCGTGAACACCTCGTATCCGGGATTCGCCCGTCATCTCGACGCGATCCAGCGCGGACGCAGCGCTGGTGACGATTTCAATCTGCCCACCGTTGCCCGCGCATGAGCATCCCTTCCAGCCAGCGCTACGCGATCGCCATCGACGGACCCGCGGCTTCGGGAAAAAGCACGCTCGCCCGCGAAATCGCCAAGCGCCTCGGCCTCGTCATGGTCAACTCCGGCGCCATGTACCGCGCGGTCACTTGGCAGGCTTTGAAGGAAAACATCGATCCATCTAACAGCGATGCCGTGATCGACATGATGGACCGCATGGACATGCATTGCGGGGAAATCGGCATGACCTCCACATGCACGATCAATGGCATCGACCCCGGTGACGAACTCCGCAGCCAGGCAGTCAACGCCAACGTCTCCGAGATCTCCGCCATTCCGGAAGTGCGTAATCGTTTGGTCGCACTCCAGCGCGCCTATCTCGACCACACCAGCATCATCATGGAAGGCCGCGACATCGGCTCCGTCGTTTTTCCGGACACTCCCTTCAAGATTTATGTCGATGCCGACGAGCAGGTCCGGGCAGCGCGGCGGGTGCATGTCGGCGAAGTCGATTCCGTAGCCGAACGTGATGCTGCCGACAGCGAACGCGCCACCGCCCCTCTCATCGTCGCGGAAGGCGCCATCATTTTGGACAACTCACATCACACGGTCGAAAGCGGAGTGAATGCGGCGTTGGAAATTCTCAAAAGCCAGGGTCTTCCCGAAACCGCGATTCCTGAAACGTGAGATCATCGTCCTTCATGCGTTGGATCTATTGGTCAGGCTGGCTTCTGTTCGGAGCCGCGTTTCGCAGTCTGTTCGGTTTGCGCATCATCGGCACCGAACATCTCGTCACGGAAGGCCCGGTGTTGGTGGCATCGAATCACCAAAGCTATCTCGACCCGCCGCTGATCGGAAATCTTTACAAGGACGAGATGGTCTTCCTCGCCCGCAAGACCTTGTTCAAAGGCTTTTTCAAATGGCTCTACAGTCAATGGAATGCGATTCCGGTGGACCAGGACCGCCCCGACATGACGAGCCTCAAGACGATCATCCGCAAGCTCAAGGAGGGCAACCGCGTGCTCGTCTTCCCCGAAGGCGCACGAACCATGGACGGCAGCATCGGCGACGCGGCACCGGGAATCGGCCTCATCGCCGCCAAGTCCGGAGCGGTCATCCAACCTGTTAGAATTTCCGGCGCGCGCGAGGCATTGCCACGTGGCTCGGGAAAAATCAATTTCGCCCGCATCACCGTCCACGTCGGCCCGCCGATCCGTCTAACAGCCGAAGAGCTGAAGCAAGCGAGCGGCAAGGAAGGCTACGAGAAGATCGCGGACCGGATCATGTCCGCCATCCGCGCGCTTTAAGGAGCGACGACACTCTTGTCGTTGTCTTTAAGGCCCCCTGAAGGGGGGACTACTTGCGAAGATAAATGACCACCTCAAATCCATATGCCCCGCCCTTGGCAGAGATAAGTCACTCGGACGACGACCCCGGCGCACTGCGTGAATTGGTTTTGGCATGGGAAAAATTGCGCCTGCGCTACAACCTGATTTTGATCTTACCCGGCTTGGGGGTTCTGTGGTTGTGGTCGGCCAAGATGGAGGTTCCGATCGTGGCCTTGCTCGTCCTGGCAATCCTGGTCGGCATCGGCGCCAACCTTTGCTTCTTCATGGCACCCATCGCGGAGCTCTATCTCCGCGCCTTGTTCCGCAACGGCCTGGCCATCGGCAGACTCGGCAGGTTGTTGATATTCGCAGCAGGCCTCCTCGTCTCGGCGGCTGTGTTCATGCTTGCCTGCATCCCTCCGCTGCTCGCGTAGCCCGCATCGCCGCAACCAAAGCATCGACATCCCCGGCCTCGATTTCTGTTAGAAGCGGATGCCGCATCAGGCCGGAGTCCTTGCTGGCGATCACGGGTACGCCCGAAGCCAAAGCCCGAAGCGCCAGGCGCGGCTCATGCTCTACCCAGGCCGGAATGACCAAAGCGGTGCATTCTGTTAGATCGCTGGTCACGGCCTGGCGATGATTGGCGTTTGCCAACGGATCGACTCCACCTTCCCGCGCGCGACCCAACACCAGCAACTCGCCGCCGGTTTCGTGAAGCGCGGCCGCGAGTTCATAGATCCCCTTCCGGCCCAACGCGGATGCCGGGAAAAACCACTGCGGAGTCGTCGAAGCCACTTCATTCCGCAAAGCCGCCGTCGGCATCGTCCAATCTAACAGAATCGCCCGCTCGCCGAAGCTTCTGGCGATCGCCCGGTGCGGCGTGACCAGCCGCGCCGCGGCTGCAAGGGCGGCGGATTCCGCGCGGACCAGTTCGGGATCTGCGCGGAAATCTGTTAGAGTTAGCGAGGCCGGATGACATGCCGCCGCGGCGTCGAGTTTGGCCTGGAGGACCGCCAGCGGCCAGCGGTTCATCAACACGTCGAAGGTCCGGCCACCGAGATGTCCGGAGAGCCAAAGATGCGGCAACAGCGTTTGGGAAATCACCAGATGCCTCGCCTGCGGATCGATATGGCGCGCGAAATTTGCAGCGAGCCGCCGCTGTGCTTCTAACAAAAATTTTTGCCTTACAGCTCCTTGCGCGGGCAGCCGCCGCTGCTGTAGGGAACGCCACAAGGTCTCCACGGTCGCGTGACGCAGCTTCACTCCGGTTGGCACCGACCAGGCATAGTTCGGTTTTTTCCAACGGACTCCATCCAGCGGCGTCAACCAACGATCGCCGGCATGCGAGTGGCGCTTGCACCAATCGTTGAACTCCGGCCAAAGCCCATCCAACAACCACGCCGTGTGTCCCTCGGCCGGTGCGTTGTCCTTGTTCGCGGATGGATGACGGAAACACGAAGTCACCCCGCAGCTCAGGCAATCCCCTTCCGCAGCGGCGCGGCTGGGCAGGCCTGCCGTTGCAGCAGGCGGCTTGGCTTTTTTGGAAATGGTGGATCCTTCGGAGGATCGGATCGAGATGACCAACTCAGTGGCTGTTAGACGCGCTTCAATCCGCCAGGCAAATGGCGCGCGGAACCGAAGATCCACATAATTCCAAAACACTGTCGCATCGCGTTCGGGCGGCAACGCCGTGCCCGGCAGCATCTGCGAATGTTCATGCCGTTCGACCACTTCGAGTCCGGCATCGAGAGCGGCGGCGTGCAACAAGCCGGACAACTGGCACAAGCCCCCGCCCAGATTGGGAATCAAGCAGCCCGAGCGGAGTTCACGGCCGGTGGTGAAGCCCGCGGCGCGGGTGGTGCGGCCAAGTTGCTTCCAGAAACTGAAAACCTCTCCCGCAGGAACTTCAACTCCGTCCAAACGCCGGCAGGCTGCCCGCAAATTATGGACCTTCCCCGCGGTCAGGGGGAATTCGGCGGGCGTCACCTGCGTCCAGATCGCCGCCCGCGCCTGACCCGTCACAGCCGCGTCACGACCAAGAATTCCCTGCGGATGCAGCGGCACCGTCGCACCTTTTTCACGCCACCAGCGGAGCGCGATCAACAACCGCGTCTTTACGAAAAACAGGAAGGCCTCGCCACGAGTTGGCTCATGATGCTCCGCCGCGAGTTGAGATTGCATGCGCGATCCCTTGTCCGGGATCGCAAGATTTACGTCAACCCACCAACGCATCTATCGCTTGGTTGCAGCGACGAATTCATTTGGCAGTGGTTTCTCCAACTGTCGCCTCAGACTCCCGACGCCTTGCTGACTGCCGGAAATTTTCGCCGGCTTTTTCATGGCTCTTGGATTTCCAGCGTGCGGCAGATTTTCCTGGCCAGCAGGTCGGGGATTTCTGCGTGGCGCGGGACGGGTTCGCGGCGACCGGTGGCGGGATTCCAGTAGATCGAATGGGAGCCGCCTTCGCGCTTGAGCGGGCAACCGTTGGATTCGAGGTGGCGAATCAGTTCCCGGCGCTTCATGAAAGGGCGAGAGGTATCAATTTCTCGCCGCTGCCAAGGCTGGCACGGGCATCCTCGCGACGATCCTCCAGCAGCAATAGGATCGACTCGCGGAGCGATTCCAGCGCCTCCTCCTCGGTGAGCCCTTGGCCGTTGCCCTCCGGGAATTCCGGCGAGAAAGCAATGAACCATTTCCCATCGCGCACGATGCGGGCGCTGAAAATGGCGGTGGTTTTCATGGGGGCAATGTGTATCTTCCGGAAGATTGCCGCAAGTTCGGAATCGGCGGCTGGAGATTGGCTCCGGTGAACCCAATTTTCAATATCAGAGGCGGCGGATACAGATTCACCGCAGGACAAGTTTGGCCTCCTTGGCGATCGCATTCGCCAAATCCTTCCATCGCGATTTCTGTTCCTCCGGATCATTGGAGTCCACCGGCCAATCGATGATGTTTGCGTGCCGTGAACCCCACTTGGACACGCGTGAAATTCCCTGATAGGGATCAAAATCCTGCTTGCCCGGAACTCCTCCTCAATTTACTCATTGCCCTGAGTAAATTGTATGAAACGCGAAACTCTCTACTCCCAGTTGCTTTCCAGGGTGCGGGAACCCCGGCGTTTCATGCAGGTTTTGGCCGGTCCGCGGCAGGTTGGCAAAACCACCTTGGTTCGGCAGGTGATGGAAGATTCCGGCCTTCCGGCGCATTATGCCTCCGCCGATGAACCCACACTGCGGGATCAGGCGTGGCTCGAACAACAATGGGATCTTGCCCGGATCAAGGCACGCGGCCATTCGGAGGGAGCGCTGTTAGTCATCGATGAGATCCAGAAAGTCAACCGATGGCCGGAAACCGTCAAACTGCTGTGGGATGCCGATGCCCATTCCGGAACCCCGCTGAAAGTGGCATTACTCGGTTCATCACCGCTTCTCATCCAGTCGGGACTTACCGAGAGCCTGGCAGGCCGCTTCGAGACCATCCCGGTTCCGCATTGGTCATTTGGCGAAATGCAGGAGGCATTCGGCTGGGATCTGGAAAAATTCCTTTGTTTCGGTGCCTACCCTGGAGCTGCCCCCTTGGTGGACGACCCGGAACGCTGGCGCAGGTACATCAATGACTCACTGATAGAGACCACGCTTTCCCGCGACATCCTCCTGCTCACCCGGGTGGACAAACCTGCCTTGCTGCGGAGGTTGTTCCAGCTTGCCTGCTCCTACTCCGGCCAAATCCTCTCCTATCAGAAAATGCTCGGCCAACTGGTGGACGCGGGAAATACCGTGACCCTCGCCCATTACCTCCATCTCCTCGAAGGCGCGGGCATGGTCGCGGGCTTGTCGAAATTCTCCAACGGCCAGATCCGCCAGCGTGCCTCCAGCCCCAAGCTGCAGGTTCTCAATACCGCGCTGATGACCGCGCAGTCGGGACGCGAGTCCGCTGGCTGGCTTGCCGACCGTGATGCCTGGGGCCGCTTGGTCGAGTCCGCCGTGGGTGCCCATTTGATGAACACAGCCATCGGCACCGGCATCCAGGTGACCTATTGGCGCGAGAGAAATCTGGAAGTGGATTTCGTTCTCCAGCGCGGCGACGCCTTGGTTGCCATCGAGGTCAAAAGCGGCGGCCGCAGGGAAACCTTGCCCGGCATCGCCGCCTTTGACAAAGCGTGCAGGCCCTCGGGAAAATTGTTAGTCGGCGGCCAAGGAATTCCCGTCGAGGAATTCCTCAGCGCTCCGGCATCCCATTGGCTCTTGGAGAGGACGCGGAAATGACGATGGGATTGGCTGCGTGAGTGTCTGGAAAACGTCCAACAGCCCGTTCGGTGGCGTTTCATCGGACAATTCAGCTGATTCGGGAAGCTTGTGAGGGTCTCCGATGGCTTCGCCCTTGAAGTGAATCAGACAAGCGGATTGCTGAAACGCACGCCCGCAAACCTGCCGAAGTCGAGGTCCGCCGTGTGAACTTCGGCATCGAGACGCAGGGCGACAGCGGCAATTTGCGCGTCGGTGGTCAGGTTTCCTGCGGTGCCAGCGGTTTCCAGCAACGCAAGCGCGGTCTCCACGTCTTCCGGCAGCATGTCATGCAGGCGAACCTGCTTCCGGCCCAGCCATGAACGGACGTGGGCGGATGCCTCGGCCACCGACAGCGGATCGGTGAATATCCGCGGATGCGTGGAAATCCTTACGAAACCGAAAACCACCACCGGCAGCAGGATCACCGGACTGGAGCTGCTCATGATTTTTTCACACCAT
>JANMJQ010000052.1:0-3354 GCA_031371445.1 Akkermansiaceae bacterium
TTCACACAAGCCTGCATGGCCAGCCACATCGAATCGAGGCGGGCACGCGTTTCAGCCTCGGGCCGAACCGCGGATTCGTTGGCCAACGGCAGGCGACTGGCCGAGCGCGCGTGGAATTCGCACTGCCGCATGAGATCGACGGCATTTGCGAAGGGATGAGGCAAAACGATGCCGTTGGATTGTGGCTGGTTCATCTCTGCTTCGGTGGCGATGAAGCCGCCGCCGAGGGAATAATAAACTTGCTCGAAAACCGGCAGATCTCCGGCATCGAGCGCAATAAAATGCATCCCGTTCGGGTGCAATGGCAGCGGCTTGAGACGCTTGAAATCGATGTCCTGCTTTTCGTCGAAAACGACTTCCCTGCCCCACGGTGTGCGGAGAAGTTTCCTCAAGCGGACGTTTTCAAGACAGGCAGGAATGCCATCGACATCGACAGTTTCCGGCTCTTCTCCGAGAAACCCTAAAATCACCGCACCATCCGTGCCGTGGCCCTTGCCGGTGGCAGCGAGCGAGCCGTAAAGATCGCAGCGCAGCCGGGCCACTCGCGGGGCCAGACCCGCGGCTTCGAGTCCGCGGACGAAGTGACAGGCTGCACGCATCGGCCCCACGGTGTGGGAGGACGACGGGCCGACACCGATGGTGAACAAGTCGAGCGCGGAAAGTGACATGGGGATTTATTTGGAAGCGACGGTCTTGGACGATTGAAAATGCGCTTGGTGTTGTTTGGTTCTACTGATTAGGGATCCGTCTTCCAGCAACCTCGGCTTACGTGAGCCAATAATCCGAGATCCCGTAAAACCTGGAGCTGCTGGCGGATTTTTTGGCGAATGTGCCGATTCGATGGAAAGATCAACTGGAGTTGTTTTTCAAAAACATAGGCATCCTGCGTGGTGAAGTTCGCCAAGCCCGATGTCTGGATTGCGTTCAGGACAGCCAAGGTCCACCCCCGTTCTTTGCTCTTGAGTTGGCTAAGTGGTTTTAGCTTAGAGAAGCGATCTGAAACGGCGGAAGAGCAAACTTCTAACCCATTCTGGATGATTGGAATTCGGGCTTCTGGCGCAATTTGACTTAGATCAATATTACAGCCGATCCATCCTGCGCGGCGCGCAGTCAAAGCGAGTGGTTTACGAGGGATTATCGCCTGCTCGGAGAAGGCGAAATGGGGAATGATCAATAGATCCAAAACCTGCCAAGTAGTCTGTTTGTAACTGAGCAGGAGTAAATTCGGAGTCCTGTCTTCACGAATGGCGGATATCATGGCCTGATAGGCCCCGTCGGGAACCTTCGTTCCTATCCCCGACTTAGAGCTTTTTAGCTGGAACGGAGATGTGCAAGCAGGACATATATAATCTGTCGACTGATAGTTCACGGGGGTAGATTCAAGTGCTGGTGCCAAGCAGTTTGGGCAATATAACTCGCGAGAAGCCCATGCCTCAGTCACCACACGAGCCTTCTGAGAGGGACTCTTGTATGAGTCCGCCAAAAAATAAGGCATTATCAGGTTCACCTTTTTAGAAGTTACGGTTTTCTCACCTCGAAGGATTGATGGCACCAGTCATCCGGATGCCATCAAATTCATGATAACAACTGCAGGGCAATTCACCCTGCGGCTCAAGTGACGAGAAATTGCTTCAGCGGTGGCTCGGATTTTTCGCCGATTTCCGAATTGGCTTATTTTATATCGGTGAGTTCCGGAGTGGCCGTCGACGCTTCGATCGCGCGGATGGTTTCGCGGACGCACTTGGCTTTCATGATCTTCAGATCCTCGGGGAAGTCCTTCTCTTCCTTTTCGAAGTAATTCGCGAGCTGGGTCAGTTCGGGAATGACCGCTTTGGCGTGGGTGCCGTAGCTGAGTAGAATCTGCATCAGTTCAGGAGTGCGCTCTTGGCTATCCCACGGGTTTTGAGAGCGGGCGTAGGCCACGCAAGCAGGGATTCCTTCCTTGATCCGGTTCTTGGCGAGGACGCGGAGTCCTTCCACGCGGATGCCATCCGCAAACATCTCGCCGCTGGGGGCTGGCTCGATGGTCGCCTGATAAATGGCGGGCAATAAGGGCTTGATGTCCTTGGTGGAGAGATTTCGATAAACCGAGCCGATGCTGGTCCGGGCACGGCCATCTTGGTTCTTGAGTCCGGCGCTGACCGCTTTGTAGAGCGACTTGCGGTCCACGCCATCGAGCGATTCACTGAGCATCCCGCCGTCATCGAAGAGGGCGTAGGAAAGATACCGTTGCTGCATGCCGCGCGGATCATTCGCGGTGTCCACCTGGCCTAGCAATTCGAGCAGTTGTGGTACGGTTTGCATGGCCGGCTTGCCAATGCTTGCCAGGGCTTCGGCAGCCTTGATGCGGAGCCACAAATCTTTATCCCCCAATGATTTCTGCAAAGCTGCGATGGCAGGCTCGGAGCGCCCGCCGAGGGCGATGAGAGCTTGGCAGGCACCGTAACGGGCTTCGAGTCTGGGAGAATGGAGCAGCGCGATCAAGGGGGGAATGGGCGTCTCATCGTTGCGGGCGAGCGCCATCGCGGCTCGTTCACGAACAACTGGCGACCAACTCGTCAGGCATGCGAGGAGTTGGTCTCCGCTTAACTTGTCGTAGGCACTGTTGCGGTCCTTGTTGTTCCAGCCGCGCCCGTCGAGGATGGTGGCTTGCGCGGCGGCGGCATCTAGCTGCGGAGTGACGGCTGGCCGCTTGCCCGTTAAATAAAGTTTTTTGAGCGGCATCGCGTAGGCGAGCAGATAGCCGCCAGTGGCATCCCAGCCTTCGTAGCTATCATTTCCCATCTCGGGCGGGCCTTGGTGCGGGAAACTGCCGTCCCAACTCCGGGCGAGGTCGAAATACCAATCGCCGAATTCCTTCATCCAAGCGCCGGTGGCATTCGGACCGGACAGGGCGACACCGGGCAGCGCCCACAGGATGTTAAAGTAATTTCCAGTATGCCCGCAGTCGCGCTCCGGGCCGTGGGAGGCGAGGCTCATCCGTGCGAAAAACTCGGCACCGCTTTTTTCACCGATCAAGTTGAAGAGGACGGCGGCCATCCCGCATTTGCCGTTGTCGTCGTGATTCTCAATCCACGGATTGTGGTCGCCGTAGGGAACGGCCCCTTTGCCGACGTAAAATCGCATCAAGCGCATGCTCAGCTCGATGGCGCGGTCCACCGCAGGGTCTTTCACACCTGCCGCGCGGGCCATCACGAGCGAAATCGTCAACGGCAGCCCCGGCGAGTTCATCATTCCATAGGCCCCGAGCAGCCCGTTTGGCAGCGCGAAACCATGGCCCCATGAGCCGACTGCGCTTTGCCCCTTGGCTGCTTCTAGGGCGAGGCGCTTCAAGCCGGGCATCACCGATTGATC
>JANMJQ010000078.1:0-23558 GCA_031371445.1 Akkermansiaceae bacterium
CTATTTCAACGAAGGCGATGCGCGTGCGGAAGCGAAGCGCCTCAAAGGCCAAGGATACGATGTCTGCATCGGCGGTGTGGATGCCTATTCATCGCTGGGTGTGTTCCACGATCCCATCCTGAACACCTTCGTCAATTATCCGGACGTCGATCTCGCCGAAACGATTTTTCACGAACTCACCCACCGCAAGGTCTTTCATCCGGGTAAAACGGTTTACAATGAATCACTGGCCAACGTCGTTTCCGAAGAAGGTGTGAAGCGCTGGCTGCGACATGAGCACCGCAATGCAGACTTGGAAAAATACGAACAACGCCTGGTGCGGCGGCGGGAATTTTATCGTGAGATCGATCGTTCGCGCGGAGAGCTCGCAGCGCTCTATGCTTCCGGAAAAAGCCCGGCTGAAATGCGGGTGGAAAAGGTCCACATCCTAAAGCGACTCCGGAATCAGTTCCTTGAATTGCGCCAGCGCTGGGGCGGACATGGTCTGGAAGAATGGCTCAAGGAAAACATCAATAACGGCCATCTCGTGTCGGTGGATCTTTATTACCTGAAGATGCCAATGTTTGAAAGGCTGCTCAAGGAATGTGGGGGTGATCTCGATGAATTTTACAAACGCGCTGACAAGCTGAAAGTTGAAACAAGATGAAGTCCTCCAAAGAAACGAAGAGAACCGAACGCGACTCGATGGGCGAGATGGACGTGCCCGCGGACGCACTATACGGGGCGTCCACTCAAAGGGCGGTTTTGAATTTTCCCATTTCTGGCACGCCATTGCCGCCGCCGCTGATTCACACCTATGGCCTCATCAAGGGAGCGGCCGCTGAGGCGAATGCGGAACTTGGCTTGTTGGATAAAAAGCTCGCGCGCCTGATTGCCAATGCCGCGACTGAAATCGCCACCGGGGAACATGACGCCCATTTTCCCGTCGATATCTATCAGACCGGCTCGGGCACCTCGACGAACATGAACGTCAACGAGGTCATCGCAACACTCTGTGGACGCGAAAAAGGCAAGGCCCGCGTGCATCCCAATGACCACGTCAACCTCGGCCAGTCGTCCAACGATACCTTCCCAACCGCCATCCATGTCGCCGCTGCGGTTGGCTTGCGCGAGCATTTGATTCCGTCGCTTCAAGAGCTGGCGGCTTCGCTGGAAAAGAAGGCGGAGGAATTTCATGACGTGCTCAAGATTGGCCGCACGCATTTGATGGATGCGACGCCTGTTAGATTGGGCCAGGAAGCCGCAGGCTGGGCGCGGCAGATCCGCCTCTCGGCGGGTCGCGCGGAGAAAGCGGTGGAAGCGCTGTTGGAATTGCCGCTCGGCGGAACCGCCGTGGGCACGGGCATCAACGCGCATCCGGATTTCGCACGCCTAGCCATCGCCAAGCTTGCGAATCTAACAGACATTCCGTTTCGCGAGGCGGAGAATCATTTCGAAGCGCAATCGGCGAAGGACGCCTGTGTGGAAGCCCACGGACAACTCTCGGCGATCGCGATTTCGCTGCATAAAATCGCCTGCGACATCCGCTTGCTGGGATCGGGTCCGCGCTGCGGCCTTGGCGAACTCAAACTGCCCGCCACCCAGCCCGGCTCGTCGATCATGCCGGGCAAGGTGAACCCGGTGATGGCCGAAGCGGTGACGATGGTCGCTGCCCGCGTCGCCGGCAATCAGACGACGATCCAATGGTGCGCTGCCGGCGGATTTCTCGAATTGAATGTCTCGATGCCCCTGCTGGCGACTTGTCTGTTAGAGAGCATCGGCTTGTTGGGAAATGTCGCTTCCGCCTTCCGCGAGAAATGCGTCGATGCCATGGAAGCGAACCGCGAGCGCTGCGAGGAATTGATCGAGCTCTCGCTCTCGATGGCCACCGCGCTGGTTCCGAAGATCGGCTACGACAAGGCTGCTGCGATCGCGAAGGAATCGGTGACCAGCGGCAAGACGGTTCGCCAGATTTGCGAGAGCCGGCTCAAGGAATTGGGGCTGACGAAGAAAGAACTCACCGCCTTGCTCGACGTTGAGCGGATGGCGGGGGAGTGAAAAATAGTTGAGAGTTGATGGTTGAGTGTTGAGAGCAAGAGGGATGGAAGAGAGTTGATGGTGGATTGTGGATAATAGATCGTTGGTAGAGTGAGATAAACAGAGCATCGAACGCGACGGACCCTGCTCCGGCTCTTGTCTGGATTCTGGATTCCGGGCTCTGGTTTCTAAATCCCCTGAAAACTGAACACTGAAAACTAGCAAACTCTCCCCGGGCTTGCGATTTCCGCATTTGCCACTATTTTCCCGCCAAACGACCCTCACACAACATGTCCGATACCTCTGCATCCCCGAATATCACCGCCTATCTCAAAACCTTCTGCGGCTGGAGCGAGGGTATCCGCGCGATCATGCGGAAATATGACCTGCCTTTCGAAGAGAAGGACATCATCAAAAACCCGGCATTCCGTTGGGAAATGGAGCAGCGCAGCGGCCAGCCGCTTTCGCCTTGTGTCGAGATCGACGGCCACATGCTGCCGGATATCAGTGGCGAGGAAGTCGAATCATGGCTGCTGGAAAACGGCTATCTCCAAAAAAGCGAGGCCGCCCCGGACGCGCCGATCAATTCCTCCTGCACCGACGAGCAGCATGCCGCAATGGCCGCCGGAAAGCCCGCGATTCCGGGAAAAATCCGCTTTTTCGACTGAATTGTAGCGGCGGTCTATGACGGTCGTTGTTGCTTTGGCTTTACCAAGCGGGACTGGGGATGTTAGCCCATTTGCTCCATGCGATCTCTTGTGCCATTAGGACTTCTCGTTCTGCTTCCAGCGATCCTGCTCGCGGAAATTCCCGACATGTCGGATGACAGCGGAGATGATGGAAACGGACCGATGCAGCAAGAGCTACTCCGGCACAAGGAAGCCAAAGTCGAACCCATCCCGCTACCAAAGGACGATGATCATCTGCAGCGGGCCTTCCGCGCTCGTCAGACAAAATGGGTCGCGGCGTTGCTGCTCGCCGATTTCTCCAAACGCAACGCTGGTGCTTCTTGGCTCGGCGAGGCAACGGCTGTCTTGCGGGAAGCCGCGCCGTATCTGAGCGGTGAAAGTTACCAGAATGAGCTTACCGCAAAATCGCTTTACCCTCCCAATTCACTGATCCAGCGGGCCCAGGTGACACGCTCCGCGGGTTGCGACGATCCGCTCTTCAACGTGATCGTTCCCTACCTCGAAAGTTTCTCGAGCGCCCGCACTCCGGAAGAGATGGACTTGGCCGAGCGCCGCCTGCCAGATCTATTGCAGGGCGGCGATAGCCCGCACTTGAAGCTCTTTGCTTGTTCGTGGATCTGGGGCGGACGTTATGATCACCGTGCGACCAAGGATGAGGCGAAGAAAGCTGCGATGGAAAAGGAGATCCCGCATCTTCTTGCCGACGCCCTGAACGCTTCAGCAACTCCCGAGGACAGCTTGGGCTTCTATCAGTTTATCAAACGCAATCAGGGTTATGTGGTGTACTACCTGAAAATAAAAAATGACGAAGCGCGTGCCATCATCGAAAACTCCCAAACCGCCTCCTGGCTGAAAAATACATTGATCGGCGAATTCGAGGTTGCGGCGGCATGGAAGGCACGGGGCAAAGGCTATGCGAACACCGTCACCGACGAGGGCTGGCGGGGTTACGGGGAACACCTGACCAAGGCCTGCACTTTGTTCTCCAGCGCTTGGAAAGACAATCCCACCGTGCCGTTCGCGGCCGCAGCAATGATCACTGTCACCATGGGCGGCGTCGGTCTCGATGGTATTGATGAACGGGTGTGGTTCGACCGTGCCACCGCCGCGTGTTTCGATTATTTGCCAGCCTACGACTCGCTCCTCTGGGCTTATCGGCCGCGATGGGGTGGGAGTCACGATCTGATGTTGGCCTTTGGAAAAGCCTGCGCGAACACCCGGCGTTATGACACCTTCGTCCCCGCCAAGCTGTTTACGGCGGTTGCGGGTGTGGGCTCGGAATTACAAGACCGCAGCGTCATCCACGACGACCCTGAGATTTGCCGGCTAACGGTGGAAATCGACCGTGGCATGATGCCGTATGCCAAGTCTGATGAAGAAAAGCACTATGCGCTTTCCTACGGCGTCTGCAACGCGTTTCTCGCCCGCGACTACGCCCTGGCAGCGTCATTTTACAATAGCCTCAAACAGCCCGTCCGGCCCGCGGCAATGAAGGCCCTTGAGTCGTATGGAATCGAGTCCTTTGAATGGCGCGGAGTCATCGCCATGCAGGGCGATCCCGCTGCTGCCAAAATCTTGCAAGAGGCTGAGCAGGCATACCGGAAACGCGATCTGGCCACTGCCCGTCCGCTCTATCGTTCGCTTTCGCAGCTTCCTTCGAATTCTTCCCAACAGGATGCTGTAACACTCATTCGGCTCCGTCTCGCCGCGATCGCCGTGGAGGAGCGGTTTGCCAAGGGTGATTGGGTGAGGCTCGATGAAAAGGAAAACAAAGTTCTTTGGACTAGTGAGTCAGTGGCGAAATGGAACGCCCTCCCCGGCGGGGGTCTGAGCGTCCGCAACGAGAAGGACCATGCCTTCTCCCAAGTTATCCTCCGCGCCCGTGTGGGCGTCGACTTCGAGATGCGCGCTCGATTGGACAACCCCCTGGACCTTACATCTGCGCAGTTCGGAGCTGTCATCGGCTACATGCCGGGCCACTTGGATTACGGCACCGTGGTTTGCGGGGTCACCGACAAGGCCAATCACACTGGAGCGGCTCTGGTGGAAAATGCTTACGATACGACCGAACAGAACCCGCCTGTGCCCCTCGATTTAAAACCCGATTCCCTGATCCGGATCGTCTCACGGAACGGAAAAGTGACTCTTTGGGTGGACGAAAAGGAAATCTTCACCCGCAATCTCGACCAGTGCTTCAAGCTGCGTTCGCCCGCGCGAGATCCCGGCAAGGAAAAGCATTTCTTCGGATTCGGATCCCGCCTTTTCCCCAAAGGGGAGTCGCGCCTCAAAGATATCGAGTTTCGCCGCCTGGCCGGCAAGTGAACCACGATCCCGGGGCGAATTATTTGGAGACAAATCCATCGTTTGTGGGCATTGTCTCCGTTGAAAGATGAGTTCTCCCGCAAGCGAGTGGAAACAATGGCTGGCCGAATACGGGCCGCGGCTGTTGTTGTTCGCGCGCGGTTGGAGCACCTCGAAGCATGACGCGGAGGACCTTGTGCAGGAGGCGATCCTGCGAATGTGGCACCATCAGGCTGACAAAGGTAGCGTGCCGCCTGACCTGCCTTTGGTATTTTCCACCATCCGTTTCTGTGGCTTGAACCACCATCGGAGTGAATCCCGCCGCCGGAAGCGCGAAGAGTCGGTGATTTACCTCAATGATTTCCAGGACGTTTGGCTCGATCCCATGCTGGAAGAGGACGAGGAGGCCGTCATCCTGCGCGACGCGGTCCAGAAACTGAGCCCGAAGCTTCGCGAAGTGGTAGTGATGAAGTTCTGGGGCGGCCTGACCTTCCTGCAGATCTCGGAAGCGCTCGCGATTTCACCGAACACCGCCGCGTCCCGATATCGGTATGCCTTGGAACAACTTTCGCACGAACTGCGCCGGGTAAAGGAGGACCGCCATGCAAGCGCCTGATCCTATCGAAACCGTGCTCGCGCGCTTGATGCCGACCGCGTTGAGTGCCGACGGTCAGGCGAAAATGGATGCCATGCTCGACGATTTGGCCGTCCATTCCCGGAACGAGGTCCCAACTGTCCGCTACCGCTGGGTGCTGGGGACCGGCATTGCGGCCGCGATTGGCATGGTTTGCGCGATTTTCCCATGGTCCGGAAAAGCTCCCCAGGTGGTTCAAAAATTTGCCTCCAAAACCGCGGCGGGCCTGGTCCTCATCAGCGAATCTTCGCGTGTCGAATCGATGACCGACGAAGGTTGGCAAGAAGACGCGGATGGTGCGGCGATGCAGGCGCTGCGTTTGAACGTGGTCCATGAAAACAGCCTGCGTGATGAAGAAACCGGGATGATTATCCACATTTCGGAACCGCGGGAGGAAATCCTGCTGACCCCAGTCAGTGCGTTTTAACATGAAATTTCGTCTTCTCGCCGCATTGATTCTGATCCCCGCGCTCGCGTCTGCCGCCGAGCCCGCCGCTTCGGTGATGCTGCCTGCACCGTCGGTCCCGAGCGTCCGCGCGCCGCGGGCCTGGCTGGGATTGCGGGTTGTGAAGCCGGACGAAATGGTCGCCGCGCATGTGCCTTCCGTGCCTTCGGGGATTGGTTTTCTGGTGAAATCCATCGACAAAGGCGGACCTGCGGAGATGGCTGGAGTCCAGGAGCACGATTTGATTTGGAAAATCGGCGATCAGATGCTGGTCAACGAAGCCCAACTCGCGGCCTTGCTGCGGCTCTCCAAGCCCGGCGAGGAAATCGTTCTCGCCGCATTCCGCGGAGGCAAGCCATTGGAAATCAAACTGACCTTGGGCGAGGCGCCGGCCTTGCAACCGCCCACTGGGCAAATGGTGGAATCACAGGCCTTGCCGGGGGCTTGCGAAGGACCAATACGGATCGCCGAAAAGACAGCCAGTTGTTCGGTTGCGGAGGGGAAAGCTTCGCTGCGCCGCGAGGGTGATATTTTCAAGGTGAGCATCCAGGGACCGGACGACCACGTGATCTACGAGGGTGAACTCGGCAACGACGAGGATTTGCAAAAAATTCCCGCCGATTGGCAACGCAAGGTGAAGGTGCTTCGCCGCAGCTTGGAGCGAGCGCTTGATGGCAGTATGATACCGCAACGCGAACCCCGGCAGCGGGTCATTCCCCCAGTGATCAAGCCTGCGGCCGATTCCTGATACGGCCTTTCCGCAGGCCTGAGGAGGGAATGCCTTGCGTTTTTGAAAGCCGCTTCCCATCTTGCGCCGCATGCATCCTGACGTGGCAAAACTGGTCGAAGCCGGCCGCATCCCCAAACCCGTGGGGGAGCGACTTTCGCAGTTGGCCCCCGGAAATTTCTGTCTGCACAAGTCGTTCGGAGCCGGCAAGGTGACCGGATGGGACCTGCCTGCGAAGAAGGTCACCATCGACTTCGAAAAATCCACCGCGCAGACGATGGAGCTGCAGTTCGCGTTTCAAAAAACCGAGTGGATTCCCGCTGACGATTTCCGGGCTAAAAAGATCGAGCAACTCGAGGAATTGCGCGCGCTCTCGAAAAGCGATCCGATCAACCTCGTGGTCCATTTGCTGCAGAGCCACGGCGGCAGCATGACCGGAGATGCCTTGGAAAAGGAACTTTCGGGCGCTGTCATTCCAGAAGCAACTTTCAAGAAATGGTGGGACGCCACCAAGAAATCCCTGCGCGAGAGCCGTCTGGCCGTGGTCCCGCAAAAACGCGGTGAAGCCATCGTGCTGCGCACCGGTGACCGCAGTCCTGCGCAAGCCTTGGTTGCGGATTTCGAAGCGGCCCGCGATATCAAGGGCATGATCAAGGCCCTCGAGGCAATCGCCTCCGACATTGGCGCTTTCGAGAACGACATCGAGGCGTTGAAGCGCTTGCTGAACGACATCGATGAAGGCGCGAAAAAGGCGGCCCGCGTGCAGCTTGGCCAGGCGCTGCAACTGGTTGCCGCGCGCGATGAAGTGATTGGTTCGTCGAAAGCCCTCGAACTGGATCCGGCCGCAGTGAAACTTTCGGACCTGCTGGCTGCCGCCGAGACCAGCCGTTTGGCGGATGAAGCCGGGTCACTGCCTTCCACGCGCCAACGCGCGGTGTATGAAGCTTTCCCCGAAGCATTTGGCAACGCATGGGTTGGCAAGATGGTTCATGTCTTCGATCGGGTCGGCGCGCGGGGCGTGACGGAAATCGCACGCATCCTCGAAGACCGCGGCGAGATGGGGGCGTTGCGGACGCACCTGCGTTCGGCGATCGCACGGCGCGCGCTCGGACCTGACGCGCTGATCTGGGTTTGCCGCGAGCGCAAGAACGCGTCCAACGAAACTTTCAGCGCGGATGTCGGCGCTTCGGTGCTGAATCTGTTAGAGAACGACCATTTGTCGGACGGCCCCCGCAAGACTTCGCGATTGCAGACTCTGTTAGGCGAGGACAAAACTCTGCTTACCGATCTCGTTGGGATCATGGACGTGAATGAAGCCCGCAATTTCGCAAGGCGCTTGCTCGATTGCCCGGTGTTCGGCGAATTGGAAAAGAAATCGCTGATGGCCCGCATCATCAAGGCCCGTCCCGAAACCGCGGAGCTGGTCAGTGGCGCTGCGAAGAAGCGTGAGGAAGTGCTGCTCGTTTCATGGGATAGCCTCGACAAGAAGAAGGCCGAACTCGACGAGATCATCCGCATCAAGATTCCGCAGAACCGCGAGGATGTGAAGATAGCACGGTCCTACGGCGACCTCCGTGAGAATTTCGAATACAAGTCCGCCAAGGATCTTGAACGCTATCTGGGTCATCGCCGCACTGCTCTCGAACGCGAGATCGCCAACGCCCGCGGCACGGATTTCAAAGGCAGCGACGCAAACACGGTGAACATCGGTACTGTCGTTAAACTTGCTGACGCCGCCGGCACTGAATTCGAAATCACCGTCCTTGGTGCGTGGGATTCGAATCCAGAAACCAAACTCGTTTCCTATCTTTCCGAAGTCGGCAAGGCCCTCGTTGGCCGCGCTGTCGGCGATTCCGTTCAAGTCCGCGACGACGAAACCGAAGTCATGCGCGAACTCACCATCCGCTCGATCAGAGCTTACAACCCCTGATTATTCACTCTCTTCTATATAAAGTATCTTATGGACCTAACCACCATTGTTGAAATCCGCGGCCGCGAAGTGATTGATTCGCGCGGCAATCCTACCGTTGAAGTCGATGTTCACCTTGAAGGCGGAGCGATCGGCCGGGCAGCGGTGCCATCCGGTGCATCGACCGGCGAGCATGAAGCCGTTGAATTGCGCGATGGCGACAAGAGCCGCTACCTCGGCAAGGGCGTGCTCCAGGCCGTCGAAAACGTGAATGCCAAGCTTGCTCCGGCACTGCTTGGATATTGCGCCACGGAACAAGCTTCCATCGACGCGACGATGATCGCCCTCGATGGCACTTCGACGAAAAAGAATCTCGGCGCAAACGCCATCCTCGGTGTCTCGCTCGCCGTTGCCAAGGCAGCCGCAGCCCAGCTAGGCCTTCCCTTGTATAAATATCTCGGCGGCCCGAACGCAAAAGTTCTGCCGGTGCCGATGATGAACATCATCAACGGTGGCGCACACTCGGATGCTCCCATCGATTTCCAGGAATTCATGATCGTGCCCATCGGCGCGCCGACCTTCCGCGAATCCATTCGCTATGGTGCGGAAGTTTTCCATGCGCTCAAGAAAGTCCTGCATGACCGAGGCCTCTCGACAGCGGTTGGCGACGAGGGCGGATTCGCTCCAAAACTCGATGGTGCGGAAGATGCGTTGGAAGTGATCGCGAAGGCCGTCAAAAAGGCGGGCTACAAACTCGGCGAGGATATCGCCATCGCGCTCGACGTGGCTTCGTCCGAATTCTACGACAAGGAGAAGAACGCGTACGTTTTCAAGAAGTCCGACAAGTCGGTGAAGTCGGCCGAGGAATTGGTCGCTTACTACGCCGGCCTGCAGAAGAACTTCCCGATCATTTCGATCGAAGACGGTTGCGCGGAAAACGACTGGGCTGGCTGGAAAGTGCTCACAGAAAAGCTTGGGAAGACCACCCAACTCGTCGGCGATGACCTCTTCGTCACCAACGTCGATTTCCTCAGCAAGGGCATCAAGAAGGGTGTCGCGAACTCGATCCTCGTGAAGGTGAACCAAATCGGGTCACTCACCGAAACTTTCGATGCCGTCGAACTCGCCAAGGAAAACAGCTATACCGCCGTTCTCAGCCATCGCTCGGGTGAAACCGAAGACAGCACCATCGCCGACCTCGCCGTCGCAACCAACTGCGGACAAATCAAAACCGGTTCGATGAGCCGCTCCGACCGTATCGCAAAATACAACCAGTTGCTCCGCATCGAAGAGGAACTGGGCGATGACGCGGTTTACGGCGTCTCGAAGCTCAAGGTGCTTCGCAAGTAACGTCTATTCAAAAAAGCGGGGGAGTGAAAACTCCTCCGCTTTTTTGTTTTCACTATATGCGCGTTAATTGAAGAGGAATTGAACCGCAGATGGACACAGATGAACGCAGATTTGAAATAATTGAGAGATGAGAGATGAGAGATGAATGCGAACAATGAGCTACGGAAGAAAGATTTCTGATCCAGACTTAATATTTCATCCCTACAAAAATTCTTCATTCCCTCTTCCCATTAACGTTCATCTGCGTTCATCTGCGGTTCAATTTCTCTTTCTTGAATAATATCATCGTTTCATGAACCCGGAAACCTCGACCTCTCGCAAACTCCGCTGGGGCATTCTTGGCACCGGCCGCATCGTCCGCCGCAACTGGCAAGCGATGCTGGATAGCGAAACAGCCACGCTGGTTGCCGTGGCCAGCCGCGACATCAACCGCGCGCAGGATTTCATCCGCGAGATGCAGGAGATCGCACCGTGGCCCAACGAACCCGTGGCTCTCGGGAGTTATGAAGAGCTGTTAGCGCGTGACGACATCGATGCCGTTTACATCCCGCTGCCGACCGGCATCCGCAAGGAATGGATCATCCGCGCGGCCGAAGCAGGCAAGCACATCCTCTGTGAGAAACCCTGCGCCGCAAGCATCGCGGACTTGGTGGAAATCGTCAAAGTCTGCGATAAACACCAACTGTTGTTCATGGATGGTGTCATGTTCATGCACGATCCGCGCTTCGAGCGATTGAGGAAAGTGCTCGATGATGAAATCTCGGTGGGAAAGGTCCGACGTATCACATCGGCATTCAGCTTTCTGCCCGGTCCGGAATTTGAACAAAACGACATTCGCGCGCAGGTGGCAATGGAGCCCGCCGGCTGCATTGGCGACTTGGGCTGGTATTGCATCCGCGCGGCGTTGTGGGTGATGAAGGGCGAGATGCCCGTGCAAGTCAAATGCCGGCACCTGGAAGGAGAGAAGCTCCCCGGCGACTCGGAACCACTCATGGCGGTATCGGCTGAAATGGATTTCGCCGACGGCACGACTGCTGCGTTCTATTGCTCGTTTCGCGCCGCGAACCAGTCATGGCTTCACGTGAGTGGAACCGAGGGCGAGGTGCGGATCGATGACTTCGTCGTGCCGAGGCCGGAGAATCCCGACGATTACCAAGTCGGCTTTCAGCGTTTTCCGAAACCCGCGGGGCCAGGCCTCAGCAACGCCGCCCGCATGTTCGCGCGCTTCGCTCATGATTTGATTTCCGGCTCCAGTGAAACCAAGTGGCATCTGTGGTCCCTCAAGACTCAGGCGGTGCTCGAGGCTTGCGTCATCTCGGCTCGCAAGAATCTGGTTGTCGGAATGAATGATAAAGCCCGCCTCAGAAATGAGATGGCTCCCAAACAATGAATCTTTTGTCGTTTTAATAAATGGTGAAGCCGACGCTCCATGTCCCAGCGGGACAATTGATCGTAGCCCGGGGTAAGTGAGGAACGAGCGCCACCCCGGGTCAGGATCGCGAAGCGAAATCGCGCGAACTTGCGGGGCGGCATTCGTTCCTCACTTGCCCCAGGCTGATATAGGTTGTCCCGTTGAGACAAGGAAAGTGGCGACACTGTTTTTAGTATAGCTCTAACAGTTATTTGACGACGAGTCGTGATGTATTGCGACAAGCCGCTGCACCGACGTAGGCGTCGGTGCTCCTTAGTGCCACAGGCTTCGGAGTGATCTTCGGTCGCCCCGGGTGGACCGAAGTTCCACCCTCCTTATGACCGCTTCACATTCACCCACTGGCCGGTCTTCGCGGATTCAAGCACGGCGTCGCAGACGTATTGCGTGCCAAGCGCGTGCCGGAAATCGGGATAGGCTTTGGGAGCGGCAGGATCGTCGAGCGATTTCAAGAACTCCGCCAATTCATGGACGAACGAATGCTCATAACCGAGGCAGAGTCCCGGCACCCACCAGTTGCCCGCGTAGGGATGATCGCCATCTGAGCAATGGATGCTGCTCCAGCCGCGGCGGTCACCGGGAACGCCATGGTCGAAGTAGGAAAGACGATTGAGGTCGTGCAAATCCCAGAACAACGACTTGTGCTCGCCGTTGATTTCAAAGGTATACAGCGCCTTGTGTCCGCGGGCATAGCGGGTCGATTCGAAGATGGCGAGCGAACCATTTTCAAAGCGGGCAAGGAAGGCACAGGCATCATCGATCGTCACTGCCTGCTTCTCACCGGTAGCAGTGTGCGTGCGCTCCTTGATGAAGGTCTCGGTCATTGCGGACACGGATACGATTTCACCGTTTATCCAGCGCGCGGTGTCGATGCAGTGAGCCAGCAAGTCGCCCGTTACACCCGA
Organism: Akkermansiaceae bacterium; assembly: GCA_031371445.1. Lineage (GTDB taxonomy): Bacteria > Verrucomicrobiota > Verrucomicrobiia > Verrucomicrobiales > Akkermansiaceae > Luteolibacter. The sequence goes on from JANMJQ010000078.1 coordinate 12,406, forward strand.
GCCCGCCGCAGCGGCATCGAGCCGCCATAGTCCGGCGCCGCCTTGAGGAAGGTCTTCGGAGATGGTCCAGTCCTGCAGGAAGTTGGCGCGGTAGTGGAAGATGCGTCCAAGCTCACCCACGTCGACGATGTTCTTCGCGTGGGTGACTGCGGGGAGGAAGCGGTAGTTGTACCAAACCAGGTTCGGTAATCCGGATTTTTCCACCGCTTTCACCATCGTTTCGCCCTGTTCACCATTGAGGGCGAGGGGCTTTTCGCAGAGGATCATTTTGCCGTGCTTGATGCACTCCAAGGCGATTTCCGCATGCGAATCGTTGGGAGTGCAGATGTCGATCGCATCGATGTCATCGCGCTTCACAAGTTCGCGCCAGTCGGTCTCGTAAGACGCGTAGCCCCATTTTTCGGCAAAGGCTTTTACCTTTTCCTTGTCACGCCCGCACACCGCCTGCCGGACGGGAATGTGGTCGGTGTCGAAGAAATGGGAAACCTGCGAGTATGCGTTCGAGTGGGTACGGCCCATGAAACCGTAGCCAATCAGGCCGATGCGGACGTTTTTTTTCATAATTTTGAGGAGAAATGGGAGAATTTGCTTGAAAAATAGTATCACAAAGTGCATCATTTGATGCATGAGAACGACCGTTACATTGGACGACGACCTGATTGCTGACGCCATCGTTTACAGCGGGGTCAGCGACAAATCCAAGATCGTCAACTTGGCCTTGGACCATTACATCAAGCGGATGGCGGCGAAACGCCTGGTTGCACTGGGGGGCACCATGCCCGACCTGGTTGTGCCCGCGCGGAATTCCCGCAATATGGACGACTCCTCCCCGGCACGGGAAGCCGGCCGAGCCTTGGCGGCGTTGGGCGGCACCATGCCGGACCTGGAAGTTCCACCCCGGCACCGCTCCGAGGCCACAAGATATAAGCCGGGTATTTCCAAGGTCGCCGAGACTCCGCCGGATCAAGAGGGAGAGGGGGACATGTGAAGCCGATTGTGGTCGATACCAACATCTGGGTTTACCACTGGCGGACCCCCAATCCTTTGCTGATCGATATGATGGTGGACGCAGAGGTGTGGACTCATCCGATCGTGATCGGCGAACTCTCGATGGGGACTTTGCGCAACCGCGAGCAGACGTTGTGGGACTTGACGCGGCTTGGCCGTCCGCAATTGGCAACCGACATGGAAACGCGCCAAATGGTCGAGGGCCGCCGCCTGTGGGGGCGTGGCATCGGCTGGAATGACGCGAAGATCCTGGCATCAGTGGTGATCGGGGATTGCTTGCTGTGGACGAACGACCGGCGCCTGGACGATATTGCGCAGGAAATGAAAGTGGCTTGGAAGGGTTAGGCTTTCGAGGCTTTGTCGACTGCGATCATGGTGCTGAGCACGGTTTGCCAGGTTGAGGCTTGCTCGAGGGTTTCGTTGGGGAACATGCAACCGTCCCAGCAGATATGTTCCATGCCACGGTCCGCCGCGTCTTTCAGCCAATAGGTGGAGGCGCGCACGATGTCGATTTTGCCATTCGGATCATCCGCGAGGCAATGGCGTCCGGTCTTGTCATGCGTGCCAGTGCCGTGGACGGATCCGTCGTTTTGGGCAACATGGAAATCGATGGTCCAGGGGCGAAGGCCGTCGGTCATGATCTTGTAGCCATCCCAAAATTCGTCGTCGGTATAATCGGGGCGAAGGATGGTCGACTCGGGCGCATTGTAACCTAACAGATAGAGATAAGTGTGCGCAAGGTCCGCTTGGAATCCGACGGTTTCGGGCATGCCGGTTGCTTCAAGCAGGTCGAGCATCGCCTTCCATGAATGCATGCCGGCCCAACAAATCTCACCCTCGGCCGCCAAACGTTCGCCGTGATCCGCGGCAATCAATCCAGCCTTGCGGAAAGTGTCGGCGATCTTGCGCGTGCCTCCGTGCGAATCCGCCACCCATTCGGCGGGGCCGGTCGCGGAGTCGATGCGGATCACGCCGTATTTGCGCACGCCATGCCGCGTGAGCAGCTCTCCGATGCGGCATGCCTTTTCGACGGCCAATAGAAATTTTTTCTGATCTTCCTCCGAGCCCATCGCCGATGCGCCAACGGTGCCCGGCCAGACAGGTGCAACCAGGGAGCCAACATTGAGACCGCGGGCTGCGATTTCATCGGCCATCTTTTTCAGATCGTCGTCGGTGATGTCGGGATCCGTGTGGGGATGGAACAAAAACAGATCGACCCCGTCGAACTTGCGGCCGTTGACCTCGGCAGCGGCGGTCAGGTCGAGCATGTGGTTCAATGAAATGGGTGGATGATCGGTGCCGGGCTCCTTGCCGACCAGGCCGGGCCACATTGCGTTGTGAAGTTTCATGAAGAAAGTTTGTTAGTGTTCAGTGTTCAGTTTTCAGGGAAGAAGATATCGGTCACTTGCTTTTGTACGCTCCCATCGCTGGTGCATTGGGATTGACTTCGGGGCCGAAGTAGCGGAGGGCGACGAGTGATTCTGTTAGAGAAGTGTTTTTGAATGTCACGCCCTGTTGCGCGGCGGCCTCGGTGCAGAAGAACTCGTCGTTGGAAAGTTCGTTGAAGCGGAGGAGCTTCGGACAATTCAGCCGCAGCTTGTTGGCCATGCCTTCGCCCTGCACCACGATCAACGAATAAGCGCCGTTGTCCTTGATCGTGACGCTTTGCCCGGGTTCCACCGTGAGTTCCTTGGCGGTGAAATATTGAAAGCCGTCGACCTTGCCATAGACGATCCATTTGTCGTGATAGCCATCGCCCTTTTCGGAGGTGACGGGCTCGAGGTAATGGTTGTCTTTGAAATTCGGATCGACGTTTTTCTCCCAGTCCAGTTGATCGATGATGAAATCGATGTCCTGGTGTTTGTCCTTTGGCATATCTTTCACCAACAGGGACCACGGAACCTCGCGGCCTTCGACGAGGTTTTGATACATGCCAAACACATCGGAGCCCCACTGCGGTTCGTAGGTGCACAAGGACCCAGGTGCGTGAAGGATGCAGGGATCGATCAACCAGCCAGTCCCGATCTTGAGGCGATAGGCTTTTGAAAGATCGAGGATGCCATTTTCACCCTTGTTCCAATTCTCGATGCACTTGCGAACCTGGTCACGAGTCGTGCCGGGTTCGAAGCCCATAAACGTATAGGGGAAATTGTTGCCCACATTGTTATGCTGCGGCGGGAAATAATAGGACTCCGGCTTGCCTTCCTGTCCGACCAAAGCCGCTTGCTCAGCGCTTTGGTGCATGTGGTGGGGAATGGGACCCATGTTGTCGAAGAACTTCGAATAGACCGGCCACTTGCTGTATTTATCCCAGAGGGCTTTGCCGATGATTGAAGCACCGCATTCATTGATGGCATCGCGCAGGGTGAAGCGCTCGCGGCCCACGACGACGTAGGACAAGCCTTCGTCCGCCGCGCGGCCTTCGTTGGCGGTTTCAGTGGTTGAGCCGAACCAGCGCTCGTCGATGCCGCCGCGGTTCAGGCCATAGGCGTAGGTGTCGTCCGGATGCAGTTTGATGCGGAGGCCGGGCTGGAGGAAAGAGCGGGGAACCCAGGTGGGAGAAAGGCGCAGCAAGCCGCCGGTATCGCCGAGATGGCCTTCAACGAGCGCCCGGATGTTCTTCGAGGTGGTTTCTAAATCAGCGGTAGTCAGGGGCATGTTCATGAAAGGTCTGCTGGATACGTGATTAATGCGCGGAATTTTCAGTTCCTTTGCCTTGAAATGACAAATTGCCAATCAATCGGCACCTCTATTTCGGCACCCGACCCGCCGGTGATGACGACGCTGTGGTCGCCGTTGGGAACAATCGACCGAACCTCGCCGAAGCCAGCGGGCACGAGGGCAACCGCCTGAATCGTCCGGAGGGAAACTGTTTCTCCGCGTTTGAATCGCCGGGTCGTGGGAATGCCATGCTTTGCCAGCAAGTCCTTGCGGGAAATTTCGGGACCATCATGGAAATGCGAGCACACCTCTTCGATTCCGATCCGTCCCCAGTGCCGGCCATTCCACGGTGCCGCGCTGCGTCCGCCATTCGTGATCCAAAGCACCGTTCCCGGAAAATCGGCCGGGTCTTTAAGCGCGAACCAAAGATATCCATCGAGCACGGCAGCCGACCAAGCAAACGGTTGCTCATCAGTCGCGGCGACATTGACCATCATCACGAGATCCTCGTTGCCGCGCCGCGATGGATAACGCGTGAGATCGGTCGTGCCACCAGCCGCCAATTTGACTTCGCGTGGATCTGAAAATTCCGAGCCCATTGCCAATGCCTGGGTTTCGCCGGCAGCGGGATTTGAAAAAACACCGGGATACACCGAGCCCCAACGGATCGGGCTGGTGGTGATTCGTCCGGAGCCTTCTAACAGATTCGATAGATCGAGGATTGGATGATTGCCATAGTTGAAAACACCCTCAAGATTTGAGATCAGATATTCCGCATAAACCGCATGATGTCCGGGGCGGGTGGAAATGATTTTCCCGGTCGTCGCAGCCGAATCCGAGGTCTCCATGTTGAACCGCAGTGAACGCTCGTCCTTTGAAATGAAAGTCCACATTTCGTTGGCCGGTTCGCCATGCGGCGGGCCATTCGTTTGCTCGCCGAACGGGAAACAAAAGAAATCGCCGCGCAGCACCGATAGCAGCGGCGGGATATCAGGGAATTCGGACGGCTGCCACGGAGCCAGCGAGTACGGCTGGACGTCGCGGCCCGGCAGATGAAACACCACCGGCGCGAGCATCCCGCCGCGGGTCGTGATATCGAGGTCGAGCTCTGGTGTTGCCAGATGATGCGACTCCTCGCCGTGAACCTCGGGCATGGCGGTCAGGCTGTTAGAATTCCCCGCACCACCAGGTTGTTGAGGCGATGAGCGACGTCCGTCAATCCGTCGGCGGTCACCTCCGCGTAGCTGCGGCCGTCGAGGGTATTGACCCCATGCTTTGGATCCAACTGGCGCAGCAACTCCAGGGCGGGATCCTCGTGATCGAAGATCTCGACGAAAATATGGCCAAGTTTGCCGGTCTTCGCACAAGCTGTTAGAAGAGCGGCGATCCAACCATCGTCCGTTGACAGACAGCCGCGGGTGGTCTTTGCGGAGGCGTGGAAAATTCCGAGTTCATCCGCAGCGGCGATTTTCTCGATCAGTTTTTCGTTTTCCGCAATGCCCAGACCCGAGTCGCCGCAATGGGCGGCATCGACGATTTGCTTGAAGAACTTCTTGCCGAGAGCGCGGTTGGCAGCCGAGACAAAGGTCCAGGCCTTTTCGACATTCGTGTAGGTTTTGAACTCACCCGGGCGCAGGAATTCGATGTGCCAGCTTTTGACGGATGATCCTTCGACACCGGCCTCCTTGTAGGCGCGAAGGTGGACTTTCACATCCTGCGCGACCACCTTTTCGAAACTGGCGGCGTCAAGGGCCGCGGCGCCGGCACCCATCCATTCTTCGATCGAGGTTGATGAGACGTCTGTCAGATTGTGGCGGATCGCCGCTTTCACGCTCGTCACCAGTTGTTTCACCGCGCCCTCTTCATCGGCGGGGTCCATCGGGTTCACGCCGTTGAGCATGATGATGAAATGCACCTCAAGGCCGAGTTTCTTCAGGCCATTCACCATCTCATCGACATCCGCGGAATCGGCGGCGGCGAAGTAGGGTAGTTGGACGCACTTTGGCGTGACCTTGGACATCGCGAGGAAGTCCCGCATGCCGGACACGATGCGGATTTCACCCTTCGCGTCGCGGGGAAACTTGCCGTTTTCTTCGGGAACAAGGCCACCGACGAAACGCAGATGGGTGGGGACAATGCCAAGATGGACAGAAGGGGGTATGACGTTGAGTTTCGCGGACATGGATTTATTAAAATAACGAATTTCGCGGGGGGGAAGCTCCGAATGTTGCTGGATATTCGGTTCCGATGGTCCAGTTTCCCCCGGTGCCTCCTGCCAACCCCATTCTCGAAGCGGATCGACTCGTCAAAATTTTCGGTGAATCGACGGCGCTCGACGGACTTTCGTTTAAAGTGGGGGAAGGGGAATCGCTGGGTCTTCTGGGTGTCAATGGAGCCGGCAAAACCACCGCGATGAACCTCCTGCTGGGCCTGACCACCCCCACTTCCGGGACGGTGCGCATTTTCGGCCTCGATCTTTCGAAGCACCGGGTCGAGATCCTGCGGCAGGTCAATTTTTCCTCCGCCTACACCGCGCTCCCATCGAATCTCCTCGTTTGGCAGAATCTAACGGTTTTTGCCAAGCTCTACGGCGTGCCAAAGCCGAAACAGCGCATCGAGGAGTTGCTGGAACTGCTCGACATCACCCATCTCCGCAAGTCGGTCACCGGCCAGCTCTCGGCCGGCGAATCGACCCGCGTGAACCTTGCCAAGGCCCTGCTCAACAAGCCGCGGTTGCTGCTGTTGGACGAGCCCACCGCTTCGCTCGATCCCGACATCGCCGACCGTGTCCGCAAGCTGCTGCGGAAGTTGCAGCAGGAAAACGGCCTGTCCATCCTCTACACGTCCCACAACATGCGGGACATCAACGAAGTTTGCGACCGTCTGATTTTCCTTCATGGCGGCAAGGTCCTCGCGGAGGGCACACCTGACGATATCCACGAGCGCTTCAATCGCACTTCGCTGGAAGATCTGTTCATCGGCGTCGCGCGCGGTGAGGTCGATGCAACGCTGGGATTGAAATGATCATTTAAAAAACGCAATGCCCTTCTCCTATAACACCGTAAGCGCCCTGGTTCTTCGCTACCTCTATCTTTACACGCGCCATCCGGTAAGGCTCGTTGAGTTGATCTTCTGGCCGCTTGTCGATCTGTTGGTGTGGGGATTTCTCACGACCTATTTGCAAAAGCATGGAGCAGGGGAGTTCCCCACCGCCATCAGCTTCCTGATCGGCGGCATGATTTTGTGGGATGTGTTGTTCCGATCCCAGCAAGGCGTCGCGATTTCATTTTTGGAAGACGTGTGGACGCGGAATCTGCTGAATGTTTTCGTCGCACCTGTTAGAACCACGGAGTATGTGGCCGCCACCTGCACGGTTGGCGTGTTGCGGGTCGCTGTCACGCTGGTCGTTCTCACGATCGTCGCCGCGCTTGCCTATCAATTCCATCTCACGAGCCTCGGCTTCGCGCTGCTGCCGTTTTTGGGGAATCTGATTCTCTTCGGCTGGTTCCTGGGGATGATTTCCACCGCCCTCATCATGCGCTTTGGCCAAGCCGCGGAAAGTCTCGCTTGGGCGGTGCCATTTTTCATCCAGCCACTTGCCGCCGTGTTTTATCCGGTGTCGGTGCTTCCAGCTTGGCTGCAACCCGCGGCGAATGCGTTGCCTTGCACACCCATTTTCGAAGGCATGCGGACGGTCTTGTCGGGTCATGCGATTCCTTGGGGAAATGTGCAGCACGCGCTATTGCTTAATCTCGTCTGGGGCTCCATCGCCGCGCTCTTCTTCGCCACCAATCTGCGATATGTGAGGAAGGCCGGGCTGTTGGTGAAGGTGGCGACGCAGTGATGTAGGGGCGATCATTGGTCGCCCCGAATAGATCTTGCCCCTCGGGGGCGAATAAAGATTCAGGGCGACCGGTGATCGCCCCTACTTCCGCGTCTTCTTCCAAACCTGGATCGCTTCCAAAAACGGTTTCGCATACCGCTGCACCTTTGCAACACCGATGCCTGGAATATGCAGCGCTTCGTCGGTGGTGACGGGTTGGTAGCGGCAGAGCGCTTCGAGGGTTTTGTTGGAGAAAACGATGTAGCTCGGTGAGTTCTCGCGTTTGGCGATTTTTTCGCGGATGTCGCGGAGCATCGAGTAGAGTTGGCCATCGAAGCCATGGTCCTTGAGGCCGATCTCCTTATGCCCCGCCGCGGGATCGGGCCAGACGAGTTGATACTTCGCTTTCCCGAGCATCACCTTTTCGCCGAGAGCTGTTAGAGTAAGCAATGGGAACTCACCGGTGACTGTCATGACGAGCCCGACATCGGCCATGGCGCGCATGAGGCTGTTGAGGTAGCCCGCCCCTTTATCGGCGAGGATGCCATAGGTGGAGAGTTGGTCGAGGCGGGCGCTCGCGATTTCCTGCGAGCGGCTGCCGGCGAGCATCTGCACGATCTTGCCACGGCCGAAGCGCGCTTCCCAACCCGCTGCCGATTTTCGCGACATGCGGGCAACGCCGCTGAGCGCCTTGCGAACAACGAGTTCTTCCTCGGCGGTCGGGCCGCGGAGATCGCCGGAGCTTTCGTCGCGGCAGATGTCGCAGGTTCCGCAAACGCCGGCATCTTCCTCGCCGAAATACCGGAGGATCCAGTTCTGGCGGCAGCTTCGTGAGTAGCACATTTCCACCATCGCCTTGAGCTTCTCGCGGTCGCGCCGGTCCTTTTCCTCAAGCGCGTCCTGGTCGATCGCGAGCTGTGCTGTTAGAACATCCGGCTTGAGCAAGCGTGTCCCGCGCATCCTTGATCGCGGAATGTCGAAGCGCTCGATGTAGCCGCCGCGGGCGAGAATGGTCATCGCGCTGCCCACGGACATCGGATTCTTCACGTCGGCGCCGAGGGCGATTTCATCCAGCGTGCGGTGGACTTCGTATTCCTTGTCGGCCTCATCTAACAGATATTGGTAAATCGAGCGGACGGTGGCGGCACTGGGATTCGCGCCCTCGATGAAAAACTCCTGAGTACGGGTGTCGGCGTAGTTGAAGAGCAGTTCGCAAACCGCGTTCTCGCCATCGCGGCCCGCACGGCCGGCTTCCTGGTAGTAGGCCTCGATGCTGCCGGGGATTTCGTAATGAATTACGAAGCGCACGTCCGAGCGGTCAATGCCCATGCCGAACGCGTTGGTGGCAACCGCGATGTCGGCCTTGCGCTGGATGAAATTTTCCTGGGCCTGCGCGCGTTCGGCATCGCCCATGCCACCGTGATAGGCGACGCATTTGAGGCCCCAGCTGGCGATGGTTTCCGAAACCGCCTCGACCTTCTTGCGGGTCGCGCAATAGATGATGCCGGTCTTGTGCGCGGCGATGACCGACTTCATCCGCTCGTCCTTTTGCGCCGCTTTTTCAACGGCGGTGATGTTGAGCGAGAGGTTGGGCCGGGAAAATCCGCTGACCAGCTCGAAGGGTTCGCGCAGCGCCAGCACTGAGACAATGTCGTCCCTGACAATCGGCGTGGCAGTTGCTGTTAGAGCGACGCATTGCGGGCTGCCGATTTTCGCGAGGGCCTTGCCAAGCCGCAGATAATCCGGACGAAAATCGTGGCCCCATTGGCTGAGGCAGTGCGCTTCATCGACCGCGAACAACGATATCTCGATGCCTGTTAGAGCATTTAGAAAACTGTCCGCGCGGAACCGTTCGGGAGCGACATAGACGAGCTTCCATTTTCCGGTACGCATCCCATCGAGCCGTTCCTTTTGCTCTGCCCAGCTTTGCGTGGAGTTGATCACCGTGGCGGCGATGCCCCGTGCCACGAGTGCGTCCACCTGATCCTTCATCAACGCGATCAGCGGCGAAATCACCAGAGTCACTCCGCCGAAGCAAAGCGCGGGGATCTGGAAGCAGAGCGACTTGCCCCCTCCGGTGGGCATCACGACCAGGCCGTCGCGCCCGGCAACGATTTCAGAAATGACCTGTTCCTGGCCTTCGAGAAAGCCGCTGAAGCCGAAATACTGCTTGAGCGCCGCGTGGGGCGTCATCAGCAGGGGTTTCGGTTCGGTGGGCGCTTCGGGCATCGGTGCACGAATGAACAACAGTGCCTCGGAATCGGTCAACCGCCGACTCATTGTTTCGGGTGGAGGCAATCGTTTAAATCAAAACTTTGGCCTTCCGAAGGACTTTCGATATGCTATTGCTTCGCGTCGTGAAATCGATCCGTCTGATCCTGCCTCTTGCCTTGGGAGTATTTGTCTCGGTCCAGTGTCATCCGGTGGGCCCCCCCGGCGGTGGGCGTGAAAACTACCAAACCATCACCCAGGTCACGCCAACTCCCGAGCCATCTTCAGGTGGCGGCACTTCGGTCGCGGCCATGACACGGCAGGTCAACCTCAAGGTGGACATGGTCAAGCGGGGAACCTGCGGGCGCTGCAAACCGAAGTCCATGACACCGCGCTACATCACGATTCATGCCACTGAAAATTATACGGCGGGTGCGGAGCGTCATGCACAGGCATTGAAAAACGGCGCGCTGCGTTCTGGGATGCGGCCAGGTGGCAACCGGATCGGTTTCCTGATTTGGCATTTCACCGTGGATGATCATATAGCGATCCAGCACATGCCGACCAATGAACAAGGCGAGCATGCGGATTTCAACGGACCCGGCAACCGCTTGTCGATCGGCATCGAGATGTGCGAAAACCGCGGCAACAGTTTGTCTGCGACCATCGAGCGGACCGCGAAGCTCACGGCTGTGTTGATGAAGAAAAACAACATCCCATTGCAGAACGTAGTGCCGCACTATCATTGGCCGCGGCGGGGCAAGAACCCTCCGAACAAGAACTGCCCGCACTTCCTGTTGGAAAATGGCAGGCCCGGCGCGAAGTGGCGTTGGTTCCAGGGACGGGTCAATTATTACTATAAGCAACTCGAATGAGCGGAAGCTTGGCGAGGGATCATTACGGCAGTCCCGGAAATTCCCACTCGGTGCTTGAACCGGGCATCCGTTATGTGTGCCAACGCTGCACGGCGTGCTGCAAATGGCCGGGCGATGTGCGTCTGGAGAGTGACGAGATTCCTGCAATCGCCGATTTTCTGGGCCTGTCCGAAGCGGATTTTCTGAATCGTTACACCCGCCTGCGGACCAACCGGCAGGGCTTGTCGTTGATCGAAAAACCGAATCACGAGTGCATCATGCTCGATGGCAATTCGTGCCGCATCCATCCGGTGAAGCCCGCCCAATGCGCGGGTTTCCCGAACACGTGGAATTTCCCCGGCTGGCGCGAGGTCTGCGAGGCCATCCCGGTGGCGGGCGACCAAGCGTTTTTCCCGGATATTTGAAAGAATCCGGTGATGCGAGGCGCTATAGAAATGACAGGCTGGCGGCAACTTACGGAGCATCGGTCTTCGCTTCCCGCCTGAAGACGTTCGTCGGTGCATGGCAGAAGCTGTTAGAAATTGGAATCCGAAGCGGCTTGTCGCTGTCGTCGCGCCATTCGCGTGGCTGCTGCT
>JANMJQ010000080.1:0-7665 GCA_031371445.1 Akkermansiaceae bacterium
GGGTTGATGTTGTTGGTTGTCGCGCAGCCCTCGACGAACTTCTCGCGCTGCTTCTCCATCTCGACCTTGTCCTTCTTGCCCATCGCGCGGCGCAGCAAATCGGCGCCGCCGAGCGTGTATCCCGCAAGCAGCTTCGCCGCGTTCTGGACCTGCTCCTGATAGATCATCACGCCATAGGTGTCGCCGCAGACCTGCTCTAACAGGGGATGCTCATAGGTGGCGCGCTTGCGGCCTTTTTTGACATCGAGCATTTGGTCGATGAATTGCATTGCCCCCGGCCGGTAAACGGCGATGAGGTCGATGATGTCGTCGATTTTCTCGATGGCATACTTCCGGCAGGTTTCGACCATGCCGCCGGATTCAAGCTGGAACACGCCCATCGTCTCACCCCGGTTGAGCACTTCGAAGGTCCGCCAGTCGTCGAGCGGAACCTCTTCCATCACGAACCCGGCCGTATGCAAACGGATGTGGCCGACCGCTTCCTGGATGACGGTGAGGTTTTTCAATCCGAGGAAATCCATCTTCAACAGGCCCACGTCGGTGATGGCCTTCATGTCGTACTGCGTGACGACTTCACCTTCATTGCCACGGGTGAGCGGGACATGCTCGTCGAGCGGGCGGTCGCCGATCACGACACCCGCGGCATGCACGCCGACGTTGCGCGAAAGGCCTTCAAGCTTGGTCGCATAACCCCAGAGCTCCTGATAGGAACTGCTGTTCTCGATGAGTTCGCGCAACTCCGGTTTGGCCTCGTATTCCTTGGCAAGCGTCGCGTCGGGCTTGGCCTCGATCATTTTCGCGATCCGGTCGCCCTCGCCATACGAGATACCCATCACGCGGCAAACATCGCGGATGACGCTCTTCGCGCCGAGTTTGCCATAGGTGATGATGTGCGAAACGCTGCGCTCGCCGTATTTTTTCCGCACGTAATCGATGACCTCGACCCGGCGGCTTTGGCAAAAGTCGATGTCAACGTCGGGCGGACTCACGCGTTCCGGATTGAGGAAGCGTTCGAACAACAAGCCGAAGCGTATCGGGCAAATGTCGGTGATGCCCATCGCATAGGACGCCAATGAACCCGCCGCCGAACCCCGGCCCGGGCCGACGGGAATATCATGGTCGCGCGCCCACTGGATGAAGTCCGCGGTGATGAGGAAGTAGGACGCAAAGCCAAGATGATTGATGGTATCAACCTCATACTTCAAGCGCCCCGCCAGTTCCGCATCGGCGGCGCGTTCCTTGCCATAGCGTTTCACCAGGCCGTCCTGGCAAACCTTCATGAGGTATTCCTCGCGCGGTGTGCCATCGGGCGTGCCGAACTGCGGATATTTCTCCGAACTCGAGGGATCGAGCTTGATGGAAACGTTGCAACGTTCCGCGATCTCCAGGGTCGCGTCGCAGGCTTCCGGATGTTCGGCGAAAATCGCGCGCATTTCCTCCGCCGTCTTGAAATAGACTTCCGGCGTGTAGTGCATCCGGTTTTCGTCGATCAACAAATGCCCGGTGCCGATGCAGATCATCACGTCGTGCGCCTCGTGATCGGTCTTGTGAAGGAAATGCACGTCATTGGCGGCGACCGTTTTGAGGCCGGCTTCTTTCGCGAGTTTCAGCAATGCCGGAGTGACGAGGCGCTGCGGTTCGAGGCCGTGGTCATGGATTTCCACGTAGGTATTTTCACGCCCATAGATGTCCACCAGCTCCGCCAGTGTTTCGCGGGCCTTCGCTTCGTCGCCGGCGCGGAGCCACTCGTTGACGGGCCCCGAGATGCAACCTGTTAGACAAATGATGCCTTTTGAAAATTCACGCAACGCATCGCGGTCCACGCGCGGCTTGCCATGATAGAGGCCCTCGAGATTGCCCTTTGTCACCAGCTTGCTGAGGTTGTCCCAGCCCTCGTTGTTTTCCGCGAGCAAGGTCATGTGCGTCGCGCGCTTGCGGCCGGCCACCTCGCGTTTGTCCTCCATCGAAAATGGCGCGAGATAAATCTCACAGCCGAGGATTGGCTTCACGCCCGCCTTCTTGCAGGCCTTGTAGAAATTGATAGCGCCATAGAGATTGCCATGGTCCGTCATCGCGACCGCGGACATGCCGAGTTCGGCGGCGCGCTTTGCGAGATCGCCCGTGCGGATCATTCCGTCGAGCAGTGAAAATTCCGTATGTAAGTGGAGGTGAACGAACGAATCCGACATGCGCGAGGGCAGGGTAGCCGGGGGGCAGCCGACCGCAAGCCGGGGCTGGAAGCAATTGCACCCCAGGCTTATTCCTGAAATTTTTCCTGGCGAAACCGTTACGGCAGGCCGGACAACACGGGCACTTGCGTCCCCGGATGATCCAGCGCGGCGCGATGGCCGTATTGCATCCAGCGATAGGCAACCACCCCGGCCAACCAGGTGAGAGGGATCGCGAAAAAGAGACCGATGCCGCAAGTGATCAACCCGGCGAACAAGATGGGGATGAAGAGCAGGTAGAGGAGGAACAATCTCCCGCGGTTGTTGGTCGTGATCGCGGAACTGTAGGAAAACGAATCCATGACACCGAGATTTCGATCCACGATCGCATTCATGTACTGGCCGTAGCGGAGCGCGAGATAAACGCCGGGCACAATCAGGAGCAGGAATCCCACACCGACCATGAGTCCGAACAGAATGCTGGCACCAAGGGCGCGCAGGAAGAATTTGCCGCCGCCGAACATCATGGCGATTTCAAAGGGTTTCCCCGAGACGATGTTCAGCCCGATGCGGAGGATCCCCAGCGACAAAAACAGCGATACGAGCTGGCTGCCGAGGGATCTTGTAGCCCCCATGATCTCCGAGCGGGACCCCGCCGGCACGGATGAATGGAATTCCCCGGGAGGATGGAGCGGGATGGGTTGCGAGGCATCACTGGCGTTAAAGTCCATTGTCAGGCCGACCGTCGCATTGATGGCCGTGGAGATTGCGGCGTAAATGATACCCACCAGCAGGATCATTCCGAAATGCCGTGCGGTCAGGTGGAAGCCCCGTTGCACGCAGGCCCCCACGTCGAGCGGTTCGCTGCCGGGGACGATTTCATCGAGCGGAATTCCTGCGGAAACCTGTGCCGCTTCATTCCAAGGACTGGCGGGGGCCGCATACGGATTGGAAGGGTTTTGGACCGAAAGTGCGGGTGTGGAAGCGGTCGGAAAAATTTCCACCATCTGGCCGGCAGGGAGCCAGTCTTTCATCGTGGCCGTCCAGACGAGGTCGGATCGAGACAGCGCGCCGTTGCGGGCCATTTCGACGAGTTGTTGGAAAGGGACCGGACCGCTTTGCTGCCCGCCGCGGGCATAGAACCATTCGCTCATAGAGCCGATTCCTAGCAGACTCATCGCGTCCGGCAAGCAGTCCGTCGGCGTGGCTGCGGCGGCCGTCGCGGGGCTGCGGGAAATTTTCTTTGCGCCCCTTTCCCTTGCTAAAAACCCGGGTATCGTGGCGTAGTTTGCTGACCATGAAAAAACCATTGCTGATGCTTGCCATGATCGCCGCGCTGGCAGCGCCCGCTTACGCCGCCGAGAGCGAGGCCGGATTTGTTTCGCTGTTTGACGGGAAGACCCTGGACGGTTGGAAAATCAACGAGGACCAAACCGCATTCTCCGTCGAGGATGGAGCGATCAAGGCCAACGGCAACCGCACGCACTTGTTCTACGAGGGCAAGGTGAATGGCGCGAAGTTCAAGAATTTCGAAGTCCGTCTGGACGTCATGACCCGCAAGAACTCGAACGGCGGATTTTTCATCCACACCGTCTTCCTCAACGAAGGCTGGCCGAGTGGCTATGAGGTGCAGGTCAACAACACGCAGAGCGACCCCCAGAAATCGGGTGGCCTCTACAACACCGTGAAAAACCTCACTCCCTTCGAAGACGACAAGTGGATGAAGTTCGACATCACCGTGAAGGACGGCGTCGTCAATGTCACCGTCGATGGCAAGGAAGTGGTCAAGGATTACAAGCCCACGGAAGCCGACACCAAGCTGCTGCCGGATGGCGGTACTTTTGCGATCCAGGGCCACGACAAGGGCAGCACGACGCTGTATAAGAACATCCGCGTCAAAGTTCTGAAATAATGGTGAATGCCGCCCGCTCGCTGCATGATCTCGGATTCGCGGAACTCGCGGCCGCTCTAACAGATTTTGGGATCACCGCCCACCATGCCAAGGCGCTGTGGCGGGCGATGCAGCGCGAGGGTGAACTCAATCTAACAGACCGCGCGTTTTTGCCGCCACTCAGACGCTGGGTGGCGGATTCGGTGGGCGAGGGGAAGGCGTTCTTTCTCGACGCGCCCGAGGTGGTGGAGGAAATCCGGAGCTCCGACGGACTGACGCGGAAGTTTCTACTCAAGCTGCGCGACGGCCAGACCATCGAAACGGTGCTGATGGGCTATGACGGGCGGCACACCGTTTGTGTGAGCACGCAGGCCGGTTGTGCGATGGGCTGCGTGTTTTGCGCGACGGGACAGATGGGCTTTGTGAGGCATTTGCGTGTCGGTGAAATCATCGCGCAGGTGTTGCATGCAAAGCGGGTCTTGAAATCCATCGATCCCAACAAACGCCTCCGCAACATGGTTCTGATGGGCATGGGTGAGCCGCTCCACAACTACGATGCGGTGATGCAGGCGCTGGAAACTATTTCCGACGTGCGGGGGATCGGCATCGGTCCTTCCAAGATCTCGATCAGCACCGTCGGCGTGGTCCCCGCGATGTTGCGCCTTGCGGAAGAAGCGCGGCCCTACCGGCTTGCGGTGAGTTTGCACGGCTCGACCGAAGAGGAGCGGTCTGCTTTGGTCCCGGCCAGCAAACGCTGGTCCCTGGCCATGCTCATTGATGCTTGCCGCCAGTACGGCACAATCACCGGCAGGCGGATCTTCTTCGAATGGACTCTGATCGCCGGTAAAAACGATTCACCCGAAACCGCCGCGCGTCTTGCAAAGCTGCTAGAAGGCATGGACGCGCACGTGAATTTGATCCCGCTCAACCCGACCGGCGGCTTTGCGGGTGTGGAAAGCAGTTCGGGCAAAGCCTTCCAAAAAATCCTCCAAGCGGCGGGCTTCCCCTGCACGTTCAGACAACGCCGCGGCATCGACGTCGCCGCCGGCTGCGGGATGTTGAAGGCGGAGAAGCGGGTGCGTGGAGCGGCGGCAGCTCTCCGTACGTAGTCCCGCCTTCAGGTCAATGCCTTTAAGGATTGGTGATGAGGAAGATTCTATTCCCTCAGGCCAACGGTCTGACCCATACCAGCCCAGGGCGTTGCCCTGATCTTTATACACAAGTCCGCAGGCGTCAGCCATGCTTACGGAGCGCTGGCTTCAGCCGGCGAGTGATTCCAGCATTTTGGCGCCCCAACGAGCCACGAAGCGACGAAACTCGCCGACTAAAGTCAGCGCTCCGTTCGTTTCCTCCGCCGATCAGAACCATTTGTGTATAAAGATCAGGGCAACGCCCTGGGGGGTCGGATTCGGAAAATTTGTTAGCCCTGAAGGGGCGGACCAACGCGGCGGGTCATCGATTGGGTCGCTCCTACAGAGCTCTGGATATTGTTACGCACGCATACCCAGGGCGTTGCCCTGGGTTGGTATGGTCCGCACCGTTGGTGCTGGGGAAATCCGAACCCTTAAAGGCATTGGCCTTCAGGTGGTCTTCCGCTCTCAAGACCGCCTGAAGGCGGAACTACGTACGACAAATGCCCATACCAATCAGCCTCTGCGCCGCTCTAACAGAACGAGCATCATGTACGACAGGAACAAATTCAATTCCTCGCGCGGCGTCAGGTCGGCGAGTTTTTCGAGTTTGAAGCGGCCTTCCCAAAACGCGGGCTGCTTGCTCATCCGCATCGCCGGCTGGCCGTTGGAGCCGGTTGCCAGATAGCTGGGATGAAAGACAAAACCGCTAAACATGCCGACGATGGGGATTTCCCCGAACAGGGAATCGGCGACCTTGATCCAGGCGTTTTCTTCCTGGATCGAAAAGTCCGGAACGTTGTCACCGGGATTGAAAACCTCGTAGTGCGCCTTCCAGATCGATCGCCAACCGCGGCGACCGACGCTGCCGATTTCCTTGCCGCTCGCATCGGTGGAAAAATATCGGGCCGACCAATCGATGACCTTGTTGGCCTTGATATCGGCGAGTTTGGTGCCTTGCGATTTGTCTGTCCAGATCTCCACATGCTCGCGGAACTTGAAAATCTTCTGCCGCGTATAGAGCACCGTCTTGCCCGCCGCGTCGGTAACCGTGGCCTGGCTGGCGAGGGCGAGGATTTTGAATGACAGCGTGAGAGGATACTGGATGCCCTGAAGCTGGCGCGAAATGTCATCGGTTGCCGGCCCGGTGGGCATTGGCGGCGGCGCGTAGGGATTTGGTTCCATGCGCCGGACGGTAAGCAGACGGGATGCCGTGGGCAAGCTCCCATGGTTTTGGTGGCCGGCCTCCGAAATCCTCTCCGGAGAAATAAATGTCACAATCTGCCTGCGTTGCGCCAATCAAGTTTGTAAGCCATGCAAACGCTCCTCGATTTACCTTCTCCCCGCAGCATCATGACCCGTGAAGATTTCTCCGTCCTGATCCGCGAAAACCACGGCGCGCTGATGGCCTATGCGCGCATGATCACGGGCGATGCGGTGAAGGCGGGCGACATCGTGCAGGATAGTTTTGTGGTCGCATGGCAGAACATTGGGAAATTCGATGTCACCCGCGATGTGGCTTGCTGGCTGCGCGGGATCGTCCGCAACAAATGGCGCGAAGCCTGCCGCCGCGCGCGCCGTGAGATTTCCATGGATGAGGAAACGCTGGCCGCCATCGAGCAAACCGTCACCGCATGGGAAGCGGACCGGCCGGAAATTTTCGATCGTCTCGCGCGTTGTCGCGAGCGCTTGCACGAGCCTTTTGCCGGATGCATCAGCGCCGTTTACGACGAAAAGCTCGGCACCGACGAAGCTGCCATTCGCTGCGGAGTCAGTGGATCCACCTTCCGAAAACGCCTCGAACGAGCGCGCACCGTACTGCGCCTCTGTCTCCAACAAAAAATTTCAACCCACTGATACGCTCATGAAACTTTCCCAGGAACAACTTGAGGACCAATTGCTCGACGCACTCCTCCATGAACAAGGACGCGACGACAAAGAGCAGTTGCTTCAGAACATTGAAAATGCGCTTGATGCAAACCCCGTTGCTGTCAGCTCGCCCATTCGCTCGCCATGGGTGGGGCGCTTGGGCGCCATCGCCGCTTCCGTCGCCATTAGTGGCCTGGTGGTTTTTGGTGCTTATGAGATTCAGCGATCACGGAAAATCTCCCAACACATGGTAAAAACCCCCGCCGAGACCGCGGAGGCGCGCCAAAAGCGACTGGCCGATCTGGACAAATCCATCCGCGATCAAGAGGACAAAGTGGAAGAACGGCGCAAGGTGCTGGCCACCGTTGTTAGAATCAAAGATGGGGAGGGCGGCGATGAGGAAGCACGGAATGCGATGCAAGCCTATTACCAGCTCGAGCAGGAAAAGCTTCAGCTTGAGACGCAGATCAACAGCCTGCTGAAATATGACAGCGATCAATTGATGGTGTATGCGGCGGGTCTCGATTTGCCGGAAAACATCATCAAGACCTTGTATCCGCAGTATCTCGAGGCAAAGCGGGAATTGGAAACGCTCAAGCTTAGCGGT
>JANMJQ010000091.1:0-3069 GCA_031371445.1 Akkermansiaceae bacterium
GGCACCCGGCTGAAATGCTTTGCATTGTTGGTCACCAAGGGAAACTCCGTCGCCAGCGCCGCGGCCGCGATCCACAGATCGTTCGCGCCGATAATCTGGCTGCTCTTTCGTAGGCCCGAAGTGATCCGCGCATATTGATCCGCAGACTCTTGGTTCATTTCCACCACTTCAAATCGTTCGAGCAACTCCGCGCAAGGTGAGGCATGGACACTTCCAAAGCCCTCGGCAAACTCCCCGACCACAGTCCAGGAAACCCAAAAACGATCCGCTTCATGGCGGCTTACGAATTCATGGGCCGGACCCGCGCCGCGCCGCATTTCCCGCTCGAGGTCGATGAGGAAACAGGTGTCAAAAAGCAGATCGTTCATGACCAAGGATCGTCGGGAGGAAGATCGGTCGCTTGCGCCTCATCCAAGCGGCGGATCACCTCCTCGGAAGCGACCGGCAGGGTGGCCAGTGCTTTGAGAAGATCGGCCCCGGTCTTCGCGCGCTGCGACCACTGAGCCCGCTTGATAACCTGCGAGAAGGACTCCTTGGGCGAAGTCCGCGCCTTGCTGAGAAGCTGGTAAGCCTCGATGTCCACGGAAATGGTTTTCGTAGCCATGCACAGAGCATACACAGATGATGGCAGTTGTCCATTTCGGAGACGCTCTTTCACGTGGCTTACGCGCGCATTCCGGAGTTTTCTCTGAAGCGCCGCGGCGTGAAGCCTGCAATCAATCTGCGAGCAATTTTTCCAACATCCCTTCCGGGTTTTTGAGGAACCGGCTGGTCACCTGATAGGGCTGCGAGTCGCGGTAGCTCACCGGCTCGATGCCTGTTTGACTGAGCTCATAGATGACCGAGTCCGGATAGGCCAAAATGATCGGCGAATGCGTCGCGATCACGAACTGGCTGAAATCGTTCACCAGATCGTGCAGCCTCACGAGAAACCCCACTTGTCGGCCAGTCCCTCCAACAACGTGGACTTGCCCGTTCCGTTCTCGCCGACGAGGAAGGTGACCTTGGGATGCAGTTCCAAACCGCGCTCCAGCGCCTGTACTGCGGGGATATTGAATGGAAACCCGTCGCCCGGGCGATCAAGCTGAAGTCGGGTGAGAAACGGCATGTCGCGGGAACGTTGAATGGCAACTAATTTTCTCGAAATGAAATCCACAATGGTTTCATGGCGGTTCCTGAGAGTGAGCCGGGTTCGATCGCCGGACAATCTTTTAGGAAGCAGGGGCTTTGCGGGGAGGAAGATTCAGAACGCGGAAATTCCAGCCCACTACGACTTCCGATTTTGGAGGATCTGTTCGTAGAGCTCATAGATCGCATCCCGCGTGTTGGCGTATTCAAGCTGGATCTCATCGCCGGAAATCTGACGGTAAATGATGCGCAGTCCTCCGATCCGAAATCGATTGAATCCTTCGAGCGGGCCCTGCAATCCCTTGATGTCACCCCTGCCCTTGGCCAATCCGCGGAGTGCCAGCCTGACCCGGCGTTTGGTCTGCGGAGGGAGACCGCAGAGCCATGCGGCGACTTGATCAGAGGCCGAAATTTTCATCCTCGAGATCGAGCGGGCGGTAGTTCGTTTCGCCGTTGCGGGCGGATAGGACGGCTTTCATTGCCAACGGGTCCGCCAGCACGTCGAGCGTCTCCATCAACGCCTCGAAGTCCTCGACCGGCATGGCCACCACGACCGGGCGGTTCCGGTTGGCAATGACGAAACGTTTTCCAGATCGGCAGAGTTGGGTCAGCCCCGCCTGTGCCTCCTTCATGTTGTAAGTATCTGGCATGAGTTTTGTATATACCGGAAATCGGCGCCTTGCAAGGTACGCGGTGGACTTGAAGAGGCGACTTTGTTGGGCAGGTTGGCTCGCTCGACTGCTTTCAAAGGCCAGGGTTTGGGGGATCGATTGATGATGAGCGCATTTGCCAGAGCAGCTCACGGCGCGGAGGAGGTGGCTTCGTGGGCAATCGTGACCGATCCAAAAGGCGACAATGCGCGGCGATTTTATCAGGAATTCGGCTTCTCAGAGCTGGATGCGAAGCGGCTTTTTATGACCATGAAGCAGGTAACGGCCCTGCTTTCCTCTAACGCTCCGTGACCGTTTCCTGATGGAGTTTAAGCGCCGTGGCGAAACGCTCGGTGGGCTTTGTAGGAGGACCAAACAGGGCTTTTACAAACCGCCGGGACTCGGACTCGTTCAGTTGGATGGAATAGTGGCGGCGGATGACTTCCTGAGCCGCGTCCCGGATATGAGACACGACGAAGGAGGCAAGTGAAGAACCTTCCAATGCCGCGGCACGAGTCAGCAACGACTTGTCTTCCGGTGTGATCCGGGCGACGAGCCGATCCAAGCGACGAGGATCGTTTTGCAAGGTTGCCATGGAGAGAATGTGTGCCATTTTGTGCCACAATTCAATCTTTTAAAATGTGGCGTCTGTCGGCGACAGCCACTTTCAGAAAAACAAAAAACCGGCGTCCCTTGTGAGGACGCCGGCTTGATTGATTCGGAAGAGGAAGAGGTTTCGGCGAGGGCGACGAAACCGACACGCGAGGGTGCGTGTGCTCCCCTTTTACTCGACTCCCGCAGGTTGCTTCGCGTCGTGCTCGGCGGCTTTTTGGTCGCGGAGCCAGGCGCGGCGTGACATTTTCACGCGGCCTTTTTCGTCAACTCCGAGGCACTTGGCGGTGATGACGTCGCCTTTCTTGACGATATCCTCGACGTTCTCGGTGCGGCCTTCGGCGAGTTCGGAAACGTGAACGAGTCCGTCCTTGCCCGGCAGCACTTCCATGAACGCGCCGAACTGGGTGATGGAAACAACCTTGCCGGTGTAAACCTTGCCCACTTCGATTTCCTGGAACATGCGGTCGATCATCGCCTTCGCGCGATCGAGGCCTTCCTGCTTGGAAGCGTAGATGTGCACGGTGCCGTCGTCCTCGATGTTGATCTCGGCGCCGGACTCGGCCTGGATGCCCTTGATGTTCTTGCCACCAGGTCCAATGAGTTCGCCGATGCGGTCGGCCGGGATTTTCACCGACACGATGCGCGGGGCATGTGGGCTGAGCGGCTTGGGCTCAAC
>JANMJQ010000111.1:0-8863 GCA_031371445.1 Akkermansiaceae bacterium
TGTATTCAAAGCCGCCGCAGCCAGCGGATTGGGATTCACACAGGTCATCCGCAAGGGAAAATGGGTGACGGCACGGGGTGGCCATCTAGCAGATTTGGTGGCGCTGGAGCGCTAAGCAATGTAGCGGCGTCTCTATGATAAGGAGCCACGACACTCCTGTCGTGTCTTTTGGAGATCGTGGATCGTGGATGAAGAGGTGGACCGACCTGCAATCCTAGCGTTGGCACTTGGGACACCAATAGGTCGAACGCTGGCCGAGGGTCGAGTGTTTGATCGCGGTTTCACACACGCGGCATGGCTCGCCCTTGCGGTCGTAAACGAAGAGCCGCTGCTTGAAATAACCGGGCTCGCCACTCGAATGCAGGAAGTCGCGCAAGGTGGTGCCGCCGGCCTTGATCGATTCTGTTAGAACGGCCCGGATGCCGGCTACCAGCTTGGCGAGCTTCGGCTTCGTCAGCTTGTTGGCCGGAGTCGCCGGCCGGATGCCCGCGCGGAACAGGGCTTCCGACGCATAGATGTTCCCCACGCCGACAACGACCTTCGCATCCATGATCGCAAGCTTGATGGCAACCGCTCGCTTGGCGCACGCGGCCTTGAGATGCGCCGCGGTGAATTCCTTGTCCAGAGGTTCCGGCCCCAGCGATTTTAACAAGGGATGCTGCGCGGGATCGCCGGAAAATCGCAGGATCAATCCGAAGCGCCGGGGATCGTGAAAGCGCAGTTGTTTGCCATTTCCCAGCGTGATTCCGACATGATCGTGCTTCTTCCATGGCTCCGCCGGATCGATGATCCGCAGGCTGCCTGACATGCCGAGGTGGAGCAGGACCGTCGAGCGGTCGTCGATTTCGAACAACAGGTATTTCGAGCGGCGCGTCACGGCGCGTATTTTCCGCTTCTCAATTTCTGTTAGATTTTCCGAAACCGGCTGCCGCAAATCGTGGCGGCGGATGATTACTTCGCGGATGCGCTGGCCAGTCACATAAGGTTCGATGCCGCGGCGGGTGGTTTCGACTTCGGGCAGCTCGGGCATGGCTTAAGGAGTGGGGACACTCTTGTCCCCTTCTTGGGGAACGGTGAAGAAACGACAGGAGTGTCGTTGCTCCTTATAGGACATAACGGGCCACGGCGAGCACATGGCAGGCGCTGCCGCCCATGACGAAGAGATGCCAGATGGCATGGTTGAAGGGCAGACGCTTCCAGGCGTAAAACAGGATGCCCGCGGAATAGGTGAAGCCTCCCGCGATCAACCACCACACGCCGGCGGAAGGCAGCTTTTGGAACAGCGGGCCGAGCACCGTCAGTACGAGCCAACCCATTGCCAGATACAATACGGTGGAAATCCAATGATCCCGTTTTCCCTGTCGGAGGGTCTTCACCAACACTCCGATAATCGCCAGGGTCCACACGGTGCCGAACAGCCACCAGCCCGAGGCCCCGCGCAGCGTGATCAATGTCACCGGCGTGTAGGAACCGGCGATGAGCAAATAGATGCAGGCATGATCGAGCGCCTGGAAGCGCGCCTTCCACGAGGGCGATGTGAAAAAATGATAAAGTGTCGATGACATATAAAGCAGCACCAGCGACATGCCGAAGACGATCGCCGACACCACCTTCAACGGATCGCCAGCGGAGAGGACCACCATCACTGCCAGCGAGGCGATGCTGAGCACGACCCCCGCCGCGTGGGTCAGCAGACTCGCGACTTCCTCGCGGTGTGAATCGCACAAGTGAGAGCGGTCTGACGAATCGGCATTCATTTGCGTGTAATTGTCCTTGGCGCAGCATCAGGCATTTGTCCAGACGGCAGCGCAAAATAGGAGCGTCGACATGTTGTCGACTGGGCCCGGCCGACATACTGTCGGCAGTGAGAAGCGCGGACAGAATGTCCGCGGCACATAGCGTTCAGAATGAACGCGCTCCTTTTGGAGGTGCTCCTTTCAGCGTTCCAAAAAATTCCTGATCAAGCGCAGTCCCGCTTGCTGGCTTTTTTCCGGGTGGAATTGGCAGGCGAAGAGATTGCCGCGTGCGACGGCGCCGGCGAAGGATTGTGAACCGTGGGTGGTGCGTGCGACGACGTGTTCCTGTTCCTTTGGATCGGGAAAGTAGGAGTGGATGTAATAGAAATATGGATCCTCGCCCAAGCCGTTCCACACCGGCGCGTCGCTGCGGCAGGCCGTTGCGGAGTTCCATCCCATGTGCGGGATTTTCAATTCCGGTTCGTCATCGAAGCGGCGCACATTTCCCGCGAACACGCCGAGGCCGGGGACTCCTGGAGCTTCGTCGCTGCTTTCAAAGAGAATCTGATAGCCGACACAAATGCCAAAGTAAGGGCGGTCCGTGGCGATCCAATCCTTCAACAATCCGGCGAGCCCGCGTTGTTCGAGGCGTTCCATGCAATCGCCAAAAGCGCCTTGGCCGGGCAGCAGCAAGTGCGTCGCATCGCCCAGCTCGTCGGCGCTGGCGATGATGCGAGGTTTGTGGCCGAGCGAGCGCAACGCATTGGCCACGCTGCGCAAGTTGCCGCCGCCGTAGTCGATGATGCCCGCGGTCACAGCGCGTCTTTGGTGCTGGGTATGCCCTTCACCCGCGGATCGATCTCGCTGGCGCAGCGCAACGCGCGTGCAAGGCCCTTGAAAATCGCTTCGGCGATGTGATGTCCGTCGCGTCCGTAGAGCAATTCCACATGAATGTTCGCCCGCAAGTTCGAAGCGAGCGCGCGGCAAAATTCCTCGACCAACGTGAAGGGCAGGTTCGGCGCGTCCGGCGTTCCGGCTGGAGCGCGGAATTCCAAATGCGGACGGTTGCTCAGATCCACAACCACCCGTGCCAGCGTTTCATCCATCGGCAGATACGCGCAGCCATAGCGGCGGATTCCTTCCTTGCTGCCAAGCGCTTCGCGGAAGCAATCGCCCAACACGATGCCGACATCCTCGATCGTGTGATGATTGTCGACCTGGATGTCTCCCCGCGCTCTAACAGTTAGATCGAACAAGCCGTGTTTCGAAAACAGCGTGAGCATGTGGTCGAAAAACGGAACGCCGGTGTCGATTTTTGAAATCCCGGAGCCATCAAGATCGATTGTCAAATCGATGGCGGTTTCGGCGGTCTTGCGTGAGCGGCTGGCTGAGCGGGGCATGAAACGGTGGGAAAATTTACTTCGGCTTGTTGGCGGCGATGGCTTTCGCCTCGGTTTCCAAGGTGGTGATGTAGCGTGGGGCGACGCCGGCGGTTTTCGCGGCGGCGATCGCTGTGGCGACGGCCGCTGTCGCGCCTCCATTGTGCATCAACTCCCACGCGCTGTGATAGGCTTGTCCGCCATCGACTCCCAGCACCGGTTTGGTGGCGGAGATGCGCGCGAGCTCGGCCTCACCGGAGCGGACGGTATCGTCCAGCGACGCCTTGTTGTAGGGCCCGGCAGTGAGCCAGACTTCCTTGGCAGTTTTTTCCGCCTTGTAGCGGGCTTCAACTTCCGCGTTTTCCTCGTTGATGGCATTCTCGGTGGCGCGGCGATCCTCGGGACTCATCCGGGCGAGGCCAGCCTGGCGCTGCTTGATGCGATCCTCGACGGTGGCCTGCAATTGCCGGGTATCCTCGAGGTAAGCTTGCATTGCCTGCTTTATCGTCGGCGCGAGACTGGTGTAGGAGCGGGTGCTGCGGTATTCGGTGTCAAACTCCGAGAACGCGCGCAAGGCGGCGAGGGTTTGGCCTTTGTTGTAGAGATTGCGGATTTTCATCTCCTGCACGCGCGCGTCGTAATCGTAGGCGTTTGTCGCGTATTCGGCCTTTTGGATCATCTTGCCATTCAGCTTGAGGGCACCCGCGGCGACATCGGCGAATTCGTCCTTGAGCGTTTGCAGCATCGCCTTGGCTTCCTTGGTTTTCGAACTGGTGGGATAAGTTTTGATGAAGGCGTCCAGTGCCAGGCAATACTGGTTGTATTCGTCGGCGGTCAGCAGGTCGGGGGCCGGCACCAATTTGGCCAAAGGTTTGAAAGCCTTCTCGTCGGCCTCTTCCTTTTCCTGTTTCACCACATCCGCTTTGGGAACCTTGCGCTCGTCCTTGATGCCTTTGCCAACCACGGCATCGATCGTGTAAATGCCATCGGCCTCGCTGATGATCTTCCCTTCAATCGTACTGCCATCCTTGAGCGTGAATTTGTCCGCCGCGGCTGGTAGCGTGAGCAATAGCGGCAGAAGGGCGGGGAAAAGGAAATTTGGTTTCATCGATGGGTTGGGGAAGGTCGCTTCGCGTTGAAGGTTTTATGATTTTGGGGCGGAGGGCAAGATCGCTTCTTCGAGGGCCCCGGAGCTTGATACAAGGCGGCTTTCGCCGTTGAAAAACACCACTTTAACCGACCCCGCCGGAACTTCATCCGTAGATTTTGCGGCGCGGCGCTGGATCATTCGCATCGGCAGCCGTTCGACGGCTAATTTCATGTCGGCCGACAAGCCGGTTCCTGAAATCACCGTGACCCAGAAATGGCGGGCCAGGGTGGCCTGCAGCAAATCCGTGAGCAAAATCGGACGGTCCACGGAATAGGTCGGCAGGGGAGTGGCCAGTTCGCTGAAAGCATCCACCAGCGGGCGCTCGCGCTGGGCCAACCGGCATTCCGCGAATGAAATCAGGCCCGCGGTGGAGTCGTCGAAAAGCATCACGAGGTCGGTTACCGGCACATCACAAATCTTCGCATCGTCGGGGCATTCTTTGAGGAAATTCGCGGCGGTGAATCGTTCCGTCGCGGTGGTCGCGAGGTCTTCGGCCCAGTCGAGCCATTTGTTGTCCGAGGTGATCGTCGAAACATCGAGAGCCGATTGAAGGGCCAGGCCATAGAGAAACGCGCGGCCTTCACCGATCGATGGCGGCGATGGTTTCGAGAACAGGCGCAGCCGTGGTCCATCGGAAAATGAGTCGCGGGCCTTTTCTAACAGAGCGACGGCTTTGTCCCGGAACTTCATTTCGCCCGTCGCGCTGAAGGCCGCTGCATAAGCCGAGACCATCCGCAGCGTGGCGCCAGCGTGCGAGCAGTCGTCGCGTGCAAGGTCGCCAAGGCGCGTGTTCCTCACTTTCAGCAAAGTCTTGCGCACCGACTCGAAGCGCGGTGCGAAGGCTTCGGGCGCGACATGCGCTTCCGCGGCCAGTTCAGCCACGGATTTTCCAAGGGCAATGCTGTTGCTGCGGAAATACTCCCGCCGGGTGTCCGCTTCCGAGGGCAGATTCCCAAGTCCCTTCATCCCCGTCGCACGGATCCACCATGCGGCATCTTCGGCAGGCAGTTCCTTTTCGATTTCCTCCACGTTCCACAACCAGGCGGATGGCGGCGATTCGTCGGTGACGCCTACCGCAAACAATCCTTCGCTCGTCATGAAGTTCTTCTCGGCGAAGGCGATCAAATCCAAGGCCTTCTCAAGTGCCCGCGGATTTTTCGTCGCGGTGTAGGCGTTGAATAGCGCCACCGCGGCACGGCACTGTGAGGCGCAGTCGCGGCAAAACATCGGCAGCGCCCACGAGGTGTTGCGTCGCGACGAGAAGACCCCGCCCTCAAGCGGATCGAACATCGCGCTCGACAAGAGGTCCACCAGCAACTCGCGGGTGGTGTCGAGGCAGCGGCCCCTCACATCGGCGGGAACCCCCGGATGCATCGCCGCCGTTGACATGAGATCGAGCGCCCCCGCTGGAAGCAAACCGCCGGCTTGATCAAATGTGCGCGACGACGGATCGTAGAACGACGCAAGCTGCCGGATGGCACGGATCGCGTCCAGTGACGGCTGCTCGCTCATCACATTCAGGTTCTTCCTTCGCGACAGGCGGTCGCGGCGCGTGGCGTTGTCGAGAGAGCTGTTCTTGAGGATGTAAGCCGCGTCGTCCAGCCAGCTCCGGGCCACCATCGAATGCGATTGGTTGAAAACCTTGGACAATTTCAAGTCGGGCGAATTCGGCACCGGGATCCACGCCACGGGATTCGCATCCGGGGTCATCCAGACAAACAACGGCAGTTGCAGCGGACGTTTGATTTCCGAGCATAGGTCGGCTGTTAGAAGACCCATTTCGCGCGACGCGTCGCCATCGATCAGCACCGGCACGTAGTAGTCGTTGATGGTCGCCACCAGGTCGGGGTCGTGGGCGAGTTCGGCGAGAACGCGGTTGTATCCCGGTTGCTGCGGCAAGGCGATGACGGCAAACACCAGACGCTTGGCGGCCTTCGCCCGCTCCATCGTTTCCGGAGTCCATGGTTGCCAATGGATCGGCGAACGGACCTGGCTGTGATAGACCGCGCCGGGCATGGCGGCGAGCGCGTTGTTCTGGAGATCGGGCACGAACGCCGGCGCCGTCATGACACCGGACACTTCGTCGTGACGGGCTTTGCGGCAGGAAGTCCCTGCCACACATGCCACCGCAATCAAGGCGGTCGTTGCGCGGAAGGGGAAAAATCGGGAATTCATGGCGAGTTAGGCGGCCAGCGGACATGCCCTCGCCCCCGGTAGGTTCATCTTGAAGAAAAGACTTCCGCTGATGCAAGCCGAAGCTACCTTCGCGCCACAATTCCCTTCGCAGCGTGATCAGCATCGCAGTTTCCAGTCAAAAAGGTGGTGTCGGCAAAACCACCCTCTCCATCAACCTCGCCCATTCCTTCGCCAGGGCTGGTGTCCGAACGCTTTTGGTCGATGCCGATCCGCAAGGTTCCGTGGGTCTTTCGCTGACCCGCCAGTCGCGGTTGTTGACGGGCTTTTACGACTACCTGGCCGATCCGGGCATCCCCATGGAGCGGCTCATCGTGCCAACGCGGCTTGAGACATTTTCCCTGGTCGCGAGTGGCCAGGCCAGCGACTACGAGTCCGGCGGCGGCATGGGAGCCCATCTGGCGCGGGTGCGGGCATTTTTGCGAAGCGTCGCCGCAAAAGGTTTCGACCTTTGCCTCATCGATACCGCGGCAGGCTTGTTCGGTGTGACGGGCGATGTCATTTCATCGAGCAACGCGATCATCATTCCGCAGCAGGCCGAACCGCTTGGCATACGCTCGGTGCCGAAATTGTTGGAAGGCCTCAACCGGCTTCGTGTGATGAATCCGCGGCTCAGCGTGCTCGGTGTGTGTCTGACGATGGTGCAAAACGATCTCGCGGAAAGCACCGAAGCGGCTGCGGCGTTGCGACATCTGCTGCCTCAGGAAATGGTTTTCCAAACGCAGATTCCACGCGACGGTTTGTTCGTGCGCGCGAGTGCCCGCGGCTTGCCGATCGGTGTGCTTGAGGAAGGCGCTGGAGCACAGCTTGTGTTCGACGCATTGCGCGCGGAGATTGAGGCGAAATTGGAAAACACCACTGGTCATCACGCACGCTAACGATGGACCCGATTTATCCATGGCTCGATCCGACGGAAGTCCGGCGTCTCGCCGAGCGATTGATGAAGCCTGACCGCGAACCGGCGATGACAGCGGCCGATGCGGGCTTCGATGATGGCTTCGTGGGTTTTGCGAGCGAAGGCCCGCCAGCCCATTATGCGCCGGCAAGGGTTGCGCATGAAGCACCCGTGCAGGCGCCACCGCCTGTCATTCCACCGCCGGAAATCCATCCACCATCCACCGAAACTCTGACGGGTGCGCGCGGGCCGTTTCTGGATCGCATCAATCGCTTCCGTGATTGGATGCGCCAGAATTTTTCCGCCACGGGCATCTTCATTCTCGATCGCGAAGGCGCGGTGATTTTTGACGAGAGCAAACACGGACGTCTGCATTTCCTCGCCCGCAGTCTGGCATTGGCATCGCGCCGGCCGGGGACTTCGGCAGGTAATGTGCATGTGAAAATCGGCGCCGGTTCGACGCTTGAAGTGATCCCCGTGGAAACCGCGTATGGCTGCCTCGTGCTTGGCGCGGTGGTGCCGGATTCCTTGCCACCGCCCTCCGTGATGGCGGTCATGGCGGCCCTATCGCAAGTGGCCGCGCCGCAGGATTGAGCGTGCCGCGCTGCCCTTACCGCTTGCCGCCCGCCGCCCGCGGACTAAGCTCCCGCGCATGTCTTCCACCTTCGGCCAGGTCTTTCGCATCCACACCTTCGGCGAGTCGCACGGCGGCGGCGTGGGTGTTGTGATCGATGGCTGTCCGCCACGCATTCCGGTATCGATTGAGCACATCCAGCGCGAACTCGACCGCCGTCGTCCCGGCCAGTCGGAAATCGTCACGCCCCGCAACGAAGCCGACAGCGCGGAAATTTTGTCGGGCTTGCAGGATGGCCTCAGCCTCGGTTCGCCGATCGCGATCGTCGTTCGCAACACCGACCAACGGCCCGGTGCTTATGATGAAATGGCGGACAAATACCGGCCCAGCCACGCCGATTTTACTTACGACGCGAAATACGGCATCCGCTCGGCATCCGGTGGAGGGCGCGCTTCGGCCCGCGAAACGATTGGCCGTGTGGCCGCCGCTGCTGTTGCACGCCAGGTGCTCGATGCATTGCATCCGGGCATCGAAATTGTGGCATGGGTGAAATCGATCCAGGAACTCAACGCCGACGTCGATCCTTCCACCGTGACCAACGCGGACGTCGAGTCCAACATCGTGCGCACCGGTGACGCGGCGATGGCGCTGACGATGATCGATCGCATCAAGGCGATCCGCGCGGACGGCAACTCGGTCGGCGGAGTGGTGGAGTGCGTGATTCGCAATTGTCCCGCGGGTCTCGGCGAGCCGATCTTCGACAAGCTTGAGGCGGACCTCGCGAAGGCCATGCTCTCATTGCCGGCGACGAAGGGATTTGAAATCGGCTCCGGCTTTGGCGGCACGCTTCTAACAGGTCGCGAGCACAACGACGCGTTCCGCATGGTTGACGGCAAGGTCCGCACCACCACCAACCGTTCCGGCGGCATCCAGGGT
>JANMJQ010000151.1:0-2509 GCA_031371445.1 Akkermansiaceae bacterium
CTTGAATTGGTTGATGAACCGCGAAATCACGGACGCATTGGCAACGACCTTTTTCGGGTCCTTGCCCAGTGACAGGGCGATGAGGCGCGCCACCATCGTATTAAACTCCGGATGGCTTTCCGGATGCGGACTGCAGGTCACAACCCGGCCTTTTCCCCAAGTGGTCGAGAGGATCGCTGCGGTGCCGATCATGGAATCGTGGGTAACGCCCTTGTCATCGGTGGCCGCGCTGGCGAAGCTCGCCAACACGGTTACCGGCTTGTGATCGTCGCCGGCCGGTGGATCTGTTAGATCGGGAAACACGGGTCCGCAGTTGTAACGGGTGTCGATGTGGGTGAACTCGGCGCCAAGCAACTCGACACCCGCGGGAGTGAGATCGAGCTTCACCATCCCCTTGCCCTTCGCCCATGGCTGGTCGTGCTTGAGATGCATCATGCCGGTGTATTCAGGCAAGCCGCTGGCCGCCAGATACGCACCGGCGCAGACACCATAATAGCCATGACCGGCAGCCACATAATCGCGGACTTTTTCAATGCCGGCAGGATGAAGGGCGCTGGCGATCACCTTGCCGCTGCCGCCCGGAAACATCACACCCATCGCCTTGTCCAGCGCCCCATCGCGGATATCTTCCGGACAAACGGAGACAACTTCGACATCCAGAGTCGTTTCATCGACCGCTCGCTCCAACAAGGTGCTGCCAAAATAACCGACCCCTTCCGCGTCATAGTTGCAGATCATGGGTCGCGGCGGAAAATCAGCCGGCCACACGGTGGTCGGGGCATCGATCATTCCCATTCCCGCCAACAGCTCCGCGGCCAAGCGGCGGCTGATGCGGAATTGACGCGCCTTTGAAACACCCGACTGCGGCGCGGGAAAACGAATTTCAATTTTGTCGCCCGTCTTCATTTCCAAATGCGTCACCTTCAGGAGATCGAGCGCTTTCTGACTCAACGAATCACCAATCGCGGCTTTGATCATCCGCTCCACCTTCGCAGGATCGGTGGCAGCAACCTGCGGGCGCTGGACAGGGCGTTTGCCATCCTCCCTCGGCGCATCTTTGACCGGCGGCGGCCAGATCAGCACAAGTTCCAAGGCAGGCGCTTCAGCGAGTCCATCAGGCTCAATCGGCTTTCCCTCTCGAAAGGTTTCGATGATGAGGCGGCCTTTTATCAAAGGCAGTCCGACAAGTTGCTCGTCGATTCCAAAAGCCTTTTCACGCTCTGTGCGGCCGACCAGCACCCGCACCGTGGGGCCTGATGCGGCGCCTGTGACAGTCACGGATTTGATGGCACCCGCAATTGAAAATTCCGTTAGCGCGAATAAAATGGCCGGAACGGTAAAATTCGCAAGGAGTCGGAAAAGTGCTGTCACTGGCAGAGCGATAGGTTGCTGCCCCCCGATGACCGGGAATGCCTTGCGACTTTATGGAAAACGCTTTGGGAGGCAATCCATTGCTGTGGGACCGGGGGTGTCGATGGTTTCCGAACCTTGCTCTCTGCCCCCTTGATCAGCGGCCAACAAATTTTAAGCCGAATGGGGGATATTGAATGAGTTTCCCAGAAGCGTTGTCGCTGCTACGGTAGGGCTGATGCCTGCTGAAACCCATTGCCACCATCCCCTCGCAGTTGCCCGGTTTTTGAAGTGGGCCGGGCCAGCGACCCTATGCGTGCTCTCGATGGGCATCGGGCGGGCTGAACTGCCGTCCGCAGCTCCGGCATGGCCAGCCGTGTCGATGACGTCGAAGCCGTGGACGTTCTGGTGGTGGATGGGAAGCGCGGTGAACGACGCCGATCTGGACCGCGAGTTGACACGCTATCATGACGCGGGCTTGGGAGGCGTTCACATCATTCCGATCTATGGGGCGAAGGGTTACGAGAAGGATTACATCGATTATCTGTCACCCACCTGGATGGCACGGCTGGACCACACGGTGAAGAAGGCGCGGGAATTGGGGATGGGTGTGGACATGACAACTGGCAGCGGCTGGTGCTTCGGCGGACCGACTGTCAGCGAGGCCGACGGAACGGCGACCATCGTTTCCAAATCATTCCAAGTTGCGGGCGCGGCGAAGATTGCGGAAAAAATCGACAAGACCGCGACGCAAATCTTGATGGCATTCCCAACAAGCGGCGCGCCACTGGATCTAACAGAATCGATCCGCGACGATGGCAGCGTCGATTGGACCGCGCCCGAGGGAAGCTGGACGGTCTATGCGGTTTCCCAGGCACCCAGCCTTCCGAATGTGAAACGCCCCGCGCCTGGTGGTGCCGGCAGGATGCTGAATCTGCTGAACCCGTCGGGGATGCCAGCTTACCTCGAACGGTTCAGTAATGCCTTCGCGTCCTACACCGGGGAAAAACCGCGGGCAATGTACCATGATTCCTACGAATACAATTCCAACTGGTCGCCGTCATTTCTAACAGAATTCGAAAAGCGCCGCGGTTACCAACTGCAAACCGAGCTACCGGCCCTGCTCGGCAACAGCGAAGATCCGGACCACGTGGCGCGG
>JANMJQ010000153.1:0-30761 GCA_031371445.1 Akkermansiaceae bacterium
ATCCCCTTCTGCTTGTTCGTCTCATCGATGTCAGTTTGGTAAGCAGCTTTGTTTTTGAAAGCAACGAACGCGGATAGTGCGAGGACGATTGCTGTTAGGATTCCGAAGACGTTGGCCATGGGGTTTTAAGTAAGCTTTGAATTCCGTGTGTGCCCAGACACTAGGAAGTCTCAATTGCCCTCCGCAATCCCAAATTTGAGGACTTTGCAACTAATCCGCCCTCCCCGGCTTTACAAAACCCCGCGCCCGGCACATCGCTGGGGCCGTTCCATGAAGTCGATTCTGCGGGTTTTCTCCTATTTGCGCCACTATCCCGGTCTGGCCGCCGCCCAGTTGACCTGCGCCGTGGGCATGACGCTGGCGGTCTTCGTTTTCCCGAAAGTGACCGGCCACATCATCGACAAGGTCATCCCGAACCCCGGGCGGCACGGGGAGTTCCCGATGTGGGTCGGGATCACCCTGGCCGGCTTTTTCGCCAAGGACGGGCTCAATTCCCTGCGGATTTTCATCAACAACATCTTCGAGCAAAAGGTGATCTATGACATCCGCTCGGACCTCTACGCCAAGATCCAGCGGCTTCCCTTGCAGTGGTTCGACACCCGCCGGACCGGCGACATCATGACCCGGGTCGTCGAGGACGTGACCAACATGGAGCGCGTGCTCATCGATGGCGTAGAGCAAGGCATCGTCGCGGTGCTGCAGGTGCTTGGGATCGGCATATACCTGTTTTTCATCAACCCGCAGGTGGCGGCCTGGGCGACGCTGCCGGTGCCGTTCCTGGCATTGGGCGCGTGGTGTTACTCGACAAAAGGCCGCGACCGCTATCGGAACCAACGGGACGCCGCGTCGGATCTGAACGCGCTGCTGCACGACAACATTTCGGGAGTGAGGCAAATCAAAGCCTACGCGGCCGAGACCGCGGAACACGCGCGCTTCAACCGCTTTTCCGATCTACTGCGCACGGCCACGCTGCGGATGATGAAATGGTGGGCCTTTTACTCGCCAGGCATGTCCTTCGTGCGGATGACCGGCTATGTGCTGGTCCTCGCCTTCGGCGGCGGAGCGGTGATGCACCGGCAGTTGAGCATGGGCAGCTTCACGGAGTTCCTGCTATTCCTCTCGCTGTTTTACGAACCGATCGACCGCCTGAATTCGCTGAACCAGATGATCCTCTCGGGACGCGCGGCGGCCGACCGGGTTTTTGAGATCCTTGATTCGGAGGAAGAACCGAATGCCTCGGACGGACGAACCCTGCCGGCGCAAATCGAAGGCCATGTCCGCTTCGAGGCGGTTTCGTTTTCCTATCAGGACCAACCGACCTTGCATGGGGTGACCCTTGATGCGCCTGCGGGAAAGACCGTGGCACTGGTTGGCTCGACCGGTGCGGGGAAAACAACGGTGCTGTCGTTGCTCGCGCGGTTTTATGAAGCGACGGATGGACGCATCACCATCGATGGCACCGACATTGCGACGGTCGCGAAGTCCTCGTTGCGCGATCGCCTGGCTTACGTGACGCAAGAGCCATTCCTCTTCAACGGCACGGTCCGTGAAAACCTGCAACTCGCGATGCGCGACGCCTCCGAAGCGGATTTCTGGTCCGCGCTTGAAGCCGCCCATGCCGCGAGGTTTGTCAGCGAATTACCGGATGGCCTCGACACCAACGTCGGCGAACGCGGCGTGAAATTGTCAGGTGGAGAAAAGCAGCGGTTGTCGATCGCCAGAGCCCTGTTGAAGAACGCGCCCATACTTCTGTTAGATGAAGCGACCGCATCCGTGGATTCGGAGACCGAGCGCCAGATTCAGGAAGCGCTCGACCATTTGATGCAAAACCGCACCGCCTTCGTGATCGCCCACCGCTTGTCCACCATCCAGAACGCGGACCGGATCTACGTGTTGGAAAAAGGCGTTGTGATCGAAGAAGGAACCCATTCCACCTTGCTTGCGAAAGGCGGCAAATATGCGGAACTTTGCCGGAAGTCCTTCCTCGCGCCCGAGCCGTCAACCGGCCATCCCGGCACCGAGGAACTGGCTGCCGATCATTGATTGATAGATCGCGTCGCTTTCGCGCAGAGAAGCGTGGCTGCCATCGCCAACAATCCTGCCTTCCTGGAACACGAGTACGCGATCCGCAATGGTGATGGTGCTGTAACGATGGGCGATGATGAAGGTCGTGCGGCCCTCAACCAACGCGGCAAGCGCTTGCTGGACCATCGCCTCGCTCTCCGAATCGAGCGCACTCGTTGCCTCGTCCAAAATGAGGATCGGCGCATTCTTCAAAAACGCGCGGGCGATTGCGATCCGCTGGCGCTGGCCGCCGGAAAGCAAGTCGCCGCGCTCGCCAACCTGCGTTTGATAACCGTTGGGCAGAGACATGATAAAGTCGTGGGCGTTGGCACGACGGGCCGCTTGCTCGATCTCTTCCTGGGTCGCGTTCTCCTTACCGATCCTGATGTTCTCCGCGATGCTTTCCTGGAACAGCGTCGGCATCTGGGGCACCACAGCGATCGCATTGCGAAGATCTTTTTTGTGGAAATTCCGGATGTTAATGCCGTCGAAGGAAATCGAGCCCTCCTGCGGATCGTAGAAGCGCGGGATCAATTGCGCGAACGTCGATTTGCCCGCCCCACTCGGACCAACCAACGCCACCGCCTGGCCAACGGGAATGGTGAGCGAAACGTTCCGCAGCACGGGCTCCTCAAGATACGCGAACGAAAGATTGTCGAACACGATCGACTGCTTCGGTGGTGAAAATGAAACCGGTTTCACCGGATCCGGCACCGTGTCGGGTTGATGGGAAATGAACTCGATGCGATCCAACGCGGCATTGGCCTGTTTGAAGAGCGAATGAATGTTCCCGAGTCTTTTCATCGGCTCGTAGGAAATATAGAGAGCCATTCCGAGCGCCATGAACGCACCCTGGGTCATGCCCTGTCTCACCGCGATGAAAAGAGCAACCGCGAATCCGCTCGCTGCAACAAACTCGATGGAAGGCGAAATGGCCTGCCGGTATTTCGTCACCTTCAGGCTGACTCTGCGCATCTTCTTCGTGCGCTCACGGAATGCGAGTGTCTGGCGTTGTTCCAGGTTGTAGGCCCGGATTTCGAGCGAAGCTTGCAGGCTTTCCGATAGGGCAGCGGTCATATTGCCACCTTGTTCCTGCAGCGCCCGCGCCCGCCTCGCCATCTTCTTGCCCGCGAACCGGATCATGAGCACGCAGGCCGGCACCGTGATCACCGCGATCAGGACGATGAAGAATTTGCGGTCCATCATCGCCTGCCACACGAGGTAGGACAGCGCGAAGACCAGCGTCGCGGGCTGCTTGACCAAGTCGCTTGAAACGTTCGCCACGATCTGGCGCAGCACGTTGGTATCGCTCATGATCCGGGCCAGAAGGTCGCCCGACCGGTTGTTGCGGAAGAACGACAGTGGCAGCTTCTGCAGCTTCACGAACAGGTCCGTCCGGATCTCATCGAGCACGAGTTGGCCGGCGTATGAAATCAAATAGGTATTGGTGAAATCGGCGATTGAGCGGACCAGGAAGATGAGGGGGATCCAAAGACAGGTGTAAATCAGCAGGTGGTCGGTGGTGATGGCTCCGAGTTTATTCGCCATCCATACCTCATACCATTTCGTGCCGGTGCTGCTTGTTTTGAAAAGAAGCGGAATCACCACCTGCACCATCAGCGGCATTCCCAGCCCGCTCGCCGCGGCGAAGACCAAGCCCGCAAAAACGCCACCGGCGAATTGCCAGCGCACGCTGCGCAAGTGTTTGTAATAAGGAAGGAAACGCGTCACAGGCAGGCCGCCATGGTCTCCCGGCGAGACGCTGCGGCGCAAGCGCGATTCTCCGGAAGCAAACAGCGGCTCCGTTCAATTCGGATCCGATTCCGGATTCAAGGTCCACACGATCGACGTCTGCGGAATCACGATGCCGCGATGAACCTGCGGAAATTCTCGCCGTCCTCATGGGGCAGCAAGAATTTGAATTCGCGGCGGTCCTGGGTGGCACCCATGGGTAGTCTACGCAAGCTAGTCCCCTACCGCAGGCGGTCCACCACAATTACGGAACCTACACAAATTTGGAGTTGCATGTGCAAGACACTCATACCGCTCCGAGGGCCGGAATGACGACGGGGAATCTTTCCTGACCGCGGATTTCGCCTTGTCGCGAGGCCCCGCGGTTGGTTGCCTGCCCTCTCCCATGGCCGCCCCCCAGAACATCATCGCGCTGGTTTACGATTACGACCAGACGCTCAGTCCACGCTACATGCAGGACGACGTGCTGTTCCCCGAGTTCGGCATCGATCCCGCGCAGTTCTGGAAAAAGTGCAACACCCTGGTGCAGGACCTCCAGTGGGACGGTGAGTTGGCCTACATGAAATGCCTGTTGGATTACCTCGGCATGGACAACGTCACCAATGCCCGCCTCACTGAGTTGGGAAAGGGCCTCAACTTTTTCCCGGGCTTGCCGGAGCTGTTCGAGGACTTGCCAAAAGCCGCTCTGCGTCCGGAGCACGAAGCTTCCAACATCCGCGTCGAGCACTACATCATTTCATCCGGCCTCAAGGCGCTGTTAGATGGCTCGCGTCTTCAGCCGCTCGTGAAGGCGATGTTTGGCTGCGAATTCGGCGAGGACAGCGAAGGCCGCATCAGTTTTCCAAAGCGGGTGATTTCGCATACCACGAAGACCCAGTTTCTGTTCCGCATCAACAAGGGCATGCTCGGCTACGACCAGGATGTGAATGACCACATGCCCAATGACCAACGACCGATCCCTTTTGAGAACATGGTCTATGTCGGCGATGGCCCGACCGATGTCCCCTGCTTCACTGTCATGGCGCGCAACGGCGGCCAAGGCATCGCCGTTTACAATCCCAACGATCCCACCGGCAAGTCGTTCCGCAAGTGCTTCCAACTCTCGACCCATGCCGGCCGCGTGAAACACATCGCCCCCGCCGACTACCGCAAAGGCTCGCACCTCTGGTTGTTGCTTCAGGAAATGGTCACCGAAACCGCGGACCGAATCCTTCGGCGACGCAGCGAGGAGCGGGAAAACGCGACGGTGGCCGCGCCGACCTTCTGAGCAGCCGGCTAGCTGCCGCTGATGAATAGAGTTTCGCCGGTGATCCACGAGGAGGCCCAAGACGCGAGGAAGACGGCTGCGGTAGCGATGTCCTGGGGAGATTGTTGGAGTCGTAGGTCTGAAAGTCGAAAGTCGAAAGTCGCAGGTCGAAAGTCGAATGTCGGGAGAATAGGCTTTGAAGCTGCGGAAGCTGCGCAGGGAGAAATTTTCGACTTGAGACTTTCGACCTTCAGACCTTCGACTCCTCATTTCGAATAGAAGCACGAGGTCACCACGAAGGTTTTGTAGTGCGGCAGCAGGAGTTGTTCGGCAGGGATGTCGCTGGAAGGGATGTTCTTCATTTCCCCGTCCACCAGCAGCTTGGAATTGATCGGGAAATCCAGATGCAGGCGCCCGCTGGGGCTGACGCCGTCGATGAGCGCCCAGCGGCTCGGCTCGGTCACTTCCGAGTCGTAGGAAAAGACGATCACCACCGGGCGGCTCAGGGCCAGATCCCGGCGGATGAGTTCGGTGACCTGTTTCAGGTTGTCCGGTCCCAGGACGGAAAGGACGGGCTTGCTGCGGACGCCGGTGAGTTTGACCAGGTTGCCGAGGAAGTCCTTGCCGGGCTTCGGATCGTGGAGTTTCAGAGCCCGACCCTGATCGTAAACGTATTGGAAAAACTTGTCGATTTCATCCAGCCGCGCCGGGTTATCATCCGCGCCGGGCTTCCAGCTCAGATGGTTGAAATCGACGGCGGATCCGCCAGAGCCTGCCTTGACGTCGCCAAATCTCTCGGGACGATAATAGGCGATGAGCTTGGCCAGCACGCAGGTGGGACTGTAGCCGATGAAGGTCTCGCTCGTTTCCGTGGTTTCGTTGCTGAAGCCGTCGTGAAGGTAGCCGTTGTTCGAAAACGAATCAGTCAACAAGGGACCGATGCTCCCGGGAGCCACCTTGAGTTCCGGCGTTTTGATCGTCTTCTCCTCATCACTGTAGCGGAACCCCAGGCCGTTGGTGGCGAAGGCGCGGACGTAGTAGGTCGTGTTCGGCGCCAGGTTGATGGCATGTCCGCGGTACCACTCGCGATGGGCGAGGGTGAAGGTGGCGTCGCGGACCGTGGGGTTGCTGGAGGTGGCCCAGCAGAAGCCATAGTCCGTCACAATCGGTTCACCGCGGAACTTGATGGTGCATTCGGCCGTGAAGCTGGTGGCCGTGACTTCGCTGATCTCATCCAGCCGGATCTGCGGCAGCATGGAGAGCGTGTAAGCGCTGCCGGTGACCGGGTGGTGGTCGATGACGACATCGAAGGTCAGCGTATCACCCTGTTCCCCGATGTTTTTGAAGGATACCCCGCCATCTAACAGATTTGGCAGCCGGGAAGAGGGCTCGGTGGTCATGTTGAACTCCGTGCGTTTGTGGGATTTTCCGAACAGGCAGTCACCCGCTTCGCCCTTGCCTTGGAAAAAGGGATCGTTGGGACGGTAGACGTAAAAATAATCGGGTGAGCCGAGGTAGTTGTCGCGTCCGAGATTGACCACGGAAATGAGCATGCCCTCCTTCCCCGGCCCGACGCCGACCGTTCCGTTCTCATTGTGGATGTATTCCACCTGATAGAAATAATGCGGATGATTGGTGGGAATCAAATAGCCCACCGCCTCATCGCCTTGCGGTGTGATATGGCGGGGATGGAGCGTGTAGGTGCCCGACACTTTGATGGTCGGGTAATTCTTCTCCTTGATGTAGGCGTGGTGGTAAAAGCGGCTGAAGGCATTGGCGGTGGGACCGTAGCCGAGCAGGCAGGCGTCGCCGCCGATGCCATCGTTGTAGCGACCAATCCGATACACGTCCGGCGCACCCAGGCAGTGGCCAAGCTCGTGGGCCAGCGTGCCACCGGCGAAGTCGTTGATCTGGATCTTCGAATTCGGCCACATCGGCTCGCCCCATTTGCAACTCGGCGTATACCAGACCCATGGATCGAAGTTGTTGGTCTGGGGCTCCTTCTTCCGGCTCTTGCGCACCCGCACCATGCGCGTGCGGTCGGGATCGGCGCCGCGGTTCTGATAGAACTCGAGGAGCGCGGCGCTGACCTCCGGGGTCCGTGCGGCGGGGCGGGTGGTGACGTAGTTGTAGCAAATGAATCGAGGGGTGCCGCCGCGGTAGGATTTGGTGGCGAAACGCATGGCCTCCTCGTTCATCCTCGCCACCCGTTCCGCACCTTCCGCTTCGTCATGCCATCCGATCGGATTGTACCAGTAATCGTATTCGCAGTAGTAGCCGTAGAAATGGGGATCCTGATAGACGGCGGTCGCGTCGGGCATCGCCGCGATTTTCGGCCAGGTGATGCCATTGCTGTAGGTCTTGAAATACTCCTCCAGGTTCGCGCCGGAAGCATGGGTGGTTGCGTCGCCGCCCCCCTCCTGATGAGTGCCAACGACCTGCTCCAGCTTGCTGATGCCCTGGCTGATGTCGCCGGGAATCGCGGTTTCCTTGAACGTGATGGTGACAAGCCCGACGGGAAATTCGCCGGTCACCACCGGTTGGCCCGCCGGTTTGTATTCGGGAACCGGCGCGGGCTTGGGTGGCTCCGCCTTCTTTTTCTCCGCGCCCTGCAACGGGCCGGCAAGGCAGAGCAAAATCCCTGTCCAACATATGAATTCCCGAGCTCTGCCGGCACCCGGGCGGTCCGATGTCAGCCACCGGCGCGCTGGCCGCATTTCGCGCCTCACGGTCGCCGCCGGATTCATCGATGGGCTCATTTGTGCCGGGAGATAAGAGACTGCCGATCGTGAGCCGCAAGCAGAATTGCGCGCATGTCGAAGAGCAAGCGGCAGAAGCCGATTTTCCGGGTTGAGGAGCGGACATCGTTTCGCTTGGCAAAGATTGGTTCCGTGTTCTAAGCCCGCGCGCGATGTTTTCTCACGAACCGATTGAATGGCCGGATGAAGTGGAGGTGCTTGTCGATCGTCTTGAGAGCGAATCGGCCGGGCGGGCTCTCAGCCGCGAGGAGCGGGCGCTCATGGATGTCTATGAGACGGTTCCGGTGCTTGAGAGCGGCGATGGCTTGCACGGGTTCTGGCAGAGCAGCGTGAATCACCAGCGGGTGATCAACTCCTTCGAGCTCATCGGTGCCACCACCCTGGTCGATCCCCTCAACGCCAGCCGTTGGTGCGAGACCCGACCCGAGGACCGCCACGATTACAGCGAAACCGAAGAGGAATACCTTGCCTCCATTGAAGAAGAACTCTTCGACGGCATGGACGAACTTCCCGACCTCGTGCTCGCGTTCATCGAGGAGGAGTTGGGATAGGAAGAAGTTGATAGTGGATGGTTGATAGTTGATGGAAAGAGGAAGAAGGACCGGGTTGAGAGCAAGATGGAGAATGGGACGCACCTTTTGTCATCGACGGGGTCAGTCGATGGGCGGCCGCAAAGAAGAGTTTACCGCAAAGCCGCAAAGGTCGCAAAGGGACGCGGAGAAGAGGTTTGAGTGGGAGGATGGACGCCTACGTCCATCCTCACATTTATTCATTAATCAAACTCGGACCGAGACGGTCCGAGCACGGCCTGCGGCGAGACGCCACAGCCACCAAGGAGCGTGGAAGATCGCGGAGGGCTCTGGCAATCTTCCTCTTCGCTATCAACCATCAACTCTCAACCATCAACCAGCCACTCCCATCCGCCATCGCCTGAACCGAATTTGATTCCGTTCGCGCTCCTGCAAGGTGCACCATTGGCAGCGTGCCATTCATTGATCATCTGTTTTCCATCGGGGCGATTCGCAAGGCGATCTGGAAACAGTGGTATCCGTTCCTGACGAAGCGACTGCAGGACGAAGCTGTGGTTTTTCTGAACTATGCTTTCGAAACCGAACCTCCGATGGGGATCCCGCTCGAAACGGCGGACGAACGGGACCGTGCCTGCATCCAGCTCTATCACCACGTGGCGACGCAGGTGGATCTATCTAACAGGCAGGTGCTTGAAATCAGTTGCGGCCATGGCGGCGGGGCATCCTACCTGATGCGGACGCTGAAACCGAAGGAATACACGGCTCTAGATTTGAATCCCAAGGGTATCGGATTTTGCAAAAATCAGCATCGGGTGGAAGGCTTGGAATTTGTGCAGGGAGACGCCGGTAGCCTGGCCTTTGAGGATGGTTCATTCGACGTGGTCATTAATATTGAAGCGTCGCATTGCTATCCGGATTTCCCGGGTTTTTTGGCCGAGGTGTCACGGGTACTGAAGCCGGGTGGCTTTTTTCTCTATGCCGATTTCCGCTTTGAGGATGGCATGGAGGCGTGGGAGAAGGCGCTTGAGAAGGCAGCGCTGAAGCTCATCGATTCGAGAAACATCAGCAGGGAGGTTCTGCGAGGGATGGAGATCAATTCGGCGAGTTCGCTTGCGTTGCTTGATCGGAAATTGCCGGCGCTTCTTCAGGGGCTTGGACGGGATTTCGCGGGCGTGAAAGGTTCGCGGATCTACAATGGCCTTGAATGCGGGGAAATCATTTATCGCTCGTACTGTTTTCAGAAGAGCTGAGGGAGGAAGAAGTTGATAGTGGATGGTTGATAGTTGATAGTTGATAGAAAGAGGAAGAAGGAGAGGGTTGAGAGCAAGATGAAGAGGTTGGATTGATGATTGATGATTGATGATTGATGATTGATGATTGAAAGAGAAAGAACCGGCCGGTCCGTCACTTCAAAAATCACCAATCGACAATCATCAATCGGAAATTCTTCCCGGCGGCACAGCTCAAGGAGCAGGTGTGACCACCACCCGGTAGAAGTTGCGGGAGCCAGCACGGGTTGGGTTGAATTGGAGAGCTGGGGGATTGAT
Organism: Akkermansiaceae bacterium; assembly: GCA_031371445.1. Taxonomy (GTDB): domain Bacteria; phylum Verrucomicrobiota; class Verrucomicrobiia; order Verrucomicrobiales; family Akkermansiaceae; genus Luteolibacter. Next base: position 9,899 of record JANMJQ010000153.1, read on the forward strand.
GGCGCCACCAGTGCCGGCGACGGGCGATCCCTCGGGCTGCCACGCGGCGGAGAGATCGGTTTTTGACTCCAATTGGTAGAGGTGGCCCGCGTAGCCGGGGACGCTGAGCGTGAAGTGGGTGGCGGTAGTGGCGGTGGAAAGCACGCGGATCGCCGAGCGGTCGAGAATTGTGCCGGAATTCACGAGCGCGGGCGGCAGGGTGCCAGTCCAGTTGATGATGTCGATCACCCCGGTGTTGGTGAAGGTGCCAGCCGCATTGAGGATGGCATCGCCGGTGAGGAGAAGGATGCCGTGGTTGGTGGCATTGCCGGTGATGGTGGTGGTTCCGGCATGAAAGGTCAGGGTGCCATCATTGAGGAGGTTCTTGTAGGTCACCGTTTGGTTTGGTGCGACCAGCGTCTCGCCGGTTGTCACGACGAGATCATCGCTGATGACGAGAGTGCCGGAAACGGAGCCCTGATAGTCAGGCTCGTCGATGGTGGCCACGACGACGTAGGAACCCGCGGCAATGGGAGCGTCGGGCGAGCCGTCGTAGGTGATCAGGACTTCCAGATCGGCAGGGACGGTGGTGACGGTGGCGGCTTTTGGGTTACCGTCGTAGGAGGTGGAAAGGCTACCCAGGGTGATGGCAGCTGTGGCCTTGCCGATGACCAGCAAGCCGGTGGCAGAGCCGCTGTAGTTGGAGTCGGTGATGGTGGCCACCACGGTGTAGCTTCCCGCATGGACCGGCGGGATGGCGGAACCGTTGTAGGTGATCGAAGCGGCGAGACCGGCGGGCGAGGTCACGACCGAGGCCGCTTTCGGAGATCCATCATAGGTAGCGGCGAGGCTGCCAAGGGTGACCACGGCAGTGGCTTTTGAGATCAACAGGGTGCCGCTGGCGGAGCCGATGTAGTTCGGATCGCTGATGGTCCCCACGGCGGCATACGAGCCCGCGCCCGTGGGGGCCGTGGCGGAACCGTTGTAGGTGAAGCCAACAGTTAGCCCCCCGGGAGTGGTGGTCGCGGATGCGGATTTCGGGCTGCCGTCATAGGTGGCGGAAAGGTTGCCGAGAACGATCGCCGCCGTGGCCTTGCCGATCACGAGCGAGCCGCTGCTGTTGCCTTGGTAGTTGGTATCGTTCACGGTCGCGGCCACCGCATAGGTGCCTGCGTTGGTCGGGGCGGTGGCGCTGCCGTTGTACGTGAGGCTGACGGTGAGTCCGGCGGGCGAGGTCGCGGCAGTGGCAGGATGGGCCGTGCCGTCGTAGGTCGCGGCCAGCTCGCCGAGGGTGACCGTGGCGGCGGCTTTTCCGATGGTGAGTGAGCCGCTGGCGCTGCCCTGGTAGTTGGTGTCACTGACGGTCGCGACGAGAGAATAGGTGCCGGCGTTGGTCGGCGCGCTCGGTGAGCCGCCATAGGTGATGCCGACCGTGAGACCAGCGGGAGTGGTGGTGGCGGTGGCGGCTTTGGGCGTGGAATCGTAGGTGTGGGAGAGAGCCCCGAGAGTCACGGTTGCGGTGGCCTTGGCAACCGCGAGAGTGCCGGAACTGCTGCCGGTGTAGTTGCTCGAGTTGATCGTGCCGACCACCGTGTAGGAGCCGGCATTGACCGGGGCGGTGGCGGAGCCGTTGTAGGTCAAGTCGACTACCAGACCGACAGGGGAAGTCGTCGCGGTGGCGCTTCTGGCGCTGCCATTGTAGGTCTGGGACAGACTGCCAAGGGTGACGGTGGCGGTGGCTTTCGCAATGACCAGCGTGCCGGTGGCGGAACCGGCGTAGTTGGTGTTGTTGATGGTGCCGACAACGGTGTAGGAGCCGGCGTTGGTCGGCGCGGTGGCGGAGCCGTTGTAGGTAAAGCCGACCGTCAGTCCGGCGGGGGACGTCGTGGCAGTGGCGCTTCTGGCGCTGCCATTGTAAGTCTGGGACAGACTGCCAAGGGTGACGGTGGCGGTAGCCTTCGCAATGACCAGCGTGCCGGTGGCCGAACCGGTGTAATTGGGATCGGTAATGGTGGCGACGACTGTATAGGACCCGGCGTTGGTCGGCGCGGTGGCGGAGCCGTTGTAGGTGAATCCGACGCTCAGTCCTGCGGGGGAGGTCGTGGCGGTGGCGGATTTCGGGGTGCCGTTGTAGGTGGCGGCAAGGTTACCGAGGGTGACGGTGGCGGGTTGGGGGTTCACGGTGAGAGACACGCTCCGCGTCGTGTTGCCAATGCCGTTGGAGACGTTGACGAAAGACAAGATGTCGCTGTAGCTGCCTGCATTCAGGGAATTGGCGGTCGTGTTGATGGAAGCAGTGACCGTGGTGTTAGCCCCCGCCGCCAAGGTCCCACTGGTGGCGCTGAGAGTCCCCCACCCTGCGGTATTGGCCACCGACCAGTTCATCGAAGCGCCGCCGGTGTTTTGCAGGGTGTATTCCTGGGTGGAGGGCACGAAGGGTCCGCCGACCGGACCAGAGAAGCTCGGATTCGTCGCCGGTGTCACCGCCAGCGCGCCGGCGACGAACAGCGATGAGTCCGATAGCAAGGACAACGAATCCACATACCAAAAAGCGCTGGCAGTGCTGTTGTTCGTTGCGATGCTCCAGCGCATGCGCAGGGATTTTCCCGAGTATTTCGCGGGATCGGTTAGATTGACGACTGTCTCGACATACGTTGCTCCGCTATTGGCACTGAAGCCGGTCCATGCCGGTTTGCCATCAAATGCGCTCCTGTTATTGGGATTACCCGTGGCGCTCATCGTTGCGTTGTAAGCTCCCGATAAAAAGGCGGCGCCAGAGCCGGGGTCGTCGATTCCAAACCACGCGCCGCCATCGATCGACAAATCCATGCGACCGCCGTCCTTGAGGTTTTCCAAATTGTAACGATGCCAGAAGTGGATTTGCGTGAGCGTAGAATCCGCTGGAATGCTGATCGCAGAACTGACCAGAGTCGATGTCACCTTGGTGGATGGTACTGGGGCGCTATAAGCATTGGCCGGCGAGTGGCTGGCCGGCGCACTAGTGACGATCGTCCAAGTGGGGCTGCCTGTGGTCGACCAATCCGCGGGCAGGCTGGAGGACGTGTCGAAATTCTGGGCCGATAGAATGGCGAAGCCGTTGCCAGCGAGGTTGATATCGAAAGTGTTTTCATCCGCATCATTGCTGGCGATGTGAATGGCGGCGGTTCGGGATCCACCTGCACTGGGGACGAAGGTGACGGTGAACGTCGTGCTGCCACCGGACGCGAGGGTGGCGGCACCGAGGCTGCCCACGGTAAAGTCAGCGCTGTGGGCACCATCTTTGGCAACTGAGAGACCGGTGAGATCGGCCGAGCCAACATTTTTCACCGTGAAGGTCAGCGGAGCGGACGAGTTGCCGACGGTTGCCGAGCCGAAACTGATGCTGGCACTTCCATCGGTGAGGTCGGTGCCAACCGGCTGCTCGACGGCGATCTCAGGCGTATTATCGGGCACGAAGCTACCTGTGACAGTGTATTGGCCGAGCGAGGCGTACGAGGTGTAGCCGGAAGGAGGATTGGCCAACGGGGTCCCTACGCCAGAAGGCTTTACCACCAGGTAATACGTGCCTGCCGCCACCGATGTCGAAATGGAGGCCGTCGCCAAACTTGCGGGGTTGTTCGCTGCGACGAGCGTCTGATTGCTATCATAAAGCTCGAGCTGGATATCAAGATCGCCGCCCCAGGTATCGGCATCGCTGCGGAAGGGACTTGCAGAGAAGGAAACCGGACCCGCGGCAGCGGTAAATTTGAAGTAGTCCGGGTCGTTGGTGGTTTCCACGATGCCTGTCTGATTGACGGGGCTGCTGATCCAGAGGCTCGCGGTGGCGGGTGTATCGCCGCGGTCGTCGGCACGGTAGGCAACTCTGGCGGAGATGATGGCCAGATCGTCTTGCAGCAGGTTTGCATCGTAGTATTCCCCCTTGGACCATTGCGAGACGTCGCGATTGTATCCGGTGCCCATGATGGGGCCCCATGATGGGGAGGAGGCCGTCGCGACATGTCCGCCGTAGTAACTCAGTGTTGAGGTGCCATCATGGTCCAGTCCCATGTTGTGTCCCATTTCATGAGCGGCGGCTTCGGCAACGATGGCTTCGTTTCCGCCGCCATTGGTGCTGGTGACCCAGGCAGGCTGATAGGTCGGGGAATAGGTCGAATTTCCAAAAACTCCGACATAGGCGACTCCGCCAGAACCATTGTGCGGCAAGCTTAATCCATTGTTGTCCGTGGTCTCACAAATCAACACCCAACCCACGTTGTCCTTGTTGCCGGTGTAGGTGCTTGGATCATAGGTAACATCCGTGGTCACATTGACGTCGAATGGCGCGTAGTCCTCCGCAACGCGCTCCCAGAGCCGCCGCATCCATGTCTGCTCCGAATCGTTGAAGGTCGTCCGGTCTGCATCCTGTGACCAGACCTTGACGTCCCAACTGGCCGCATTGTTGACGTTCCATGCGGTCCCAGTGACAGTCCCGCCGTTGAAATCCAGATAGATGTGACGTGTCGCGCCGGGCTTGGAGTTGTAAGCGGGCGGAGAACTGACTGAAACTGCGGCGTTCGCGACGGGTGGGTCAGTGATGGCTGCCGGGGCCTCGTTGATGCTCTCGGTTGTGCCGGAGCTGTCGTTGTTCCCTTCGGGCTTGGATGGCCCTTGTGAGTGACCATCGTAGTTGCCATGATCATCCGGACACACGATGAAGATGCCGCCATCATCATCCACGCGAAGATGTTCCGCGGCATCGAATTTCCCGAAAGTGATTTCGTGAAGCCACTTGATCGCCTTCTCCTTTGCCTGAGGATGGAGCGTTTGAAGTTTGGCCTTGAGTTTCCCGGGCGGCAGCTCCTCCGGCTGGAAGGGATGACCCTTCCCATACAATCGATCGGCCGCCGGTTGGGCATTCGCGACCAACATGGAGAAACTGAAACAGGCCATCATGGCGATTGCGGAACTCAAGATGGATTTTTTCATGCGTCCTCGCGAAATATATACGAAAGTTGGTTCGCATTAGCGATTTGTTTTCCCACGAGGAGAAGAGAAGGAAAGTCACTTGTCAGACTCAAAGGGGTCAGCGCGGATGAGGGCGTTCTGGTTGCTATAAACGGATGGGTTTTTGCGGGATGTTTTCATGGCACCATGAGGATGCCATAACAGGCACCTTCAAACATCCGCCGAAGCAGTCATGCGAGCTTCGGACGGCGCGGAAATGGTACCAGTCCCGAATTTCAAGCATTGACGCTTCCCACACCTGTTGGTGGGTCAGTCCGAAAATTCGTGCGGAGGCATGGCTCGACGCGGCGATGATGACGTCATGGTAATGCCGCCGGAGTCCGGAGCGGAGCGGTTCCGCAGCCGGTGGCCAACCGGACTGCGATCTGCTGCCGGGCAATCAATGATTTCCTCTCAGGCGAATCTGCCCTATAGCACGGCCATGCCTTTCTCTTCCCTTGGCCTTTCAGCCTCCCTTGTCCGCGCCGTGAGCAGTCACTCCGCAGCGACTCCGGTGCAGGTGGCGGCCATCCCCGTGGCGCTCGCCGGCGGGGATGTCATGGCTACGGCATGCACCGGCTCGGGCAAAACCCTGGCCTTCGTCCTGCCGCTGCTCCAGCGCTGGCTTGGCGCGCGTCACGACAGCCCGCGGCGGTTACACACGTTGGTGCTCGTGCCGACGCGCGAACTCGCGGCTCAGGTTACGGAAACCGTGCGGCGATGCGCGGCCCATTTGCCGGAACGGATCAAAGTGGTGAGTGCCGTCGGCGGCTTGTCGATCAACCCCCAGATGATGGCGCTGCGGGGCGGCGCGGACTTCGTCATCGCCACGCCTGGTCGGCTGCTCGACCTGGTGGGCCATAACGCCCTGCAACTGTCCCACGTTGCCGCGCTGGTCCTGGATGAGGCCGACCGCCTGCTCGATCTCGGCTTTGCCAATGAACTGGCCCGCATCCTTTCCCTGCTGCCGCGCGACCGGCAGAACCTGCTTTTCTCCGCCACCTTCCCGCCGGCTGTGCGGACGCTCGCGGAGAAACTGCTGCTCGATCCCACCGTGATCGAAATCGCCGCGGCGCCGACGGAGTCGTCCCTGATCCGGCAGCGGGCGATCGAAGTGGACAGCGCCCGGAGAACTCCGTTGCTGGTTCACCTCATCAAGTCGGAAGGCTGGTCCCGGGTGCTGGTCTTCGTGGCGAAGAAATACAGCGCCAGCCATGTCGCCGACAAGCTGCGCCAGAACGGGATCAGCGCGATGGACTTCCATGGTGAACTCAGCCAGGGAGCCCGCAGCCAGGCCCTTGACGACTTCAAGAACTCGCGCGTCCGCGTGCTCGTCGCCACCGACCTCGCCGCCCGCGGCCTGGACATCGCGCAGTTGCCCGTCGTCTTCAACTACGACCTCCCGCGTTCCGCCGCGGATTATGTTCACCGCATCGGGCGCACCGGACGCGCTGGCGAAACCGGCCTCGCGGTCAGTCTCATCACGGCGGCCTCCCACGCGCACTTTTGCCTGATCGAGAAGCGTCATCACCTAACAGTTCCGCGCGAACGGATCCCCGGCTTCGAACCCACCGAATCCGCCCTTCCGCCCAGCACCGGCGGCATCAAAGGCCTGCGCAAAAGCAAAAAGGACAAGCTACGGGAAGAGACGAAGTTGAGGGTTGATGGTTGAGTGTTGAGAGCGGAAGAAGTTGATAGTGGATGGTTGATAGTGGATGGAAAGAGGAAGAAGGAGCCGATGGGAAGCGAACAATCGAACATCAACGTTGAAGGTATAGGAAGAGCAGGGACGAGACGTCCCAGCCACGGCCTGCCGCGAGACGCGGCTGCTACCAACACTCCTCCGCGCTCCTCTCTGCGGCCTCTGCGCCTTTGCGTTTCGATTTCAAATAGAAGAAGGGACAAGAGTGTCCCTGCTCCCTATTTCCTTTGCGAAACTTCGCGTCCTTTGCGGCTTTGCGGTAAATCTCAAGGGATCAGTCCCGAATTTCGGGCATTGCTGGGCAAGCCGATGAGGTCCGGACAATGATCCACATTGTCACGCGATTTCGTAATATCGATATGTCCGGAATTGTGACAAATTCTGACCGTCAGCAAGCAATTTGCTTTCCCCTCCCCACCCCCGTGGAGGGTTCCCCCAACCACATCCCCCCATGAAACTGAGCTTATCAAGCACCCCGAGTGCTTCTTTGAAGGCCGATGCCGTCCGTCTCGCAGACTTCGTCCTGTTCGCGCAACGCGGCTGCATCCTGAACCTCTCGAAAGAGTTGAACCGAGGCAATCTGTCGTATTCCCAATTCTTCCTGCTGACCTATCTTTCCAGCGAAGAATATCTGACGATGTCGGACATCGCGGCAAAGATGGCTCACTCTACCGCAGCGGCAACCGGCTTGGTGGATCGAATCGAGAAGTTGGGCTACGTGGAACGCGCCCATGCTTCGGAAGACCGGCGGAAAATCATGGTGCGCATCACTGCGAAGGGCACGGAATTTGTGTCCCACATGCGAAAAGAAATCGCGACCGATCTGGCGGGCATTTTGTCCGCGATGGACGAGGAGGCATCGGAAACCATGGAGCACACCAAGCGCACGATTCCTTCCCGCATGGTCGCCTGATAGGGCGGGCGGACGAGGTCGTCGTGTGGTAGTCCGTGCTGACAAGCATTGAACGTCTCTCAATTGTCTGGCAGCCGCAGGGACATACTTTTTGTGATGCTGGAAAACAGAGGGAAGAAGGCATTCCCAACGACGGAGGCACTTGCGTTCCACCTTGCCAAGACGGGGTTAGCTTTATGACAGAGGGACGACCTTGAGCAGGGTCCACTATTTGGGCTTTTCGGTCATCTCGATTTCGGAGACGTCAAAGGTCTTCTTGCCGTCCTTTTCGCCGACGGTTCCGGTCATTTTGACGTCTTTGGCACCCTTGCAGATTTTCTTGTGCCATTCTTTGTCGGCTTTGCCGGAGAGGTAGTAGGTGACTGTCTTGTCGCCGTCCTTGACCTGGAGCACGGTGGTGCACTCTTTTTCCGTATCCAGGTCGCACTTCGCGCAGGTAGCGGTTCCTTCCAGGGTCACGGGTTTGGCCTTCTCTTCATCGGCGGCTGCCGCGGGATTGGCGTTGAGGACGAAGGCGGCAAGGGCCGCCGACACGATGCTGGTGATCAGAGTTTTCATAATGGTTATGGTTCGAAGGATCGGGTTGTCAGCCACGCGGCATGACAACAAAATAGACTATGGAAGATTTTCCCTGAGACGCAAGGGGTGTCGTGAGTCGAAGGTCTGAAAGTCGAAAGTCGAAAGTCGGGAAGAGTTTGCCGCAAAGGCGCAGAGGACGCGGAGTTTTGCAAAGGTGGAGTGTAACGCAGAGAAATCTTCGACTTGAGACCTTGAGACCTTGGGACCTTGAGACCTTCGGCTCCTTGAAGATTAAGCGTTGAGATTCTCGACATCCGGCGCGCGTTGCTTTTGAAATCCTGGCGCACGTGAAGCCACCGTCCATCCGCCTCGCCAAGACCTTGCTCACGTTTGCGGGCTATGCGCCGGGGCTCAGCCAGCCGGGGGCGGGTTTGGACTTGATCCAGGATGTGCCCATTTCCTTCGTGGCGGCGGACATGGCGCAGCTCGATGCCCTCTTCGCGGAATTGCTCGGCACGACGCTCCCGCCGGCCGACGACGCTGCTTCAACCCCGCTCGCGCGCGCCGTGCTCCGCTGGAACCGCGCCGTGCAGGCCGCGGCGGGCTGGCCTGATTTTACCGACGGCCTTCTTGCATCCCTTGGCAATTCGCCGCTCCGCCACGCGCTGGTCGTGCCATGCCTGGCCGGAGCGTTCCCTGCGGCAGCGGGCGCGCTGCACTGGGTGGTCGGAGTTGTGAACCTCGCGATTGCCGGACGCCCCTTCGATGAGGCGGGCGCGGCGCTTCCCCGGATCCTCGCCGCCATGCGTGCGTTCGCGCCGCACGGCATGAACACGCTGCGCTTTCTGGAAGCCGCGCACGACGCCGGCATCCCGTGGCGGCACGTGCAGGGCAATATCTATCAATTCGGTTGGGGGGCACGCGGGCGCTGGCTCGACAGTTCATTTACCGACGCCACGAGCCACCTCGGCAGCCGGCTCGCGCGCCACAAGCTCAAGGCTGCCGTCGTGATGCGCCGCGCGGGCATCCCGGTGCCCGATCACGTCATGGTGGACGACGCCGACGCAGCGGTGAAAGCCGCCGAGAGCTTTGGCTATCCGGTTGTCGTCAAGCCGGCCAATCTCGATCAAGGGGGCGGTGTCGCCGCCGGCCTGCGCAACGCCGAGGGGGTGCGGCGCGCCTTTGCCGCGGCGCGTGCGCTTTCGGAGGAAATCCTTGTCGAGCGGCATTTCGAGGGGAACGACTACCGGCTCCAGGTGTTCCACGGCGAAGTCATCTGGGTCAGCCATCGCGTCCCTGGCGGCGTGACCGGCGACGGCAGGAGCACGGTGACCGAGCTGCTAGCAGAGCTCAACGCCGACCCGCGCCGCCGACCCGAGGAGCGCATGCTCAGGCGCGTGGAAATCGACGAGGAAGCGCGCGAATTGCTCGCCGAGCAGGGTCTCAGCCTTGATTCCATTCCGGAAAAGGATCGCTTCGTCCGCTTTCGACGCGCCTCGAATGTGGCCACCGGCGGCCAAGCCGTCCCGGTGCGCGAAGGAGCGCATCCCGACAATCTCGCCCTCGGCGTACGCGCGGCGCAGGCCCTGCGCCTCGACCTCGCCGGCGTCGACCTGCTCATCCCCGACATCCGCCGCTCGTGGCTCGAAACCGGCGCGGCCATCTGCGAAGTCAACGGGCAGCCCCAATTATGGCCAACGCTGCCCGCGCTTATCCTGGCGCAGTTGGTGTCAGGCGACGGACGCATCCCGGTGATCGCCGTTGTGGGCACGCCGCGCGACGCAGGCTGGGTTGAGCAGCTTGCGCAGCGCCTTGGACAAGCGCGCGGTGGTCGCGTGGGAGTTGCACGGCGCAACCAAGCCACGCTCGGGGGATCGATCCTCGCGCCGGGGCCGTGTCCGCTGCTTGCCGCCGCGGAGGTATTGCTGCTTCACCCGGACACCGACCTGCTCCTCATTTGCCTCGAAGATTTTGAAGCTCTCCAGACCGGCCTGCCCGTCGATCGCTTCGACACGCTGATTCTCGCGGGCGGCGCCGCGACCGGCAGCGCCGAACCCCGGTGGCGGGAGTGGATCACGATCGCCGGCACCGTCGCACCCATGTGTCGCGGCGAACTTTTCGCGAATGCGGCTTGTCCTGAATGGGCTCCGCTGCTCGATTTGATGCCCGAATGCACCACGCGATCCGCCTCGCTCGCCGAGATCGAGGAAATCGTGGTGCAAGGATTCAGCCAATCATGAAGCCAGCCCCCAAGGTCACCCTCAACCCCACCGATATCGCGCCTTTCACGTCGCAGTACCTGCACGAGGGCCGCAAAAAAGAATCCTGGCAAATCGAGGCTGTCGAGATCGACGGTGACCGAGCCACCGCGCGTGTCTCCATGACGTCCACTTACGTCTCGCGCAGCGACCCGAGGGGTTTTCACCTCACCATTTTCTCGACCCTCGAATTTCTCTCCGAGCTCATGCTCATCTACAGCCACGTCTGGGCCGGCTTTCAGCAGAAATCCCGCGAAGGCTGGATGGTTGAGAGCACGACGCGCAGCAGGCAGGCCATCCGCGATCCCGACCGCATTGACGTCGAGATGAAGGTCACCGTCATGCGCCAGCGCGGCGAGATACTTTTGTGCAACGCCGACTACCGCGTCACCGACCGCTTCGGCGGGCTGTTCGAGATCAGTCTCAAGGGTTTCCTCTCATGACCGGGCAAGACCTCGATTGCCCTGAATTCTTCCAGGATCCGTATCCGTTCTACCGCCGCATCCGCGAGGAGGAAGGTGGCGTCCTCTGGCTCGATCACCAACTGAGCGCGACGCGCGGGTTGTGGCTGTTCGCGGGGTTCGCCGATGCGATGGCCATCTTCAAGGAAACGTCGGCGATCTCGAAATGCCTTTCAAAGACCCGGGCGCCGGGCACGGGATCGCCCTTCGATTTGAGCGTGCTCCACCGCGATGCGCCCGATCACCCTCGGCTGCGCAAATTGGTTGGCGATTATTTTTCCCCCTCCACCATTGCCAAGCTACAGGAGTGTGTGGCCGCCATTGCCACGGAGCTGTTAGACGACCTCGCGCGCAGAGGGGAGGGTGACTTCATCGCCGACTTCGCCGAGCCCCTGCCGTTGCGCGTTGTCGGGGAAATGCTCGGCGTGCCACGCGAAGATCTCGGGCGCATCCGCGAGTGGACGCGCGTGATGGCCGACGGTTTCGACTCCCTCCTCCTCAAGCCCGAGACGGTGGCCGCTCCACGTCAGGCGATGCGGGAATTCCTCGCCTATGCCGACGCCCTCGCGCAGGCCGCTCCACCCGCGCGCGGCGAAAGCCTGCTGTCCCATCTCGCCGCCGCCGAGGCTGCGGGTGAAATCGGCCGCGACGAAGTCACGGGCATGGTTGGTTTCATCCTGCTGGCCGGGCACGAGACGACGATTAACCTACTGGGCAGTGGCCTATGGCTGCTGCTCAAGCACCGCGAACAGTGGGAGCACCTGCGCGCGCACCCCGAGGCGCTGCCTGCGGCGATCGAGGAAATTTTGCGCTACGAAAGCCCCGAACAACGCACGTCGTTTCGCATCGCGCTTGAGCCGCTCGAAATCGGCGGCCACCGCGTCGCGAAGGGCGAGCAGATCGGCGTCATCATCGGCTCGGCCAATCGCGACGAAACGGAGTTCCCCGACCCCGACCGCTTCGACATCACGCGCACACCCAACCGGCACGTGGCCTTTGGCTTCGGCATCCACCAGTGCATGGGCAAACACCTCTCCCGCCTCGAAGCCCGGGTCGCCTTCGCGCAAATCCTCGAGCGGTTTCCCAACCTGCGCCTCGCCACAGACCGGCCCGAGTGGCGCCGCAATTCCTTCTTCCGCGGCCTCACCACGCTGCCGGTAAGGTTGTAGACGGCCCCTTATTTGATTTTTGATTTTAGGATGGACGCCCGGCCCTGCGATTTCGTAGTGGTTCGGGTCGTCTTGCAACGCAATTGCCCGAAACGGAATTGCCAAAAAACCAATACTCATATTTTTAGAAGGCATGAACTCGGGAAACATCAGCAAATTACTCATATTCAAAGGATTGGTCCTCTCAGCAGCCTTGACGGCATCGCTCAGCCTGCCTGCCGCAGCGGCCCCGATTATTGCCGACCTTGACGGCGATGGCATTTCTAACGCTACCGATCCTGACGTGGACGGTGATGGCCTGCGTAATGGAAACGACCCGAATGTCGATGGCGGCATCGTTAAGAGAGGTCCGCTCGCCGGCACTTATGTCGGGGATAATTTGCTCAACAGCGACCCTGCGGAACTGGACATTGACGACGACGGCTTGGCTGACGATGCCGATGCGGAGCTGGACATCGATGGTGACGGCAAGGCTGACGACTCCAACTCCGAAAAGGACATCGATGGCGACGGTATTCTTGATGATTCCGATAGCGAAGCGGACATCGACAGTGACGGCAACTTTGACGACAGCGACGCAGAACTCGACATCGATGGCGATGGCAAACTCGACACCGATACAGACGAACTTGATATCGATGGCGACGGTCGCAGGGACAACTCGTCCACGGAGCACGATATCGACGGAGATGGACTTGATGATGACTCCGCTGACGAGGCCGACATTGACGGGGATGGACTGGCAGACGATGACGCTGGGGACCTCGACATCGATGGAGACGCACTCGCCGACGACAGCATGGATGAAAAGGACATCGATGGCGATGGTATTGCGGATGACTCAAAAAAGGAGTTGGACATAGACGGCGATGGCCTTGCGGATGACGACGCCGCCGACCTCGACCTGGACGGCGATGGCCTGGACGATGACGACGCCTCAGAACTGGACATCGATGGCGACGGGCTTGCAGATGACTCAAACAAAGAGAAAGACATCGATGGTGACGGACTCGCGGACGACGACGAGAACGAGCTCGACATCGACGGCGACGGACTGGAAGACGGCGATGATGCCGATACCGACATCGACGGCGACGGAGTCCTGGACCCAAGCGATGATGACGCGGATGGAGATGGCCTCATTCGCGCGAAAGACGACGACGATGATGGTGACGGGCTCGCAGACGATGTCGATACGGACGATGATTCGGACGGCATTGATGACACTGAACCCACCCCTTGAGCTTGAAAACAGACGCAGCCATGGCGTTCTGAATTGAGTTATTGGATAAACTTCATTCACCGGGGTTCTTGCATCGCAGGAGCCCCGGTTTTCTATGAGCGTTTCCCGTATGAAATTTGAATTACGAAGTCCGTTCGCCATGCTGTTACTTGGCATGCTCGTAGGCGGCGGATTGATTCATGCTGGATGGGTGCTTCGAACTGTCGGCAAGTCGGCCACTAGCAGCGCGCCGGCGGATCCAGGCAGACGCGCCCCGGCAGCGCTCTCGCTCGGATCCACGTCCGCCCAGGGTGTGAAGCTCCGCGGCAAGGACAGAATCGAGGAAGACGCCCGTTTGCTCGCCAGCAAAGATCCGCGGGAAGCATGGCGCCAGTCGCTGGAGATTGAGAATTTCAGCGACCGCGCGGCGTTTCTCCGCGGCCTGATGCGGGAGTGGGGCAAGCAGGATCCTGAAGCGGCGCTGGAGATGGCGGCGACTCTGCCCGCCGGATTTCTCAAGCAGGAGGCCTTCGACGCCGCGTGCGCGGGCTGGGTCTCGAAGCAGCCCGAGGCCGCTGCGAAGTGGGCCACCGAGCACTTGACGGGACCGCTTGCCGGGGAAGCCTTCGGATCCATCGCCCGCGAGTGGGCGGCCACGGATCCCGCCGCCGCCGCGGGCTGGGTTGCGGGTTTGCCCAATGGCGTGCTTTCATCCGGTGCGACGACTCTCGTCATCAAGGCGTGGGTGGAGCAGGACCCGCAGGCGGCCGTGAAATGGATTGAATCGTTTTCCAATGTCGAGAGGCGGGATGCCGCACTGGGGCTGCTCATTTCCGAATGGAGCGCCCAGTCCCCGACGGATGCCGCGCGCTGGGTAGATTCCAAGATGGGCGATCCAAAAGCGGGAGACCTCGCGGAGGCGCTCATCGGTACTTGGGGAGCGCAGGATCCGTTGGCGGCATCGCAGTGGGTGATGACCCTCAAGGGAGATGTTCAGACGACCTCCGCGGCGACCTTGCTTTCGCTGTGGGCCAGCAGCGATCCGAAAGCCGCCGCGGATTGGGCGGCGCAATTTCCCGAAGGTGAGACGCGCAGCCAAGCCATCCCCGCCATCGCGGCCACTTGGGCGGGATCGGAACCGGAAAAAGCCGTGGCTTGGACGCTCGCGTTGCCCGATTCTCCCGAGCAGCGGCAAGCGATGGATGACAGCGTGAGGACATGGGCAATCATCGCTCCGGAGAGCCTGAGCGGTTGGGTCGAACAACAGGGACAAAACGCGGCGACCGACCATTTGCGAAACGTGGCGGCGGGGACTCTGGTAGAATCTCACCCACAGGACGCGCTCGCCATGGCCGGGAAAATCACGGATCCGAAAAAACGAAACGACTCCATCACCCATCTCCTGAATTCGTGGGGAAGGCGGGATGCCAGCGCTGCAAGCGCCTGGGCCGTCCAAGCCGGTCTTCCGAGTTCCATCACCGACCGCTTGCAAACCTTACAAAAAGAATCCCCGTAAACCCGCGGACCCGAACGCTGCGGCAGAATAAAATGGGAGCGTAAAGTGCCTGTCCCTTGGAGTGCCCGGGGATCGGTGTGGAAAACTACGCTGAAGTTGCGCCCCAGACTTCCTTCAGGCGGAGGATGGATTCGCCCCAGGGAGCCTGTTTGTAAATCCAGACCCGGACCCACCGGATGAAGCGCTGGGTTCGCTGGGTGGCTCTGTGGAACGCGGTATTGATGAAATTTCCGGCGGCTCGGATGATCCCTGCCGCCTTCGCGTGGCTCTGCCGTCCTCGGGATTGGCCATGCCCAGACAACTGCGGTGATGGTTGCGCATGTTCATGCGGAAGAAGTGTCCGGTGGCGATGGACCGGAGTTCGCCTTTGGAGTCTTCGCTCTTCGAATTCTTTATAAAGGGACAGGCACTTTAACACGCGAGGTCTTGCGAAGCTTGTTAAGCGTGGAGCGGATTTGGGAATCGTTCATGTTGATGCCATCTGCTTTCGCCGAGCGGACAGATGCCAGAATCCCACGTTCGATTTCAAACAGGATCGGCGTGAAAAACGGATCCTTCATGATGTCGGTGGTGTTCATCGTAGGTGGTGGTGGAAAGTATTCAGAGCAAGCCGAGACCGACCGCGATTTTTTCGATAAGCTCCTCCACGGATTCCCATAAACGATCATCACCTTGAATTTCAGGTTTGGCGTTTATGGAGATCCGCAGATTGAGAATGAGCTGCTCCCAATAGAACGGGACATCAATCACACGCGTCAGGTCAGCGTCACCCGACTCCCCGAGTTGCCGTTCTATATCCTCAAATGGATAACCATAACGCAAGATCAACTCCCGCTCCCAGCGATCAATCATGATTGTCACCGGGTCCACATCGTTTCGTTGGCGAAGGGTCATCTTGGGTGAGTCAAATTCAGCTTTAATTGACGCGGGCGAAGGTGATCAATCGATCTTTACCATTCAAGCGATTCCCTTCCGAAGATCCCTCAAGCTCCATAGAACCTCGCTTGCGGGCGCGGCCTCTCCTTTCAGCCGCCTGGCCCCGGACGTTCGCTTTGTTCCGAAACGCTCCCGGGATTTGGCAAACGCTTCATCCACGAAAGTCCGGCTGCCGATCACCGCCCCGTCCGTGAAATAACGGATCCGGCAGCGCAGCAACTTGCCGAAGGGGATTTCTCCATCCATCCCGCTTTCGTTCTCTGCATCCTGCTTTGAAATGCCTTGGCGCAAGGTCTTCGTGACCAATTTTCCATTCCGCCCAACATCTTCCCCCGACTTTCCAACAGCCCCCGCCATTAGAAGTTTCCGATACTCCCGCGAAACTCCGTTGGCCCACAAGCTAGCATCGGCTTCAGCACCCCGATGGGCCCACAGCGCTCTTACCAAGCCGGCCCTTGCGGTTTTCCCGTTGCCTTTCGGCCCCCCGCCAATCGCCTCGCCGTAGCTACTCCATCGGTAATCCGCCGGGTCCTTCACCATCCCGGCACGCACCGGATTCAGGTCGATATACGCGGAAATCGTTTTCGCCGCAACGCCATCCTCCACGATCACGCTCTTGAACCGATCCTCCCACAACCGTCCTGTCCTGGAATGCGCCGGGTTGAACCACTGGGTAAAACGTTGGAGCAGCCCTTTCATGAATTCACCCAGGTCCTGCATCCGGTAGGTGAAACGCTTGTGGATCGCCGTCATCGCCTCATCCAGCCCGGTTTCGTTCGCATAAAGCACCGTCCTGGCATCCGCCAATTCATTCGCCACCCCGGCCACGAATGCCTCGCTGTAAATCGCCGACAACCGCTTCAACAGCTCCGTATCCGAAAGCCCGGCATCCGCCATCGGCGGGACTTCCAGCAGCAGATGGAAGTGATTGCACATCAGGCAATAGGAAACCACCCGGCAGCCCGTGAATTTCTCCTGCAAGCGCATCAACGCCCGGAATTTCTCCTTCTCCTCCGCGCCAAACGCAAACCGTCGCTCCACCACCCGCGATATGACGTGGTAAAACACCGGCTTCCCGGCGGATTTCCTCCACTCCGCCAGCCACCGCGCCTTTCTCATGGGGAAGAACTACCAAGGCGGGGGGAAAACGGCAAGAAGAGACTCTGACTAAAGGCCTGTCCCTCTGTCATGAGAAGAGACTCTGACTAAAGGCCTGTCCCTCTGTCATGCCTCTGTGATGACTAAAGGCCTGTCCCTCTGTCATGTCCCTCTGTCATGCCTCTGTCATGATTCGCCTCATTTAGCTGATTACGCAACTAAGCCAAATCGATCTCAACCAATCTTCTATTTCGTTCTTGGGCACGATGTAACTGGATCGCTCCGATGAAGCCGATTAGCGTCACAATCACTAGCTGACCGCCACCGAGAATACTCACAATTTGTGTGATGATTTCCATTTAAGAGCTGGGTGCTTATCGCGCAGCCGGGCAGTGGCCGACGTAGCATTGGTTCTCATCGGACCGGCGGACGAAGCGGTCCGGCTCCGCTGGCCACTGCAGGGACAAATTTTCTTGTTTCATTACGGACGATTATCAGTTTGGACTCGGTCTGGCAGTTATTCAGGCTAACGGGGAATGAAAATGATGGGAGCGGAAGAGTCGGAGTTGAGACCGGCGGCTTTCAGTTGTTCGGGGCTGAATTGGGCCATTTGGAGGTCGATGGGGAGGAGTCCTTCGTTCGAGCGGATGAAGTTGTCGGGTTTGGCATCGACGATGACCACGCCGTCTTCGGGGCGATACCAGCCGAAATAGGATGAGGGAACGGGGCGAAATCCTTCCTCAACGAGGTAGGCGTGAATGGCTTCGTTCGTGGCGACGCCGTCTTTCTGATACCAGCGCTGTGAGATGACGATGGAGGGTTGGCCGGAAGGCTGGCCGATAATCATGCTGGGCTTGTCGGAGATCGACACACCTTCCAAGCGCAGATCGCTGGAGAAAACTTCAATGTGAAGGGCCATCCGCCGTAGGTATTCGGAGGGCGTCGCGTTCCGGCGACCGAGTCCTCCGTTCGCGGTGACCGGGATTTGGCCGTAAACGCCAGGCCAAGTTCGTTTTACGGCACGGTCATCGTGAAAGCGGTAGAAAACCTCATGCTCGCTTGTGCTGTTGGAGACAAGAGGAAGAGAATCGATGGAGATGGCGGGAATTAGCGTCCCTTGGTCGAGGGCCCAGTTTTCAAGATTTCCAACTTCGATTCCGAAAGATGCTGGATCACCTGAGCCCTGATCTGCTCCACCGGCAACCTCTTCGGCGGCGCACTGGAAAGCGCGTTGCTGATCGCGATGGTTTTGGGAGATGGCTGCTTTACTTTCATGGTTTGGAGTATGCCCCGGATCCGAGTTGGCGTCAATCGGGTCGCTTTGCACGGATGGGGGGCGTTTCAGTTGAGATAATAGAAGAGGCAGGCGAGACGCCTACCCCCCTTTCTTCTGCGTTACTGGCACGCCTCGCACGTCCCCCCATTCATCATCGCATCGAGGCTGCACACCATCTTCTCCTCGGCCGTGTAAGCCTTCGCGCTCGCGGTGGCTGCAGTCTGGGTGGCCATGACGCCGCGTTGTTCCTTTTTCACGTCGATGGTCGATTTCTCGATGTTGGAAGCCTGAAGGGTGCGGAGGTAGTAGGTGGTTTTGAGGCCTTTGTCCCAGGCGCGGCGGTACATGTGGGAGAGGGTCTTCATGTCCGGGGTGGCGAGGAAGAGGTTGACCGATTGGGATTGGTCGATCCACTTCTGGCGGCGGGCGGCGGCGTCGATGATGTATTCGTGCTCGATGCCGAAGACGGTCTTGTGCTTGTGCTTGAGGGCCTCGGGGATGTCGTCGATGGCATCGAGTTCGCCGTCGAAATACTTGAGCTGGTCGAGCATTTCCTGGTTCCAGAGGTTGGCCTTTTTCAGGTCCTTCACCAACTCGCTGTTGAGGACGATGAAGTCGCCGCTGAGGTTGGATTTGACGTAGAGGTTCTTGTAGTTCGGCTCGATGCAGGGGGTGGTGCCCATGATGTTCGAGATGGTGGCCGTCGGCGCGATGGCGAGGACGTTGGAATTGCGCATGCCGTGCTTGGCGATTTTCTCACGCACGACCGACCAATCCATTTTCCCGCCGCGGGGGACATCGATCTTGCGGCCGCGCTCGGCTTCGAGGAGATCGACGGTGTCCTGCGGGAGGAGGCCGCGGTCCCATTTGGAGCCTTTGTAGCTGCTGTAAGTGCCGACTTCGGAAGCGAGGTCGCTGGACGCGTTGTAGGCGTAGTAGGCGATGGCTTCCATGAACTCGTCGTTGAACTCAACGGCGGCATCGGAGGCGAAGGCGAGGTTGCGCTTGTACAGCGCGTTCTGGACGCCCATCACGCCGAGGCCGATGGGGCGGTGGCGGGTGTTGGCGGTCTTCGCGGCTTCGGTCGGGTAGAAATTGATGTCGATGACGTTGTCCAGCGCGCGGATGGCGACGGTGATGGTTTCCTTCAACATCTCGTGATCGAGCGCGCCGTCACGGGTGATGTGGGTGTCGAGAATGACCGAGCCCAGATTGCAAACGGCGGTTTCCTCGGCGGAGGTGTTGAGGGTGATCTCCGTGCAAAGGTTCGACGAATGGATGACGCCGCAATGGTCCTGCGGTGAGCGGACGTTGCAGGGATCCTTGAAGGTGATCCATGGGTGACCGGTTTCGAAAATGGTCTTGAGCATGGTTTTCCAAAGCTCGATCGCCGGGATGGCGCGCGACCAGATCTTGCCATCGGCGGCTTGCGCTTCGTATTCGCAATACCGCGTTTCGAAGGCGCTGCCGTAGAGGTCGTGGAGATCGGGGACTTCGTTGGCGCGGAAGAGCGTCCAGGTACCGCGTTCCTCCATGCGTTTCATGAACAGGTCAGGCACCCAGTTGGCGGTGTTCATGTCATGGCAACGGCGGCGCTCATCGCCGGTGTTCTTGCGCAGCTCGAGGAAGTCCTCGATGTCGTTATGCCAGGTTTCCAAATACGCGCAGCCTGATCCACGGCGCTTGCCACCCTGGTTGACGGCGACGAGCTGGTCGTTGTGGAGCTTGAGAAAGGGAATGATGCCCTGCGACTCGCCATTGGTGCCCTGGATGTAGCCACCGGTGCCACGGACAGCAGTCCATGAACCACCGAGACCGCCGGCCCATTTGCTGAGGAAGGCGTTTTCGGCGATGCCGCGATACATGATGGACTCGATGGAGTCGTCCACCTTGTAGAGGTAGCAGGTGGAAAGCTGGCTGTGGAGGGTGCCGGATTTGAAGAGGGGGGGGGTGGAGGAGCAGAAGCGGCGGCCTTTGTAGTGGTTGTAAAGGCGGATGGCCCAGTCCTCGCGCTTGGTTTCCTCTTTCTTGAAGAGGCCCATGGCGACGCGCATCCAGAAGAACTGCGGGGTCTCGATGCGGCGGTGTTTGCTGCCGGTTTTATCAACGATGAGGTAGCGATCGTAGAGGGTCTGGATGCCGAGGTAGTCGAAATCGAGGTCGGCGGTGGGATCGAAGGCTTCGGCGAGTTTGTCGAGGTTGTAGAGGTCGAGGAGCTCGGGGTTGAGGCGCTTGATGGCGATGCCGTGCTTGAGGTAGGATTTGAAGGCGGCTTTGTGGGCTTGCTTCAATTTGTCGATGCCGTCCTTGAGGATGCTCCAGTCGAGGACTTCCTCGTAGATGTAGGAAAGGAGGATGCGGCCGGCGAATTTCGCGAAGTCGGCGTCCTTTTCGATGAGGGCCTTGGCGTTGAGGATGATGGTGTTCTTGAGGTCCTTTTCGGAAATCTCGTTGCCGACGGAGCGGCGGAGTTCGCGCTCGATTTCGGCTTCGCCGATGTTGAGATCGAGGCCGATGGAGGCGTAGGAAATGCGCTTGCGGAGGTCGGTGCCGTCCCAGAAGGAGGAGATGCCATCGTCGGAAATGACGGTGACCATCAGTTCTTGGTTAGGATCCTCGGCGAGGTCTTCTTCTTCTTGGCGGAGGCGGGCGCGTTCGTCGCGGTAACGGACGTAGTGGGTGGCGGCCTTGAAATGGCCTTGGCGCATGAGTTCTTCCTGGACCATGTCCTGGACGTCCTCGATGTGGACGAATGATGAATCGCCACGGCGGATGCGGTCGGTGACGCCCTTGGCGACTTCGACGGCGGGCTCGGGGTTTTCCTTGATGGT
>JANMJQ010000299.1:0-2119 GCA_031371445.1 Akkermansiaceae bacterium
CCGATGAGATCTACGAGAAGCTCGTTTACGGCGACCACAAGCATGTTTCCATCGCCTCGCTCAGCAAGGAACTCTACGATCTAACCATCACCGTCAACGGCTTTTCCAAAGCCTACTCGATGACCGGCTGGCGTCTCGGCTACACCGCCGCGCCGAAGCCACTCGCAGATGCGATTGAGAAGATCCAGAACCACACCACCTCCAACGCGAACAGCTTTTCCCAATACGGTGCGCTCGCCGCCTTGGAAGGTGACCAATCATTCATCGAAGACCTCCGCGGCGAATACGACGTCAAGCGCCAGTTCATGTATGCGCGCTTGAAGGCGATCAACAACATCCGCGTGGTCGAGCCGCAGGGCGCGTTCTACTTCTTCGTTTACACCGGCGGCATGGGCCTGAAATCAATGAACCTCTGCGACAAGCTGCTTTCGCGCTACAAGGTGGCGGCCGTTCCAGGTATCGCTTTCGGTTACGACGAAGGCATCCGCCTCAGCTATTGCACGACGCTGGACATTCTCAACGAAGGCCTGACGCGCTTCGAGGAATTCTGCCGCGAGCATTGAGGTGAATGTGTGAGGAGTGTCGACCTTCGGTCGACACCGGTGGACCGAAGGTCCACCCTCCTTAAGCTTATGGAGCAGGGACACTCTTGTCCCTTCTTCAACACTTTCGCGAAGACACGACAAGAGTGTCGTGGCTCCTTAGCGGCGCTTTTTGCCGCCGACTTTCTTGCGACGGACCGGCTTGATCGGTGAGTCGTCGAGAAGGGCGGTGTAAATGTAGTCGAAGTCTTCCAGCTTCCGCCGCGGGATTGGCTGGTCGATGAAGATCTCCACCGACTTCGCATAGTCGAGTTCGTCGGCTGTCAGGATCGTGAAGGCATCGCCCTCCGCCTCGGCCCGGCCGGTTCTGCCGATGCGGTGCACGTAGTCTTCGGCGTTTTCGGGAACGCGGTAGTTGATGACATGCGACACGCCGGAAATATCGATGCCGCGCGCGGCGACATCGGTGGCGACGAGAATTTCATAATCGCCCGCCTTGAAGCCGGCGAGGGCTTTCATGCGATCGACCTGGGCGATGTCGGAATGCATCGCAGCGACCTTCGTTTGGCCGGTGGTTTTGATCAATGAAGTGAGCTGGTCCGCTTCCTTGCGGGTGCGGGTGAAGATCATGACCGAGTGATAGTCGGTTTGCTTGAGCAGCTCTAACAGAAGTTCGTCGCGCTGGTCCATCGCCACCGGATAGAAGGCGTGGGTGACGGTTGTCGGGATCGACGTGCGGGCGATTTCGATGCTATGAGGATTGGTGAGGCACCACTGCGCGAAGGTTTGAATCGCCGGTGGCATGGTGGCCGAGAAGAATAGCGTCTGACGTCCTTCCCAGGGACAGAGGTTGACGATCTTCCGCACTTGCGGGAGGAAACCCATGTCGAGCATGCGGTCCACTTCGTCGAGGATCAGCACCTTGATTTCACCGAAGCGCATCGTCGTGCGATAGAAATGGTCGACGAGGCGGCCGGGAGTCGCGACGACGATATCGGCACCGGCTTCGAGATCTTCGGATTGTTTGCCGAGACCGACGCCACCGTAGAGGAGAGCGACTTTGAGACCGGTGTGCTTGCCGTATTTTTCGAATTGTTCGGCGACCTGATGCGCAAGTTCCCGGGTGGGTTCGAGGACGAGGATCTGGGGCTTGCCCATTTTTTCGATCTTCGAAAGCGTCGGCAGCGCGAAGGCCGCGGTCTTGCCGGTGCCAGTTTGCGACGCTCCGATCAGGTCGTGGCCTTCCAAAATCATTGGAATCGCCTGCGCTTGAATTGGCGTTGGCGTCGTGTACCCGGATTCCCCGATGGCTTCCAGAACGGCTGCGGAGAGCCCGAGTGTGTCAAATCCCATACGGCGGCCTAGGTAGAGGCACGGGGCTGTCCGGTCAAGGGGCGATTGTCAACATGGGAATCAGGAGCATGAGGGGGCATGAAAATGAAATTGGCAGCACCGGCAAAAACGCGTGGAATTGAATCCGGCCCCGCAGCGGCGCGAAAACCCAGATTTGCCATGTCCCAAGCCATCATCGACCCCGAAGAAGTCCGCCGCTTTGCCGCGGAGCTGAAGCGTTTCAA
>JANMJQ010000302.1:0-6906 GCA_031371445.1 Akkermansiaceae bacterium
GCCGTTAGAACCACCGAGATGCCGATCAGCGCGCTGGTGATCTGGCGCATCGCCTTGCGCGTCGCTTCCTTCGCGGGCAGGCCTTCCTCACTCATGATCCGCTCGACGTTTTCCACCACCACGATCGCGTCGTCCACCAGGATTCCGATGGCGAGCACCATCCCGAACATGGTAAGTACATTGATGGAAAACCCGAACGCCGCGAGGATGCCGCAAGTGCCTAACAATGCGACTGGCACCACCAACGTGGGGATTAAGGTGGCACGGATGTTTTGCAGGAAGAGATACATCACGAGGAACACCAAGACGATCGCCTCGACCAGGGTCTTGAGCACTTCATCCACGGAAATCTTCACAAACAGTGAGGTGTCTAGCGGATAGATAACCTTCACCCCAGGCGGGAAAAACTCTTTGAGCCGGTCCACCTCGTTGCGCACGGCCTCGGCGGTGTTGAGGGCATTCGCAGTGGGTGAAAGCTTGATGGCGGCAGCGGTCGCTGGCTTGCCATCGATGCGGGCCTTGATGGAATAATCTTGGCCACCCAGCTCGACGCGGGCGACATCGCGCAGATAGACGCGCGAGCCGTCGGGATTCACGCGCAGCACAATGCCCTTGAATGCCTCGGCATCGCGCAAGGTCGTGCGGCCCTGTAGGATGACGTTGAGTTGCTGGCCTTCGACCGCGGGCAACTGTCCGAGCTGGCCCACCGGCACCTGCGTGTTCTGCGTGCGGATCGCCTCGGTGACATCGCCGGGCGTGAGTTTGTAACTGACCAGCTTGTCGGGATCGAGCCACACGCGCATCGCATACTGAGTGCCGAACTGGATCACCTCGCCGACACCTGCCACGCGGCGCAGCGGATCGAGCACGTTCGAGGCGAGATAGTTTCCAAGCGCGATTGCATCCATACTGTTGTCCTCCGACGACAGCGCGATGAACATCATGAAATTGCGCGTCGCCTTCGCCACCACCACACCCTGCTGCTGCACGGTGAGTGGCAGGTTTGGCGTCGCGAGCTGCACCTTGTTCTGCACCTGCACCTGTGCGACGTCGGGATTGGTGCCCGGCTTGAAATAGAGCGTGATGATCGAAGTGCCGTTTGCATCACTGGCCGACGACATGTAGAGCAGATTGTCGATGCCATTGAGCTGCTGCTCGATGACCGAAGTCACCGTGTCAGCGAGCGTCTCCGCGGACGCGCCGGAGTACATCGCCGTGATCGAGATCGATGGCGGCGCGACGCTCGGGTACTGCGCCACAGGCAGTTTGGTGATGGAAATCGCGCCCAGCACGCAGATGAGGATCGCGATCACCCATGCGAAGACCGGACGGTCGATGAAAAATCGGGCCATGAAATTGGATCAGGTCAGTGCCTCTCCGGAGTCGGAGCGGCGGCTGTTTTGTTAGATTGAAATGGCTCGGGCTTCACTTGCGAGCCGGGCTTGGCTTTTTGCCCGCCTTCCACGAGCACGCGTTCACCTTCACTAAGGCCGGAAGTGATAATCCACTTGTCGCCGACCGCCTCGCCGGTTTGCACGGGCCGTGGCTGGACGATGTTCGCGTCGTTGATCACCATCACGCTGCCACCACCCGCGGCCGTGCGGATCAGCGTGCGCTGTGGCACGGTGATCACGTTTTCCTGCACTGACTGGACGATGCGCGCCCGGGCGAACATGCCTGGCAACAATTCGCGGTCCTTGTTCGGAAACTCTGCGCGCAAGGTGACCATGCCGGTCGATTCATCCACCGAGGCCTCCGAGAACAACAGTTTGCCGGGTTGGCCGTATTCGCTGCCATCATCTAACAGAAGCTTTACCGCCGCACGCGCCGGATCCGCATTCGCCATCGACTTGCGCAACGCGAACACTTCGGAACTCGACTGCGTGAAATCGAAATAGACGGGCTCCAATTGCTGAATCACTGCGAGCAATGTCGGCGAACCCTGGCCCACCAGCGCGCCCTCGGTGGCGATCGCCTTGCCGATGCGGCCATCGATCGGCGCCGTCACCGTCGCGTAACCGAGATTGAGTTCGGCCGTCGAGAGCGCCGCCTTTGCTTCAAGCATCTGGGCCTCGGCCATGGTCACCGCGGACTCGGCGTTGTCGGCTTCCTGCTTGCTGATTGCGTTCACCTTCACAAGCACCCGCAGACGCTCGACTTGGTTTTGGGAAAGTTTCCACGCGGCTTCCGCATGATTGAACCCCGCCTCTGCGCTCGACTTCGCGGCCTTCAACGGCGCGGGATCGATTTGAAACAAGACGTCACCGGCCTTCACGTCGGCGCCTTCCTTGAATTCCTTTTTCAACAAAATCCCCGGCACCCGCGCGCGGACCTCGGCGACGCGGACGGCTTCGAGACGCCCCGGTAGATCACGCGTCACCTGCACCGTTTCCCTCGCGGCGGTAACAAAGGTGACCGCGGCGGGCGGCATGGATTGCGGCGCGGCCGCGGGATCGGCCTTTTTTTCGCAGCCGGGCAATAGCCAGATCAGCGACAGGGGCAGGAAAAGAATCGGACGCATGATGAAATCGGTTAGAACGGGGCCGGCGGGCGCGGAACGATCCTTTATCCTTCCAATTTGTCATTAGCGGAATGACTTTGATCTTTCCATGCTGGTAACTTTTGGTTATCACTCGCCGCGCGATGGAATTGCGACACCTGCGGTATTTCGTGGCGGTGGCCGAGGAATTGAGCTTCCGCAAGGCCGCCAACCGACTGCATGTCAGTAGTCCGGCGCTCAGCAAGCAGATCAAGGACCTCGAGGTGGAAATCGATGTAAAGCTGCTCGACCGCGACACGGTCAGCGTTTCGCTCACGAAAGCGGGCGAAATTTTTCTCGAGGACGCACGGCGCTTGTTGCGTGACGCGGAGCTGGCGATCGAGCGCGCGACCGAGGCGCAATCGGGCCATCGTGGGAAATTGCGCATCGGCAGCGTCGGCATGATCGCCACCGATTTCCTGCCACGGACGCTCAAAGTGTTTCGCCAAAAGTATCCGGGTGTCGAAGTCGCGTTCGTGGAAATGCTGCCCGCCGAACAGATCGATGCGATCGCGGCGGGCAAGATCGACATCGGCTTCGCCTACGGCACGGAGATCGCGAAAATTCCGTCACTGCGCAGCCTGCGGGTCTTGCATTCGATCTTCGGCCTCGCTGTGTCGAAGCATCATCCCTTTGCGAAGCGCAAGTCAGTCGCGCTGCGCGACCTGCGCGGTGAAACGATGTTCTGCCTCGGCGGCGACGAGCGCTCGAGCCACCGCGGCACAATCCTGCATCTCTTCGAAAGCGAGAACCTGCGCCTTACAAAGCTGCGGCCCATCCAGGGCTTCGATTCGATGCTCACCATGATTTCCGCCGACCAGGGCGTTTCATTGTTGCCGCAGGTGTTAGATCTCGCGAACCAGGGCATCACCATCTTGCCGGTCATCGCCAACATGGCCGAACTGGAATTCCACATGTGGGCGATCTGGCAGCGCGGCGCGGTGTCGCATCATGTGCAGCATTTCGTCGAACTGTTGGAAGACCGCGTGCAGGGCGCGCGGCACGTTGCGTGAGAACTACCTGTTAGAAAGGCTTGATCCACAGGTTGGCAAAATCGATCGCCGCGCCGTGATTTTGCAAGCCGATCTCTCCGATTTCCGGAACGCCGGGAAGTTCGGCGTTTTCGATGACCACGCGGCCGTTGAGGGACACGTCAAGACGGTTGCCCTTCAGAGTGATCATCGTCCGGTTCCACTCGCCGATCGGGCGGTCGGCCTTCGTCTTCGGAGTCACCCCCGCACGCACGGTCGCGGACATCGCGGGATCGGTGCGGTAGCCATAAACCTCACCCGAACCGATCGGCCAGTTCCATAGGTTGACCTGACTCTTGATATTTCCCCGCATGTAAATGCCGCTGTCGAGTTCTTCGATTTCAACCGTCTCCGCTTTGCCATCCGCGCCGGTCTTGTTGTTGCCGTCAGGCAGAACGATGGGTTGGTTTTTCATGGGGCCGTTGGCAGTCCAGCGCCAATCGAAGACGAGGGTGAAATTGCCATACTTGCGCTCGGTCCAGAGGTCGGAGGGTTCGCCGGGCAGGCCGCTGTGTTTCAGGATGCCGTTCAGTGTTGTCCATTCCTTGCTTTCGCCATGTTTCCAGCCATCAAGGTTCCGCCCGGTGAACAAGCGGGTGAATCCCGCCGCCATCACGCCTTCGACGTTGGCCGTCGGTGGCGTTTCGGTGATGCGGATATCCCGGAATGCCACGCGGTCGCCATGACCCAGCCATGCGATGTGGCCAGCACGGCGCTTCACCCCCGCATGTTCCGGATGGCGCGTGGCGAGGTCATCCAGATTCACGCGCAGGATGATGGCGTCGTTCAATTCCACGGTCAGCCCGGCTCCCGCCACGATGACGCGTTCATGATTCCATTCGCCCACCTCTTTGAGACCGGTTTTTTCGGCTGGGGCCAACGTATACAATGATCCGTTGAATTGATAATCCTTCAGCTCCTTGTATTTCGGATCCGAGTTATCGAGGATTTGCACTTCCATGCCCGTGTAAGCTCCGTCGCCGGTCCCGGGATAATGAATGCCCAGTCCGTTGTTGCCACCGGGCGGAAGCTTGAAATCGAACTCGAGGATGTAGTTCGCGTAGATCTTTTCGCTGACCAGATTCTTTCCTTCCGGAGTGCATACAATCGCCCCGTCCTCGACGACGTAGCCTTCGCCGGTCCATCCTGTTAGATCCTTGCCGTTGAACAGCGGAACCGCGGTATCGGCCGCCTTCACAGAGGCAAGGGCGGCGATCAGAAGAATCAGGAATTTCATGGCGCGGGGGGGGATTGCTAATGGGTGTGCGCGTGCTCAGCGAGCCGTGGACAACGCTTCGATGAGATAGCGCGCGGGCCGGAAATTTTCAATCAGGATCTCCCGTTGCGAGCCACGCGTCATGCGCACCTCGCTGATGTTGAAATTCGGAGTCTTGTGCGGAGCGAAGAGGATGTCGTCATGCGTCGAGTTCTCGTGTTTCTTGAACATGCTCGGCAGGATGTCACCACCGAGATGGTCGTCCCGGCCGGTTGCAAGATGGCAGGTGCCAAGAACCTTTTCGTCCTGGATGTCCGCGCCGGAAACAGGCAGCACCTGGGTGCCGAAACCAAGCTCACCGAGGGTCCCGGTCATGGGATCGTCGGCGAGGCGATGGTTGTGCGCGTCAATCGTGGCCTGGTTGCCCTGGATCAGCGTCGAACGGTAGATGCAGCGATCTTTAACGTCCAGGACACCGAGAGTTCCATCCTCGTATTTCATCGGGAATTGCCCGCGCGCATCGACAGGCACGAAATACACCTCACCAGCAGGGAGATTGGCGATGTCAGGAGCCTTGCCCACACAGAGGCCATGCGATTTTTGGGCATCCTGTCTGTCCAGGCCCAGCCAAGCTGTTAGAACACGGCCGTCTTCAAGGGCGAAGTCGATTTCGATGGAGTCCGCGTTGGTCAAGGCCAGCCGAAGCCGTTCCGCATCGGCTGAAACTTCATGGTAATCGACGGCAAGGCCGGATTGCAGGATGATGTCATTGAGCCCGTGCAGGGTCGCGCCCCGGAAACCATATTGCTTGCATTTCGCGGTCAGTGGTGCGGTGGCCGAAAAAGTCGATATGCAAAGGATCAAATCATAGTTCGGATAGATATCGCGATCCAATGAGAGATGCTTCCCATGCGTGTCCCAGACGTCATCTGTTAGATCGAGGTTGGAACCATGGGTGCAGCGGAACGCGAACATTTCACCGCCGGTCATTCCCAGATCGGCAAGCGCCCGTTGTTGAAGCGTTTGGTAGAAATGCTTGTAGGCGTTTTTTTGAACGGGAAAGCCCGGCTGCTGAAGGAAGGCGAAGTCCTTGATCAGGGTTTCCGGCTCGTCGAAATCGATGAGGATGCAAACCCTGCAACCGGCCGTAGGCTCGAACACGGTGCCGAGCAAGCGCACGAGATTGAAATCGGGAAAGCGGCGGTTCTCCGGATGTAGCAGGATTTCCTCGTGGAAATATTCTGGCAGTGATGGTGAGGAAATGCTCGGCATAAGGCGAATGGTAAAAGTGAAGCTCGGACCCGCAAGGGGGGATTCATGGAAATTAAAAAATCCCGGGACCGAAATCGATGTCGCCGGGCCCTTTGGGATTCGCATTTTCCTTCATCTCGCGCAACACCGCGGTCATGTCTTCAAGGCTGTCCCATAGCTCTCTAACAACATACATCGGCGCACCGCAGCGAACGACCAAAGCAAGGCAGTCGGAGGGCCGGGTATCGAGCTCGACGATCTTGCGCTCCATGATTTCATTCTCGGCCTCGATAATCAGGCGCGCGTAGTAGATTTCATTCTCCATCCTCACGATCACCGCGCGCGTGATTTTCGCGCCGAAGCTTTGCAATGCCAGCAACAGCAAGTCGTGCGTCAGCGGCCGCTGTGGTATTTGCCCGCTAAGCGCCATGTTGATCGAGGCACCCACTCCAGGGTCGATGTAAAATACGATGGACTTCGTACCATCGCCCAGGAAAACGGCACAACCCGCCTGGGTTGGCATGAGGGCGATCGGCTCAACGCGGACTAAATCGGGCATCGCAAACAGCTTCGCCGCAACCTTCCGATTTCCAAGTGGAAAGGAGTGGCAGACCGACCGGTAGCTGAAGAAATAGTGCGGTTCGGAGCGTTCAATACGTTTATCGAAAACCTGCAACATGCTCACAATGAGAGTGTAAGGGAGAGGAAAAAGCATTCTAAAAAAATATAGAAAAGGTATTGACCGGTGGTGGGGCGGGGGACTAGTTTCCCGGGCCGCCACGACGGAGGGGGGCCGAGAGACGGAATGTCGATCGAGGAGTTGCCGGTGCTTGAAGAAGCCCGCATCGCCCGATCGGCTTTTTAGTCCC
>JANMJQ010000242.1:0-6488 GCA_031371445.1 Akkermansiaceae bacterium
AATGCTGGAGCGCGGAAATCGGCAGGAGCTGGTCATCGGTGAACAAGACGGGCGGGTGGCTTGACTGCATGCATGTTTTCCATCAGAGTGCATGCATGACTCAGGTGACGGTAAGGCAAGTGCAGGAGGAGTGGGTCGCGAAAGCGAAAGCCCTTGCTGCCGAAAAGGGCGTTTCGATGAATGCGATCCTGGTGGCTGCGTTGAAAAAGGGACTGGGCGTGGATGGCAAACCCAAGACGAATGGGCTGGAGCGATTTGCCGGGACCTGCCCTGAAGGTTTTGGCCCGGAGTTTGAGGAGGCCATGGAAGAGTGTTCCCGCATCGATGAGGAGATGTGGAAATGAAGATCGCTCTCGACGCGAATGCATACTCCGATTGGAAGCGGGGGCTTCGGTGGATTGACGAGATTTCGACGGCAGACGAAGTCCATGTGAGTGCGACCGCGATCGGCGAGCTTTGTTATGGTTTTGCCTGTGGGAACCGGGAGTTGGTGAATGTCGCAGATCTTGAGGTATTCTTGTCGGAACCTGCCGTCGTTGTGAATCGAGTGACGGATTCGACCGCCCGGCACTATGCGGTGCTGAAGAAATTTCTCCGGCTTCAGGGGACTCCATTGCCTGAGAATGACATTTGGATCGCGGCCACCTGCGTGGAACATGGCACTATGCTTCTCACTCGCGACAGGCTCTTTGAATGCCTGCCGCAGTTGAGGGTGATGTGGCCGCAAGCTTAGGTGGGTACTTTGGCTGGGGCTCGGTGGGAGATCGGCTGCGGGGATTTCGGCGGGTCCGGCGGCGAGTGTCGGGGCGCGAAAGGTGCGGCGCGGCACATGACAGATCTGGATTTTCGTCAGGAATTCCATGGGTTCATCGCGGGGTTTCATTCGGGATCATCATCCAGCCTAACGATGCTTTCGATTTCCAGCGGGGTGAATTCCCGGCTTCCCATGCTCAGCCTGAGCTTGGCGGCAGATTGCGGTGTTTCCCGGGAAACCAGATAGATCATCCCTTCGAGCGGATAGGTCTCGCCCACAAGTTGGACCCGGACGCGGCGACCAATCATCACGCCGTAACGCAGTTCGAAAGCTCGTTTCTTTTCCTCCAGTTCGCGCAGCCATTTCCGGTGTCCAGCTTCGGAGCCGTTACCTGATAGATTGAGTTCGCCTTGGTCGAAGTTCATGGCTAGATCCTGAGAACCAGGGTCACGGAAAATTCGCCATGTTCGACGAGAAAGGTAATGGCTTTTTGCATGGGGCGGGTTGTGTTGGGTGGTAGTGATTTTCACAGGAACGGGTTGATCACTTTCACGCCGTCATAATCCTGACCATGACTCAGATCTTCCGAATAGACCACGGAGCAGCCCGTCTCGCGGGCGGAAGCGACGATGAGCGAGTCCCAGTGCGAGACTTGGAAACGGGCGTGGATGGCGAGTGCGCGCAGAAAGGTTTCAGTGGTGAGAGCCGCGATGGAGAATAACAGCAAGCGATCCAGCCACTCCTGTTCTTGCCCAGGGGAGAGGTTCAGCTTGGTCGGCTTCCTCGCATTGACCGTGAACTCATTCAGAACCTGCACGGAAATCCACAAATCCCTCTGCCGCAGAATTTCCCGTGCGATGCCTGTATTCCGCGGGACGGGAAGCGCCTCGTCAGCGGCATAAATCAGCACGTTGCTATCCACGAAGGCGTTCGGCATAAATTTCTTCTCTTGTGAGTGGTATCAAAGGCTCCGCTCTGGGTTGTCCGCGCTCCTCGGCGAACCGATACAATTCCTCAAGAGCAGCGATCCGGCGGGTTTCCCGATCCTCTTCGGTTGATGCCTCGCGAACGAGAAACTCCCGGACCATCGCACTGATGGACGTGCCTTCGCTAGCCGCGCGCATCCGGGCCTTGCGGTAGGTTTCATCGTCAATTTTCAAGGTGATGTTTTTCATGACTGTGCTGCACAGTAGCTGTGCGGGAGGATCGGGTCAATGGGGTTGAATGCGGCATTCAGGCGCGGGGGCGTTCGCCAGCTTGGGTCAGGTGGTACCGCTGGGTGGGACTGCGGGGTGAATCCGGCTGGGTCATTTCCATGAGTCCGGCGGCCAAGGCAGGGTTCAGATAGTTCCGGCGGAACGTCGGCCGGTGCCGCATTCCGAGTCGCTTCATCAATTCGTCCGCAGAAATTTCCTCCCCGGGAGAAATCGATTTCAGCAACGATTTTACTTGGTCGCTTTCTTGATCGGCGAGCAGAATCGTTGCGCCAGCGGAGGAAGCGTCGGGAAAATCCGGGGCCTCAGATTGCGTCTTTTTGTCCTCTGCTCGAATCGCGAAATATCGACCCATCTTTCAAAACCAGGTCCGCAAGATCCTTGGCGAGCCAGCGGTTCAGGGTCGCCTTGTCTTTCGTTTGGAAGAACGGGCCTTTGTTGTTTTTGGCCAAGGCATACAATTTGGCCACCCAGGCTTCGGCCGGCTCGACGGCGGGTTTTTCCTGTTTCGCCGGTTCCTCTTTTTTTGCGGGCGGTTCGGCAAGACCCGTGGAAACTGTTAGAAGGAATGCTGCAAACAGTAGAAGGGGGGATTTCATGATCAACGATCACGTAGGGTAAAAGGCCCTGCCTTTAAAGCGCTAAATATGGAACGCCGGTGATGACTTCTCCCGGACTTTTCGCGCCGATCCCGGGCTCAACTGCACCACGGGTGCAGGCGGCGATGGACTTGGTGGTTCAATTCGGGCAGCATCGACGCCAAAACAATATGTCGAAATTGACCGAATCCCTCAGGCAGCTTGGAGAAATCCAAGTCACTGACTGGGATTTCATGGCCCTTTTGCATAAGGATGTCGGCGAGCTTGACCTTAGCCGTTCGCTTCGGCGCCTGGGTAATGTTCGTGTAATGGATTGGGATTTCCGGAAGGCGATGAATAAATTCGCCCATGAGGAAGTGGACCTCGTCGAACTCTTGAAGCGAACGGCCCATTACAAGGTGATGGATTGGGATTTTAGAAGCGCCTTGCCTGATGAAAACAAATCCCACACCCCGCCATCCGAAAAACGTCTGAGCGACGTGGCGATGCAGGCCCTCATACTCCGGTTGGAAAATTTTCTCCGTTACGTGGTCGTTAACTTGATCGGTCAGCCAGACCACGCCCGGATCATGGTCCAGCAAATCCAGGCAAACGTGCTGCGCTTCAAACTCGTGCTGGTGAAAAAGGACGTCGCGATGTTGATCGGCACGGGAGGTCACACCGCGTCTGCCATCCGCAGCATTTTGAAAGCGGTTGCAGCGACCCACGACGTGCATGTTCTGTTAGAAATCCAGTCGCACGAAGAAGCCATGGACGGGGTTTGACCCGAGGAGCGGCGAACTCCGAATTGGCGGCGGTGACCGCACGAATCATGAACACAACACTCTTTCAAATTGCCATTTCGGCAGCGCTTTTCCTCGTTCCATTGGCCCGCGGAGAGCCGGCCCCAACCGACGTTTCCACAAGCACTCCGCGTTTTGGCACCTGGGGCTTCGACCTGACGGGCCGCAAGGAATCGGTAAAACCCGGCGATGATTTTTTCACCTACGCCAATGGTTCGTATCTGGAGCGGACGACCATTCCGCAGGATCGGGTGCGCTTCGGAAATTTCGATGCCCTGGCGATTTTGTCAGAGACGCGGGTGCGTGGAATTCTCGAGGAAGCGGTTAAGAACCCGACCGATGAAACCCGCAAGATAGGCATGTTCTACAGTGCTTTCATGGATGAAACACTTGCGGAAAAACTCGACGTCTCTCCGATCACTGCCGCATTGGCGAAGATCAAAGCCGCAGGCACCCGCGAGGAGTTGATTGCGATCATGGCCGACCCCGCCGGGCTGCGGAGTGGGGTCTTCGGCGCGGGGATTAGTCCCGATTCAAAGGACCCTTCGAAGTACGCCGTTTACTTGAGTTCGGGCGGTCTCGGCCTTCCCGATAAAGACTATTACCTGAAGCCGTCGTTCGCCGATATCCGCGCCAAGTACGAGGTTTACATTACCACCATGATGACGCTGGTGGGATGGCCGGAACCCGCTGCATCGGCAAAGGAAATCGTCGACTTTGAAACACGCCTGGCCGCGGCGAGCTGGGATCGCGCGGAGCGGCGGGATCGCGATAAAACCTACAACCTGATGACGGCATCCGAGCTTGCCGCCTATGCACCGGGTTTCGATTTCGCCAAACTGTTAGAGACGCGCGGACTTTCCAGGATCGCGCGGGTGATCGTCACGGACAACACCGCGTTTCCGCCCAAGGCCGGCATCTTCGCTGAGACACCACTCGATCTGCTTAAGGCATGGACCGCGTTCGGCATCGCGAACGCATCGGCGCCGTTCCTTTCAAAGGCATTTGTGGATGCGAGTTTCGAATTCAACAGCAAGACCCTCTCCGGTCAGCCTGAGCCGCTGGATCGCTGGAAACGCGCTGTTGCGATCACCAACGACGCGCTCGGCGAAGCGGTTGGCCAGGCTTACGTGGTGCGGTATTTTCCGCAGGCATCAAAGCAACAGATGTTCGATGTCGTAAACAACGTGAAGACCGTCCTCGCGGTCCGCATCAACGGCCTCGACTGGATGAGCGACAACACGAAGAAGGCGGCGCAAACCAAACTCTCGAAGCTTACCGTGAAAATCGGTTATCCCGACAAGTGGCGTGACTACTCGGCGCTAGAGGTGAAACCCGGCGAGCTATATGCGAACGTCACCCGGACCCTTGCCTTTTCGTGGAAGCGTGAACTCGATCGTCTCGACCAGCCGGTGGACCGCGCCGAGTGGAACATGCCTCCGCAAAAAGTGAATGCCTACTATAGCCCGACGATGAACGAAATCGTCTTTCCCGCGGCGATCCTGCAACCGCCCTTCTTCGACCCGGAGGCGGATCCGGCCGTGAACTATGGCGGCATCGGCGGCGTGATAGGACATGAGATCAGCCACGGCTTCGACGACCAGGGCCGCAAGTCGGATGGCGATGGCGTCCTTCAGGATTGGTGGACGGAAGAGGATTCGCAGAAGTTCAACCAGCGCGCCGAACGTCTTGGCAAACAATACGAGGAAATCGAAATCATGCCGGGCGAGCACATCAACGTCAAGCTGACGATGGGCGAGAACATCGGTGACATGGGCGGATTGAATCTCGCCTTGGATGCTTATCGGGCATCGCTCCACGGACAAGCCGCTCCGATCATCGACGGCACCACCGGCATCCAGCGCGTGTTTCTCGGCTGGGCCCAGGTGTGGCGTCAAAAAATCCGCGACGAGGCGATGCTCAAACAAATCCACACCGACCCGCATTCACCGGCGCTGGCCCGCGTCAACGGCGTGATGCGCAACATCGATGCCTGGTATGAGGCTTTCGACGTCCAGCCCGGCGACAAGCTCTATGTGAAACCGGAGGAACGGGTGAAGATCTGGTAGTTAAGCATTAGAGGTACATAAAAAATATCGGAGCCGTTTATTGGCAGCATCCAGAGGCCCAAAGGGTCGTTCATAACTCAGCCCAGGGCATCGCCCTGGGAAAAAGCACCACAAATATTTGAGCCCTGAATTGGGCGCGACAATCGTTTCAGGCCTTCACACGCTTATGACGCCCCTACAGGGCTGAATGAATATGACGGACAATTCCCAGGGCGATGCCCTGGGCTGAGGTATTGTTGACCCGTTGGGGCGGAAGATAAGATTTCACCTCATCGGAGCTTTACTTGACGAAGCGATCCATGAACTCCGGGACCGACATCGCTTCGATGGCTGCACGGTCCTTGAAAAGTTCTAACAGTTTTCCGGCGCGGTCCGCGCCGTAGTGCGCGGCGAAGGCGGAATGGGCCTTATGCTGGAGAACCGGGATGCCCTGTTCCCGCCGGCGGCGGTGGCCGATGGGATATTCGACCGCGACTTTTTCGCTGTGGCTGCCGTCCTTGAAAAAGACCTGCACGGCATTCGCGATCGAGCGCTTTTCGGGATCGAGATAATCCTTCGAGTAAGGCAGATCCTCGCGCACCGTCATCTTCGCGCGAAGGGCATCGATGCGCGGATCGGCAGCGACCTTGTCCTCGTAGTGCTCCGCGGTGAGTCCGCCGAAGATCAGGCCGATGGCGGTCATGTATTGCAGGCAATGATCGCGGTCGGCCGGATTGTGGAGTGGTCCACTCTTGTCGATGATTCGGATCGCCGATTCATGGGTCGTGAGTTCGATGCGTTCGATCTCGTCGAGACGGTCACGCAGCAAGGGATGCAACGTCACCGCGCATTCGACGGCGGTCTGGGCGTGGAACTCGGCGGGGAAGGAGATTTTGAAAAGGATCTGTTCCATCACATAACTGCCGAGCGGACGGGCAAGTGTGACGTCGCGGCCTTTGAACGAGACATCCTGGAAGCCCCATGTTTTTGCGGTTAAAACGGACGGATAGCCCATCTCACCCGTCATGGCGATGAGCGCGAGGCGTACTGCGCGGCTGGTCGCATCGCCCGCGGCCCATGACTTGCGCGAG
>JANMJQ010000313.1:0-5587 GCA_031371445.1 Akkermansiaceae bacterium
AGCGAATGCTGCAGGAGGCGGTGGACGCTTTGTTCGACAACGGCCGCCATGGTCGCGCGGTGACGGGCGCCGGCAATCGCCCGCTGAAATCGCTCAGCGACATGCTCAAGGGCAAGGGCGGACGTTTCCGCCAGAACCTGCTCGGTAAACGCGTCGATTATTCCGGCCGTTCCGTCATCGTCATCGGGCCTGAGCTGAAACTGAATCAGTGCGGTCTGCCGAAGAAAATGGCGCTCGTTTTGTTCGAGCCGTTCATCATTCGCCGGCTCAAAGACCTCGGCTACGTGCACACCGTGCGCAGCGCGAAGAAAATGATCGAACGCCAGACGCCGGAAGTCTGGGACATTCTCGAAGAAGTCACTAAGGGTCACCCGGTTCTCCTGAACCGCGCGCCGACTCTGCACCGCCTTTCGATCCAGGCTTTCGAGCCGCTCCTGATCGAAGGCGAAGCAATCCGGATTCACCCGCTCGTTTGTACCGCTTACAACGCGGACTTCGACGGTGACCAAATGGCCGTGCACGTGCCGCTGTCGATCGAAGCGCAGATGGAGTGCCGTCAGTTGATGCTGGCGCCTAACAACATCTTCTCGCCCGCCTCCGGTCGTCCGGTGACGGTGCCGACGCAGGATATCATTCTTGGCACCTATTACCTGACCTGGGCCGGCATCCGCACCCAGAAGGATCGGGAAAAACAAGAGCACCTGCCCTTGTTTGAGAACGCCTCGGAAGTCGAGTTCGCGCTGGCCGCTGACAAGATCGACTATCACCAGTGGATCCGCATCCGCAACCCCGACCACGGCAAGGATTCTGTGTTCGGATACAAGGGTGAGGAAATCACCGATAAGGACCGCAAGGAACTGACACCACTCCAACAAGCGTTGCGCCAGGGCAAGATCATCGAGACCACTCCCGGCCGCGTCCGGTTCAATGAAATCTGGCCGGAAGGCGTTGGTTTCATCAACCACAACGTTGGCAAGAAGCAGATCGGCGACATCATCTGGCGTTGCTATCAGGTCTCGGGCAAGCCGAAGACCGTTGAGGTCCTCGACGAGCTCAAGACCTTGGGCTTCCGCGAGGCGACCCGCTCCGGGACGTCGATCGGAATCGTCGACATGGTGATTCCGGAGGAGAAACCCGAAGTCATCGCCAATGCTTATCTGGAGGTCGAAAAGGTCACCAAGCAATATCGCAACGGCGTCATCACCGACGGCGAGCGCTATCAGAAGGTCGTGGACGTCTGGACCCAAGCCACCGACACCATCGCCAACGCGCTCTATCGCAAGATCGAGTTCAACGAAGGCAAGAAGAAGGCATCGCCACTCTTCATGATGGTCGACTCCGGTGCGCGGGGCAACAAGTCCCAGATCAAACAGCTCGGCGGCATGCGCGGACTGATGGCCAAGCCTTCCGGCGAAATCATTGAACGTCCCATCATTTCGAACTTCCGTGAAGGCCTTTCGGTGCTCGAGTATTTCATCTCGACCCACGGTGCCCGCAAGGGTCTGTCCGACACCGCACTTAAGACGGCTGACTCGGGCTACATGACCCGCAAGCTCGTGGACGTGGCGCAGGACGTCATCGTCTTCAAGCAGGATTGCGGAACCGCCAACGGCATCTCCGTGTCCGCCATTTATGATGGCGACGAGGAATCCGCTTCACTGGCGACCCGCATCTATGGCCGGGTTTCCTGCGAACAGATCAAGGATCCTGTCAGCGGCAGCGTGCTTGTCGAAGTGGACGACGTGATCAACGAGGTCCAAGCCAAGTCCCTCGAGAACATCGGCGTGCTCAAGCTGAAGATCCGCTCCGTCCTCACTTGCGAAGCCGAACGCGGTTGCTGCGCGAATTGCTACGGCCTGAACCTGGCGACCGGACTTCCCGTGAAAATCGGCGAAGCGGTCGGCATTATCGCCGCGCAATCGATCGGCGAGCCCGGCACGCAGCTCACCATGCGGACCTTCCACGTCGGTGGTGTTGCCGCGGCAACGTTCAAGCAGCCGATCATCAAGGCCAAGAACAGCGGTCGGCTTGTTTACAAGGAAATGCGCGTCGTCCAAGCCGTCGATGGCCACTGGGTTGTGCTCAACAAGAACAGCACGATCTCCATCCGCGACAAGGACGGCCTCGAGCTCGAAAGCCACAACATCATCATCGGCTCGGTCATTTCCGTGAAGGATGGCGAGGACGTGAAGAAGGGCGATACCGTCGTCACCTGGGATCCATACAACGTGCCGATCCTCACGGAACGCAACGGCAAGGTCGAACTCCGCGACATGATTTCCGGCATCACCGTCACCAACGAGACGGACAAGGAAACCGGCAAGAAGGGGATGGTCGTCACCGAGCATAAGGAAGACCTCCACCCGCAGGTCGTCATCATCGACGAGAAGACCAAGGAGATCAAAGCCAGCTATTCCATCCCGGTTGGCGCCCACCTTTCCGTCAAGGAAGGCCAGGTTATCACCGCGGGAACGCAGATCGCCAAAACTCCCCGGAAGGTTGCCCGCACGAAGGACATCACCGGTGGTCTGCCACGGGTGGCCGAGCTTTTCGAAGCCCGCAAGCCGAAGGATTCCTGTGTCATCGCGAAAATCGAAGGTACCATTTCCTTCGGCGGCAATGTCCGCGGCAAGAAGAAGGTCATCGTCACGCATGTCGAGACCGGCGAGCAAGTCGATCACTTGGTGCCGATGGGCAAACACATCGTCGTCACCGATGGCGATACCGTGAAGCGCGGCGACCAAATCACCGAAGGCCCCGTGTCGCCGGAAGATTTGCTCGAAGCCTGCGGAGCCCAGGAGTTGCAAGAGCACTTGGTCAACGAGGTCCAATCCGTCTATCGTGTGCAAGGCGTTGAAATCAACGACAAGCACATCGAGGTCATTGTTCGCCAGATGCTCCGCAAGGTGAAGATCACCGACCCGGGCGATGCCGACCAATACCTCTGGGGCGACCAGATCGACCGCTCGAACTTCAAGCGCGTCAACGCGGCCATCATCGCCAACGGCGGCAAGCCTGCCGAGGGCGAGCCAGTCCTGCTTGGCATCACCAAGGCATCGCTGGAAACCGATTCGTTCATTTCCGCCGCTTCGTTCCAGGACACGACCCGTGTCCTTACCGAAGCAGCGACTTTGGGCCGCGTCGATTACCTCAGCGGTTTCAAGGAAAACGTCATCATGGGTCACCTGATCCCGGCTGGAACTGGTTTCCATCACCACCGCGAAGCCGAGTTCGAGTTCACCGTCGAAGAACCCGAGCCGATCATCGCTCCGAAGGAAACCTTCGAGGACGACGAAGACGCGGCCACCGCGTAAGCGCCCGCAAAACCATCAACCAAGCCCCGGTTCGTTCCATGCGGCCGGGGCTTTTTTGTGGAGCGCAGAATTCATCCCAATGCCACTAAGGATGGGCATAGAGGACCATTCGATTTCTTCAGGCCAAGGGTCTGCACCATACCAGCCCAGGGCAACGCCCTGATCTTTATACACAAATCCGCAGGCGTCAGCAATGTTTACGGAGCGCTGGCTTCAGCCGGCGAGTGTTTCCAGCATTTTGGCGCTCCAACTACCTTCGAAGCGCGGGACTCGCCGAATAAAGTCAGCGCTCCGTTCGTTTCCGCCGCCGAACAGATCCATTTGTGTATAAAGATGAGGGCAACGCCTTGGATATGCGCGCGCAACAATATCCAGCGCTCTGTAGGAGCGACCCAATCGATGCCACGCCGCGTTGGGCCGCCCCTTCAGGGCTAACAAATTTTACGAATCCTCCCCCCCAGGGCGATGCCCTGGGCTGGTATGGGTCAGACCGTTGGCCTGAAAGAATAGAATCCTCCTCAATGCCATTCTTTAAATGGCATTGACCTAAAAGCCGAACTACATGCGAAGAGAACACCTGCACGCTTCAGGCGTTCGTTGAAAATCATTTCACCGTAACAACCGAGCATTTCACAAACACCATCACCTTGCGCGTCATGTCGAGTTCTCCCTTGTCGTCTTTCGGGGATACAACTCCAATCAGCGTGTATGCGCCGGCGACGCAGGTGGTTGAGGTGTTGAGCCGCATGGAATAGAAGTTCGGCATTTGCACGCGGACGACATTGCCGTGCCCGTCTTTGGTTTCCTGCCAAGTCGTATCGCCAGTATGCCATACGAATTCGGGAACGAGCCGCAGATCGATGATTTTGTTATCCGCGGACAATGTAGGTTCGACCTCGAGGGTGGATGACGCGGGCAAAGCCTTTTTCATTCAAGGAACAAACGTTATATTACTGAAATTGGGCGTTACGGCCCGGTAAATCAGCGATCTCGCTTAAGGAGCCACGACACTCTTGTCGTGTCTTGGACGAAGAGGTTGAGGGTTGATTGTTGATTGTCAGAGCGGTAATGAAAGCACGACAAGATTGTCGTGGCTCCTTAGCGCAGATCGTTTGTTAGAAGAATCTCAGAATCGGATCGTCGGCACAGTGACTACATCGATGACTTCGCGGCGCGGCTCATAAACGCGGACGATCCGGTCGCCGTAAAGGTAAAGACTTGTGTTCGGCTCACGGCGCATGTTGGGGAACCAATCGTAGGGGACGGGTGTAAATGAAGACCATCCGTCATCGTCAATGCGAT
The DNA here is from genome assembly GCA_031371445.1 of Akkermansiaceae bacterium. GTDB lineage: Bacteria > Verrucomicrobiota > Verrucomicrobiia > Verrucomicrobiales > Akkermansiaceae > Luteolibacter. Next base: position 4,617 of record JANMJQ010000313.1, read on the forward strand.
AGCCGGATACCAGACGGTCCTGCCAACCCGGCGGGAGCGGCTTGCCGCGGCGGACCAATCCCGGTGGCAGACCGCCGTCGCGACCGCGGTGGCCTTCGAAATATCCCAGAATGAACTTCCGATCGTTGTCCTCGAAGCGGACAATCTTCCTGGTGTCGAAATCCTTGTCGTCGCGCTTCTCATTTTTGTCATCCCGCTTGTCGGACTTCGCTTCGTCCTTGGCATCCTTTCTATCGGCCTTGTCCTCTTGCTTTTCCTCCTTCTTGCCGTTGCCACCGTTTTCGGAACGGCCATCGCCATCCTTACCCTTGCCTTTTCCCTTGTCATCCTTGGCATCGACCGTCGCCAGCATCAAACCCAGGAAACCCACCAATGCCACCATCGATGGCGCAATATATTTGTTTTTCATAGTTTCAACCCTTCGGCTCGCCGTGCGATCAGGGCAAATGAAATAACGGGAGTCGAAGGTTCGCCGCGACCGTGTATGAGATTTTTAATTTCGATCATACCCTTTCCGAACGTTGAACATCGAGGTGCGATTGGATGTTCGACGTTCAGTGTTCGATGTTGGACGTTCTATTTCTTCTTCCCCTTGCTAGCGACATCGCTGCCGGGTGGGGGAGTGGAGACATCTTTGTTGGCGGGGAAGGCGTCTGTGGGAGGATCCGGTATGAGCGGCTTGTTAGCGGGACGGGTCGGGGGTTTTGATGGAGGATTTTCAGCCATTTGAAACGATGGCCGTGGATTGCGGAGATTCAAGGGGATGCCACTGTAAAATGGTTACTTAATCCTGACATTTCATGGCGGCGCTTTGAGCCTCTTAAGAAGGGGAACCGCGAATGGACGGGCATGTAGTCATTCAAGTTTTTTCTTCATGCGGTATCGGTTTCTGGATGGGAAAGGATTTGGTTTTTGAAGTAGAGCACGCAGGCGGGGAGCGTCGTTGGCAGTGAGAGCTGGGCACGGAGGGT
>JANMJQ010000018.1:0-5450 GCA_031371445.1 Akkermansiaceae bacterium
GGCATCACCTTTGGCAAAGCGCCGGAGCGACTTGGCTGGCGACGGCGATTCGCCATGATGATGATTGCGAAGGTAAAGGCCGCTCCATGGACGGTTGAGAACCAGCTTGGGAACCGAAGCGAATGGGAGGAAGCGCAGGAAGCTGTCCAAGTACGGGAAGTATACGAGATCCGCGCGCATCCCGCAGGTGGCTTCGGCATCGGCGAGGGTGTCGGCCGCGCGTTTCCATCGGCCGAAGGTGCGGATCGGGTCGCCTTCGAAGCGGCCATTGAAGAAGCTCCGTTTGCCGGCCGGCAGATGATGAAAATAAACTTTGGTTCCAAGGCTTGCGACTTCGTCAGGGCCGAGGGTTTGGCAAAGATTCTCAAAAGCCGCTTCCGGTTCGGGACATAGTCCGATCACACGCACGCCAGAGCGCAGGAAGGAGGCTGAGAACTGGCTGAAATACATCGGATGGTGGCCGATCCACAGCGGATCGACGAGCGCCACGGTTTTTCCATGCGCTTTCATTTCGCGTAGGCCGGCAGCGGCCGTTCGGTGGCATGGATCCATGACGAGCGTACCATGAATGCCTGCGGAAGCCCTGCCATCATGCCATAGATGATGCCCACAAGGCGTTCCTGAAATGGGTTTGCTGTCAGCGATTCACTCAGCAGACAGCAGGTGGCGACGAAGGGCAGGAAGGCCAGCCATTGATCCGGTCCGGGATCGGATGCATTAGCTCTCGCGGCGATGAGGCTGAATGCCGCCGTGCCGGTGAACAACGTGAGGTAGGCGGCCAAGGCAATGACGCCGCCGGACAAGAGGCCGTAGGTCCAGACCGAATGGCCTGCAAACCAAATGTCATCGAGGCTGGCTTCCTCTTTCGGGATTACGGACCAGATTTCAGGCAGATACGCCGGATCCCAATAATAGGAGGAACCCATCCCGCGGCCATTGATGAAATGCACGGGATCATCTGTTAGAATTTTCCAGATTGCGTCGGCTTCGGCCTTGCGGGTCAGGTAGGAAATGTCGGCGCTGAGGTTGCGGTCCGAAGCGTTGTGGAAAATCCGTTCGTTCCATTTTTCAAGCAGCACCGGCTCGATTACGATGACGAACCCGAGCGCCGCCGCCACCAACGCCCCGGCCGCGCCGAGAGCCACCGCGCGGCGGCCTAGTGCCGGCCAGCCGTAGATGCCCCACTTGATCCCTAACAGAAAACACGCGGCGCCCGCGAAGCCGCCGGCGAGGACCGGAAAAAACAGCGAGCGTGTGACGGTGATGAAAATGCCGGTAAACAGCACGCAGCACGCGAAAGGCAGGCTCCAGGAAAAGCGGCCGCGCAGCAACAGCGCGCAACCGATCCATGCCGCAAGCCAATTGTTGGCCGGGCTTTGCACCTCCAGCCGCGCGGTTTCCAGATTTACATGCTTGAACACGACACCGTGAAAAATCCGCCACAGGACGTTGGTGCAGGCTGCGAACAGCACCGGCGCGACGATCCGCCGGGCGCTGATTCCCATGCAGCCGGCGATGTGCGCGTTGCTCATGCCAAGCAGGCAGAAGCCCAAGGGCAGGAACACTCGCAGCGACCGTGTCGGGATCACTCCCTGAAGGAAAGAATCCGCCAGCGTGTATGCGAGGAACAAACTCCAGAAAACCAACAGCCACGCCCCCGGTCTAACAGTTAGATAGCGCCAGCCCAGTCCAAGGATCGCCAGCGAAGAACCGATGCACAAACCGAGGAACAACATCTGGTCGAGCCCGGTGCCGGCCCCTGCTTCGCGTGACATCGAACTGCGATAGTCGAGCGCGAATGATAGCATGAATACCCACAGCAACACCTCGACCCACTGCGCGGGCCGGGCCTGCGGGGTAACGATTTGATCCTTTGGGTTGGCTGCGGCGGAGAACATCGGGGATTTCTAACAGGCCAATATGCGGGCGAAAGTCGCGGCGGTCTTGGCGATGGGGAAAGTGGCTTCGGCATAGCGCCGCGCGTTGGCGCCGAGATCTGCGCGCAAGACATCGGAGCTACGGAGATTGGCCGCGGCTTCGAGGAATCCATTCGAATCGCCCGGCGAAACGGTCAGCCCCGCCCGGTTGTCGCGGGTGATGCGGGAAGCGAGGTTTTGCATCGGCATCGCCAGCAACAAAGGCCGGCCGGCGCACAAGTAGCTCAAGGTTTTCGATGGCACCGAATAAAGGCCCGCTTCCTCCTCGAGCAGTCCCACGAGCACGTCACCAGTCCCTAGAAGGGCGGGCAATTCGTGAAATGCCTGATAGCCGAGGATCACGAGATTCGACAATCCGGGTGCCTCCTTTTTCAACCACTCCGCGCCCAGTCCTTCCGAAACCACGACGACCCTGACATTCGCATCGGCCGCATGTGCCCGCGCCAGATCTAACAGCATGCCCGGGTTGTGCTTCATGCCGATCGTGCCAGAATACAAGAACACGAATTTGTCATGCAGCCCATGTCGTCGCGACCAGGCGTTGTCCTTTGGCCTGACCGGAATCTCCTCAATGTGCGCCCAGTTCGGAATGACCGCCACGTTCGAGGGATCGACACCGAATTCGTTGGTCAAGATGTCGGTGAAGTCATCGGTGATCGTGATGATTTTCGAACTGCGCTCAAACTGCGTGCGGTCGAGATGGCGATACCATGATCCCACCAGGCCCCCGACCAGGTGAAATTTCCGGCGAAGGATTTTGTCCACGGCGAGGCTGTAGAAATCCTGTACCCAATAATAGAAGCGCCCGCCCGTGGCGAGAGCGGCGCGGGTGATGGACTCCTGCGTCTCAGTCGGGGTGTTGCCTGACAGCACCGCATCCGGTTTCCATGCGCCGATGAACTTCGCCACTTCATGACCGTACTGCACCTCCATCGAACGCCGCCGCCGGAACGAGTATTTATAGCGGGAGTAATCGGGATCCATGCGGATTTCATGGAATTCCAAACTCTCCGGATCGCCCGGTTTCCGCACCAGATCTCCGCGCGGTGTCTGCAACGAACTGGCAAAGGCATGCACCACCTGATGGCCCAAGGCGGACAACTCACGGCTCAACGAAATCGGAAACGCGTGGCCCGCGTAATCGTGTACAACGATTTTCATGGATGGGGGGAACGCCGGAAAAAATTTCCACTGACGCCGCTTGAATTCTAAGATCACCGCAACTCCTGTCAACGGTCCGGCCACTACGCGATCTCGTAGGAAGGCCGGCGGGCTAAGCATTCGATCTACTTCGCTTGGGTTAGTGGACGGCAAGGTTGGGGGGAGCCATCCTTGCCTGCCGAAAGCCCTCAATCTCCGGCACTTGTGTCCATCATTCCGGATTTTCCTGGGGACAAGCGCCGGAAATCTGCGAAATTGCCCCTATGTCTTTGAGAATCGCCACTTTTTGCCTCGCTCTCATCGGCGCGGCTCTTCCCGCTGCGGCCGTTCCGACGCTGTTCATCATCGGTGACTCCACGGTCCACAACAACACGCCCGGCCAGCAGGGATGGGGCGACCCGCTGATCAAGGAATTCGATTCCGCCAAAATCACGGTGGCCAATCGCGCGATGGGTGGACGCAGCAGCCGGACATTTCTAACAGAAGGCAATGCGACGGTGATGGCCGAGGCGATCCGAGGTCTGAAAGGCAGTCCCCTTGGCAAGGCGCTGCTTCCCGCCACCCCACTCAAACCCACGCCATGATCCGCCGCGCAACAGCGCTTTTTCTAACAGCTGCGGCCATCGCGGCCGCGCAGATCCCCGCGTTTCCCGGCGCTGAGGGCTATGGCGCCTATGCCAAGGGCGGCCGCGGCGGCGATGTGTATCATGTCACGAACCTGGGAACCTCCGGCGCCGGCTCTTTCGCGGACGCAATCGCCACGGTTCCCTCCGCGGGGCGGACTATCGTCTTCGACGTCAGCGGCCACATCCACGTGAACAAGACCACGCTCGCGAAATCGAACGTGACCATCGCCGGACAAACCGCCCCGGGCGATGGCATCGGTTTCAAGGACGGAACATTCATCATCACCGGTGACGACATCGTCATCCGGCACGCGCGTTTCCGCTACGGCAAGAAGTCGGCGGGCGGCGACTGCATCGACCTGAGCAGCGGCACGCTGAACGCGATCCTCGACCAGGTCTCGATCGAGTTTTCCACCGACGAAAACATCTCCAGCTTCAGCAGTCCGCCGGAAAACCTGACGATGCAGTGGTCGCTCAATGGTTGGGGCCTCGAGTCCCACTCCTGCGGCGGTCTTTGGGACCAGAACCATGCGTCAGCCCATCACTCGCTCTGGGCCCACAATCACACCCGCAACCCGAAGGCGCGGCCCAACGGCCTGTTGGAATGGGTGAACAACGTCACCTATGACTGGGACATCGGCTTCATCATGGGCGACTCGAACTCGAACGCGTCGTGGAAGGCAAACGTGCGCGGCTGTTATTTTCTCAGCCCGCCGGGAAATCTCCGCAGCAAGGCGTTGGAAAAGGCCGGGCTCCAGACTTCCAACGGGCTGCCTAATTTCTCGCTCTATCTGGACAACTGCCTGCACGACGCGGATGGCGACGGCCTGCTCAACGGCACGAACAAGGGGTACGGAATCGCTTCGGGAAGCTACAACACGAACGCCACGGCATTTGCCGGGAGTCCAGCCGGCATCACGATCGACCCGCCATTGCTCGCCTTTAAAAAGGTCGTCTCGAAAGGCGGCCCGCTTCGTCTCGAGTGGAGCGCAACGCGTCCGCTGCGTGACGAGGTAGATGCGAAGATGATCAACAACGTGCTCACCCAGACACGGAACCATATCAGCAGTGAAACCTCGCTGGGTCTGAGCAATGGTGGCTTCGGCACCTTGAACTCCGTGCCACCCGCGCCCGACACGGATCGCGATGGCATGCCGGATTACTGGGAAACCGCCGTGGGTGCCAACCTGGCGGTGGACGATCACAACGGCCAGGTGCCCGCGGCCGCCTTCATTCCGAACTCGCCGGCGGGTTACACGAATCTCGAGGAATACCTTCACTTCAAAGCGAGCCCGCATGCGGTGATCGCGAAAAACACAGTCGCGCAGCCGACATTCATCGATATCGACCTCCGCCGCTACACCATGGGTTTTACCGCGGGCCCGACCTTCACCACTTATCCAACGGCTCCCAATACCACGGCGCCGCTGTTAGGAACCGCTGTTCTGCAACCCGACGGCTACACTATGCGCTTCACGCCGACCGTGGGAGCAAGCGGACGCGCGCGCTTCGACTTCACGGTGAAGGACACCCAGTTGGCGGCGGGGGAGGTATGGAAACAGACGTTCTATCTGATCGTCACGTCCAACGCGCTGCCGCTGAATCTCAAATGGCAGGGCGGGTTGAACTCCAACGCCTGGGACGCTAACATCACCAACAACTGGCTCAACGGCGCGACACTCACCACCTTCAGTTCGCCGGACACGACGCTGTTCGATGACACGGG
>JANMJQ010000077.1:0-35503 GCA_031371445.1 Akkermansiaceae bacterium
CAGGCACGGGTGCACTTGTCACCGGCGATCATGAAGGTCGCCGTTCCCTGGCCCCAGCATTCCCAACGGTTCGGGCATTGCGCCTCTTCGCACACAGTGACGAGTTTCAGGTCGTTGATCAGCGACTTGGTCGACCAAAAAGCAGGGTTGTTCGGCAACCGAACCTTGATCCACGAAGGCTTCTGCTCCCGGTGCAAGGCCGGATCCATTCTCATTTTCGGGCCGCAACCGCTCATCTGGCCGCAGCATAGCGCGGGGGTTTGTCAGCGCAAAGCGGAAAGTGCCGTCCCATTTGTCTTGCATGGTGTCGTGCGGGGCGTATTATGCGTCATGCAAACTTCCACGCTGACGATCCGTCTGCCCGAGGAACAGCGGGCCGCGCTGAAGGAAAGAGCCAAGCGCCTCAAGAAATCCGAATCGGATGTCATTCGCGAGCTCCTGACCCGGGAGTTCGAACAAGTTTCCTTTGGCGAACGTGCGGGTGATTTCATGGGTTGCGTTGAATCGCATGCCCCCTGCCACGCCTCCGATTCGTTTCGCGATGCCATCAAGCGCAACAATTGGCGTCCGAAGTGAAAACCGCATTCTATGTCGTGGATACGGGTCCCGTGGTCGCCTTCCTCGATAAAAAGGATCCTTGCCACGAAATGGTCCGCGGAGGATGGGCACCCCTGACCGGTAAATTTGTAACCACGGGAGCAGTGATCACGGAAGCCCTCCATTTCCTGCAACCCATCGCAGGCGGAGCGGAAGCCTTGGCCGCGCTTTTGCGGAAGGGCTTGATCGCTGTCGATGATGCCTTTGCCCAAAGCCGCATCGACGCGGCGATCGCATTGATGTCGAAGTATGAAGACATACCCATGGATTTTGCAGACGCAACGCTGGTGCTTCTGGCCGAAAGACTCGCGACAGCCAACATGGTCACTCTCGACGAACGGGGCTTCAGGACCTTTCGCTTTTCCGGCAAGCGGCGCTTCCGGATGGTCTTGCAAGATGGATGACGAACATTTATAGATAAACGCGGTTGTTTCGGAGTTTAACAATTCTTTTTCTCTCGTGGAGTGTCGCCGCTGCCGCTCCGCCGGCGGTGGTGGAGAACTCGACGCTCCATGGAAAAATGTTGATGGGTTACCAAGGCTGGTTCGGATGTCCCGGCGACGGTTCGCAGGTGAACGGTTGGCACCACTGGCTGCGCAAACGGGGGAATGTGGAATCTCTGAGCATCGACATGTGGCCGGACACATCGGGCTTCGATGACGACGAGCTTTATCCGACTTCGTTCAAACTCCCGGATGGCAGCACCGCGAAGTTGTTTTCGTCGCACAACCGCAAAACCGTGCAGCGTCATTTCCAGTGGATGAAGCAATATGGCATCGATGGCGTGTTGTTGCAGCGATTCATCGGTGAGGTTCAGGACCCGCGCTTCCGGGCTTTTCGAAACGATGTCACTGGGTATGTGAAAGAGTCCGCCGAACAGCAGGGCCGGGTATTCGCGATTGAATATGACATGTCAGCGGCGCAGGCGGATTTGGTGATGCAGGATTGGAAGGACTTGGTCGATGGCTTGAAAATCACCGCCAGCGACCGATATCTCAGACATAAGGACAAGCCGGTCTTGTGTCTGTGGGGACTCGGCTTCACCGACCGCGGCGGCAATGCGGCGGATGCGTTGAGGTTGTTGAATTGGTTCCGCAAGGATGCGCCGGAGCGGTATCGCGCAACCTTGGTCGGTGGGGTACCAAGTGGGTGGCGAGAAGGCATCGGCGACTCTTTGCCGGGTGCGGAGTGGGCGGAGGTTTATCACGCCTTCGATGTGATCAGTCCGTGGACGGTGGGCCGGTATGTGGACGACGCTTCTGCCGACCGATGGCTGAAGGACAAGATCATTCCGGATCTAACCGAAACGAAGCGGCTGGGCATCGAATACATGCCGGTCGTGTTTCCGGGGTTTTCCTGGCGCAATCTTCATCAAGGCCCGCCCAACCAGATCCCGCGGCGTGGAGGGGTTTTCTATTGGCATCAGGTTGCGAACGCCACCTCGGCAGGGGCAGTCATGATCAAAACGGCGATGTTCGACGAGGTGGATGAAGGCACTGCGATGTTCAAAACGGTTCCCAACAAGAGCGCTGCGCCCGTGGGTGTGGAAACCTTGACCTTGGACGCTGATGGAAAAGCTTTGCCGAGCGACTGGTATCTCCGTCTCGGCGGTGAAACATCGCGGTTGCTTCGGAAGGAAATACCCGCGGGGAAATTTCCGTTAGAGCGTCCCTGAGCCGTAAGTAGTTCCGCTTTCAAGCGGTCTTCTCTTCCTCCCAAGACCGGCTGAAGCCGGGACTACGTGCGAAGATCTCAAGCAGTAACGATCCTCAACTGCAGCTCAACCAGATCATTCACCAAATGCCCGCCGAGGTGGCGGAACCATTTTCCCGATCCGTATAAGACATTCCGCCCCATAAACGCCACTTCGAACACACAGTTGTTCAGAGCGCCTGGCAGATGCGATGCCTCGAAGTCGTTAGCCAAGCGTACATCGACGAGGACCGGCCGCTGCGGTCCTTCGAGCAGTTGCCTCAACTCGCCCGCATCGATGGATGTATGATTGTAATCCACGACAGGGGCGGGTTGGAATGAAGCATCAGCGGCCGGCGACCCAGTTCACCGCGTTGGTGAGAATCGCTTTGTAGGCAGGGTTGTCATGCGCCTTGTCGTCGTGGCCGAGCGTGATGCCGACAATGCGGGTCTTCTTGTCCTTCACAAACCACACGCTGGCATGAGGATCCTTGCTGCCGTCCGGTGCATTCTCCGCGAGCACCTCGACCTTCGATTTGTTCGCGATTTCGGAGTGATAGTTTTCGTCATTGATCGAGAAGGTGGCTGGCACCCCTTTCATGATGGGGTGCTTGGCGTCCTTCACCGTCACTCCGAAATCGCCCTTGCCGTGGCTTGTAGTTTTGCCACCGACGAAGCGATCATTGAACCCTTTCCAGGCGCTGTGATCCCAAACGCCGGCATGAAGGACGACGATGCCCTTGCGCTTGTCGGCGAAATCGTTGAGCGCTTTTTGAAACTCGTCCTTGCCCCATTGGTCGTGGTTGCCGCTGAAGACCAGCACGTCCGCCTGTGGCAGGAGGGCCATCGCTTCGTCATAGTTTGGTGTCGCCGCGACATCCATCCCTCCGGCCGCCTTCAGCGTTACTTCATCAGAGCCGAGGAAAAACGTTGGAAAATCGTGCGAACTCCCGGAACCCACAAGGAGCACGCGGATTGTTTTCGCGGGTTTCGGATCCGCGAATTTCTGGCCCATCGCGGCAATGGAATCGGGTTGGGCGAAAACGGGCAAGGCCAGGAGAGCTGTTAGAAATAGGATGGGTTTCATGGGATCTAGTTGCTAGGGTTCAGTGTTCAGTGTTCAGTTTTCAGGAAGAGGAAGAAGTTAGACGTTATTGGTTATTGGTTATTGGTTATTGGGGAAGAAGCTCAGTAGTTCCGTTTTTTTCACTTATAACTTTTAACAGATAACTTATAACACAATTGGATATTCATCTATTTTTTCTCCGCCTGTGGGGCGACGCTGCGGATGTAGCCGATGATGTCCCGCAGATTGTCGGTGCCCATTGCCTCCAAGCCTTCGGGCATGAGGGAGTTGTCGCCTTTTTTGCGGCTGGCGATATCGCCTGGCTTGAGGTCGATGGTGATGCCTCCCGGCTGGCGGATTTGCACGCGCGCTTCGTTTTCGCTTGCGATCAATGCCGAGTATTGGGTGCCGTCCTTCATGGTGATGTTCCAGGTGCGGTGTTCGTCATCGACCACGAGGCTGGGGTTCACGATGTGGGTGAGCAACTCCATGACCGGATGGGAACCGATGCCGCCCAGATCCGGACCAAAGACATTACCGTTGCCTTCAAGCTTGTGGCACACCGAACAAACCGCGGTGAACATGGTTTTTCCATTGGCGATGTTTGCGGGCTTGTCGACCTGGGGAAGCAATTTGGCAATGAGTTGGTCTTTGCTCGGAGCGTTGCCACCTCCGAATATCGTTTTCGCGCGCGTTGCGGTGGTGGCATCGGGATTGGCTGTTAGACGGGAGACCTCCTGGGCATCGAACGAAGCAGCCGGGATTTTTTTGGCTTCGATCGCATCGAGCAACAGCTTGGCCCAGGCTGGCCGCGATACCAGAGCGGTAAAGGCGTTTGCCTGCTGGCCTTTGGGCAAGGTGGGATATGCATCGGCAAGCGCCTTGCCCGCGTCGGCCTCACCAGTCGCCGAGAGGGCGGTGATGAGTTCTTTCGAAAGCATGTCCGGTTGCGGTTGAGCAAGCAGGGCGATGACATTGGGCAGGATGAATTTATTGATCGAGCGTGCGGGCAAAAGAATGCGGATCGCTTCGGCACGGCTTGCTTCTGGCTGCTTCGGATCGCGGGCCACGGCGAGCAAGTCGCCAGCCGTCTTGGTAACGTCCTTGCCGAGGGCACCGGTCTTGTCCCACGCAGCGGCAATCGGCAGTGCAGCGGCCGCGAGGGATCTGTTAGGCGAGGCAAAGATCGATCGCAATGCCGTGAAGGCCGCGTTCAGATTGCTCGGCGGCGGTGGCGGGGACTTGGCGAGTTCGTCCAGGACCGCGATGGCCAATTTTGGATTCGGTGACGTGGCCGCGGCTTGCAGTGCGCCGATCAATTGGCCTTGGTTGCCACCGGATGCCAACGACGATGCGAGCGACCGGACCGCTTCCTCGCTTTGGGTGGAACCCGGTTCCGCGAGAATTTGTTCCAGTTGCGATGATGGATTGCGCGCGCCCGCGGCGGCAGCGGCGGCTTTGGACCAGTCGTCATCGAGCTTGGCATTGCTAGCAAGCAGGACCGAACTCGCTTCGGGTGTCATCGCGGATGCTCCAAGCGCACGCAAGGTGGCAAGCCGGACCCGCGCATCCTTGTCACCAATCCCGGCGGCAGCATCTTTGCCGCTGAGTGGAATACCGCTCGCTTCGGCAATGAGCATGGCGTTTTTCCGGATCCGTTCATCGGGCGCCATGATCGCGGCTTCGAGCGTTTGATCCTTCAATTGGTTCAAGCGGTTCAATGCCCACAACGCGAGAATGCGCGACGGCACGGATGGGTCGCTGGTGGCCATCGCGGTCAACGGCGCAACGGCCTGAGGTCCGAACTCTTTGGCTCTTTCGCACAAAATGCGGATCGCATTGAAGCGGACTACCTTGCTTGGATGCTTGAACGCGGCAACCAATCCCGCGGCATTCGCGTGATACAGATCCACAGCCGGCAGCTTGGGAGCCGATTGATGCTGGATGCGGTAAATTCGGCCGAAGTAATGATCGCGGTCAGGGCGGACCGAAGCGCCGGATTTACTGTGTTGCGGACCACGGGTGTCGTTGTGGGTCACGACCGGTGTGTTGAAATCGAGAATATACATCGCTCCATCGGGACCGAATGAAACATCCACGGGACAGAACCAATAATCCATCGACCGCAGCCACTCGCCATTTTGCAAAACGAGTTCGCCTTTGAACACCGGGCCATCGAGCTTGAGAGCTTCGAAGTGGATCGTGTCGAGGATCGGTTCGCTGGTGAAAATTTTTCCATCGTATTCCTTGGGCCATGCGCCTCCTTCATAGACCGCAGTTGAGCAGGCGGCGCTGTAACGTCCGACTTGGTCGATCTGCATGATCGGCGCACGATCCGGCAAGTCGGTGCGTGCGACCTGACGGCCGGGATTCACAGAGAAAAAGCTCTGGGCTTTGGTGTTGGGAGCTTTGGAAAGAACCCACTCGGGCAGCACGACATGTTGGATCGGATTTCCGCTGGTCGCTTTGCCATGGAAAATTTCCATGTCACTCGTCACTTCACCACCGAATGAGTTTCCTCCTTGCGATGCCACTTGCTCGATCGCGGAGCCGTCCGCTTTGAAACGGAATGTGCCCGCAGAAATTTTTGCCATCTGCTTGCCGGACTTCGGATTCGTTGCATTGGCGTCGCTGCCGGTGCTGGCATATATCCATCCATCGGGCGCGGGGATGAAATGGTTGGCGACGAAGTGCGTGTCGCCCGGATCGAAACCACCATACAGCGGGATCACGACATCGGCTTTGCCATCGCCGTTTTCATCCTGAAGCGAAACGATGTTGGGATGGGCGACAGCGATCACGCCATCGTTCGCGAGGCAGAAGGCGGTGACCAATTCCAGGCCTTGGTAGAACATGGTCTTCTTGTCCATTTCACCATCGCCATTCGTATCTTCAAGCATGCTGATGCTATCGCGCGAGGCGGGGCCTTCATTGCCACGAACGAGAACGCCCGTTTCCTTCCATGGCGGAGCAACCGGCGGACGGCTGCCGTTGGGATACTCCGGCGTTTCAGCAACCCACATGCGGCCTTTGCCATCCCATTGCACGGCGATCGGCTTGTTGATCAGCGGCTCTTCGGCAACGACGTTGGCCACGAAGCCGGGTTGCATTTTAAATTGCTTGATGGAATCCGCCGCGCGCAACGGCCCGCCGATGGGATAGCGCAGGGTTGCGAGATCCGCTTTGTTGCAGAGTTCGTCCACGTTGTCGTGTTTGCCCGCCCATGCGACCGCGCGCAGGATGAATGAGCGCGTGCTCGCGTGGGCCAAAGTCGCCGGAGCCCCTTGCAGAAAAACCGCGGCGCGATGCTTTGAGCCTTCGTAGGTCCACATCTGCGGTTGAAGATCGTAAATGGATGCGCGCACATCGCGGCCCACTATTTTTGGACCCTCACCGCGTTTGGCGTCGCGCCCTTTGGGAGTGTAAGCCGATCCGAGGACGGTGATGTTATCGGCGAGCGTGAGATCGTAGTAGGTGTCGTCATCGATGTCGAAGGGCGAGCTGTCTTTGACGACCGGATGAATGTTGGCCACCACATAGAGCATCATCTTGCTTGTGAACCGGCGGCTGTCCGCTTGATCCCATGCGCCGCCGAGTGTGGCTTTGCCCCATGCCTGGTCACCGGCCGCGATCGCGCCGTTCACCGCGACGATTCCGCCCCCGCGGTTGGTGAAGGCGGTGAGGGCTGCCAAAGTTCCTGCGGGCAAGCTCTCGAATTTTTCGCGATGAATGAGAACGACATCGCTGTTTGCCAATTTCGCCTCATCGGGTTCGGTTGCGACCGCCACCTGGGCTCCGCCACTTTTCAAGGCGGCTGCATAAGAGCTGCCAAATGAGTTATTGTCGCTGGAAAGCAACACCCGCAGCGGGGCGGCGCTGACAGGGACAATGGTCGTGCACAGGGCGAGAACGGAGGCGATTTTGGAAAGTGGATGCATGAAATGGGTTTGCAAAAAGGTGAGACTGATACGGCTAATAACCGGAGAGTTTTTCAGGACCATGGAAAGCTGCGAGACATATTTTTAAGGGTTCAGCGGAGTGATTTGAGATAGGTGAAAAGGTCAGCGACTTGCGCGGGGGTGAAGCCGTCGAGCAGGCCCTCGGGCATGATGGAAAGCTTGGAAATTTCGTGGGAAATGACTTCCTCGCGAAGGAATGCAATCTCACTCCCGCCGACGGGACGAATGATAAGCGCCTTCTCTGTTTCAGCGGTAAGGAAGCCACTGAGCTGAGTCCCATCATTTAACTTGATGTCGTGACGGTAGTAACCGCTCTCAAGTTGTGCGTTGGGTGTGAGAATATTTCTGAGAAGCGCCTCGGTGCCCATCGCGCCCGCGCCGCTGAGATTAGGTCCGATAGCAGTGCCCTCGCCGCGGATCTGGTGGCAGATCATGCAGGTGGTTTGGACAAGCTGCCTGCCTTTCTCCGCATCGCCAGGCACAGCTGCCATTTCGCGGAAACGGGAAAATTTCTTGTCCAACTCAGCGGCTTCGCTGGGTGAAACGAGTTTTGGGAAATCCATGGTTTGGCTAACGCGCGCGGTCCCTTCCATCGTGCCAACCTGGTGGTCTCCCGAAATCCTCGTCACCAACGCTGGCGGCGGCGCATCGGAATATCGGGTATGCGCATCACGGCGAATCTCCTCATCGCTTCGCGCCACATTCCACACCCGCACTTCATCATAACTTCCGGTGGTATCCCTGCCGCGGTGACTTTCGCCGATGTTGAAGCCGGTGAAATCACCGGCGAACTCGCGGCTCTGGGCGGCATCGGGTTCGCCGTCGAGATGGATTTTGAAATCATGTGTCGCATCGCGGGTGATCGCACAATGTGTCCAGCAGTCGGGCTGGATCGCGCGGTCCGCGATGATGAGATCGCCGACAGCATCGCCGCCATAGACACGCAGGCGTGCGCCGGCGAAGTTGATATCGGGGCTGCCTTGCTGGCCTAACAGACCATCGTTGTTATCGATGGGTGCCGGTAATCGCACCCATGCCTCAACGGTGAATGGACCTTTCAAGTTGATGTTGGTGACCACCCGTCCAGGGCCGCCTTCTCCAAAGCGGAGAATCGGTTGCAACAGGCCTTTGTTCGCATTGAGAATCGCAATGATTTTCGGATGCTCTGGTCCGAGTGTGCCGATCAACTTTTCAATGGCCGCGCCATCAATGCCTTTGAACCTGCCGATCATGAGTGCGTGGGCAAAGGCCTCGGCGCCAATTTTGGTTGACGTCAGTCCGGTGATCGCAAGCGACCGATCAATCCCGGGCAACACGAGCCAACGTTTCGCAACTTCGTCGACATCGCCCGCAGCGGAGACTCCCATCAAGGCTTCCCGCCGGACCGCTGCGTCGGGGTGGTCGAGATACGGCGCGTAGGTTTGTGCTTCGTCCTCTCCGATTTCACGTAGCGTAGCCAATCCTTCCGCGAGGGCGCCTTCGCCGGAGTCCGGGGACTTCATCCAAAAATGCACGTCGAGAAACAAGCTCCTCATCTTGAACTTGCGGGCAAGTTGAACGGTCAGCCGCAGACGCTCCGGTGTCCGCTTCTCATTCAACGTTTTCGAGCAACCTTCATAAATGAGCGGGGCTAATGCGCGAACACCCGCAAGTTGGTTGTCGAATTGCAGCATCGCCCGCAACATCGGTTCGCGTTGCTCCGGATCTTTCAGCAAATCGCCGAAGGCCTTGAGCACCGGCGCTTCACCGAGATGCGCGGCCAGCAAGGCAAGTTCGTCGGTGATCAAAGATCGCTTGATCTCTGGCAGTAATGCAACCATCGCAGCCGCAGCATCCGCTCCTTCATGAGAACGCGCTGCCAATAGTTTGGCTTCGATGGGTAGATCCAGGGTGGTTAGCATTTCGCGCGTCTCCTTCGGATGAACCGACATGGCCCAGCGCGCGAGATACCTTTCAAAGGTGCGGTCGTAATCGTTGCGGGAATTTCCGCTCATCGGTCCAAGCCCAAGCGCCGCGGCACAGGCCACGATTTTCGCGGTGGGCGAATGATGATAACGGACGGCATTCGCAATCGCGGCTCTGACCCGGAACTGCGGTTCATTTCCCAAGGCGGAAATAACCTGAAGGAAATCCGGTTCCGGCAGCGACGCTTCGCCGGCCATTCGAACAGCCTCATGCTGCAACTCTTGCTCGGGGGATTTTGCGAGTTGAACCAGCAGTGGAGTCTTTACCAAATGCAGTCCTTCTGCCGCCCATAGTGCGCCCAGGCGTTTTGGCAATGGGACGGTGGAATTTGCAACCGTCTCAAGTAGCTTGCCGCCAAGGTCAATTGCCTTGCGATCCACCATTTCTCCCCACGCTTGCTGCGAAACCTTCGCATTCGACGCGCCTAACAGATCGAACAATGCTTGGGATGATAGTTTCGCGAGATCGACGCGCTCCGCGGCTTGCTGGCTCTCATGCCGGATCCGCCAGATGCGCCCACGGGTCTTGTCGCGGTCCGGATGAGTGCGCGGCACCTCGTTGTGCGAAATGATTTTGTTATACCAATCGGTGACGTAAAGACATCCGTCCGGCCCGAAGTGGATGGAGATTGGCCGGAACCAGGGATCTTTTGAAGTCAGGAAATCCGCGCCCTTTTTATAGGTCGGATGTCCCGCTTCATCGCGGGTCATGGTGACAATTTGAATTTTCGAGGTGATCGGATTCGCGATGTAAAACACCGAAGCGTCGCCCTGGCCCTTTGAAAATGGAGTGTCCGCATCTTCCGCCAGCGCAAGGCCGCTCATGCCGGTTCCGCCCATGGGTTCGTTGGGTGTGGAAGGTGGCAGCACGGGTGCGTCATCGCGCATTTTGGTTCCGAAGCCCGTGGGGTAGTGGGTTCCGGGCGCGAATTCGGCGACGGGGTAGCCAAGGTCGTTGGCTTCCTGGACGAAGACCTCGCCGTTGCGCGCAAGCACGAGGCCCCAGATGTTGTTGGGCCCGCCTGTTAGAGGGTCGAAGCCAGAGCCATCCGGCCGCATGCGGGCAAGCTTGCAGTTGTTGAATGGCACTACCGCTTCGCCGTTTTCGAAAGCCGCAGCATTGGGTCGGCGGACTTTGGAATAATTGAAAGCCCCTTGCGCGAGATAAATCCATCCGCCCGGCGCGCGTTCGAATTGATGCGGAAACAAATGCGAATCCTGCACGCCGAATCCCTGGAGCACGGTCTCGAAGCCTTCTGCTTTGCCATCGCCATCCGCGTCGTGGTAGTGGCGGATCTCAGTGCCGTATTGCACCAGCGTTCCGTCAGCCAGTGGCAGCAATCCCGTTGGCAATGCGAGGCCCTCCGCAAAGGTTCGCGGCGTCTGCGGGCCGGGATTGTTCGGTTCGTCAAAAACCAGCACTCGATCTCTGCCGCCGTGTTTATAAAGTTCATCGGCGGCGGCTTGGTTCTCGTTGGCATCAATCGGATATTCCAGTGCGGTCATCGTCCACATCCGGCCATGTTTGTCCCAGGTCACGGTGATTGGCTTGCCGACGCCTTGCTCTTCCGAAGCCACTAACTCGGCGCTGTAACCTGCAGGCAAGGTGAAGCCCGCCTGCTCTTCCGACGGAGTTAAAGCGCCACCCGCAGGCGAGGGGATTTCTTTGATGGAGATATCCTTCAACTGCACCAACAACTTGCCGCCGCCATGCGCTTGCAAACCTAGGAAGCCCGATGCGGGGATGTCGTGTTCGGATTCGGTGTAATCGATCGCGGCGACACCATTGATCCATGTGCGGATCCGCGGCCCTTCGCACAGGACGCGGAACTCATTCCAATCGCCTTCTTTGATCGATGGATTCGGCGTCTTCGCCAGCGCGCGGCCTCTTCGCGATTCGTCGTAGAGGTCGCCCCAGTAGCCTGCGCCGGCATCGACCTGATAGCCGCTCATTTCCGAATTCTCCGCCAGGCGTTGGCTGCGGATTTGCATGCCGGAGTTGACGAAGCCTTCGCCGGCGACGAGACGGATCTTGTAGGTCAGGTCGAAATTTCCATACGCTTTGGATGAAGCAAGGAAGGTGTTGAACGGCACTGTTTCTGTTAGAGAACCGCCGGTGATCATGCCATCCTCGACACGCCACCAGTTTTCCTCGCCCTTGCGTGCCTGCCAGCCGTCGAGCGACTTGCCGTCAAACAATGCCACTGGCGCGGCCTGCACGAAGCCAAGCGCGGCAAAGGCGATGATTGCCCATTTCATAATTTGGGCGCGCTCATGAGTTCTAACAGCTTTTCCGCACAGGCCCGCGCGAATACCGGGCTGTTGATTTCTTCGTCGAAATCGTAAACCGGGACTTTCGCGCAAGCATGGATCGCCGCAAACAACGCTTCATCGGCAGAGACATCATGAAAGGGCTGGCCCGCGGCACTGATGACGCTGATCGCTTTTTTCGGGATGAGGATCGCAGCCGGAGCGGTGTAGCGGTTGACCTTTTCGGCGATGATCTTTCCAAGCTCCGCGCATTCGGTAGGCGTCGTGCGCATCAAGGTGACTTGCGGGTTGTGGAAGTAAAAAGTCCGGCCCGCGAATCTCTCCGGCACTAATGTGGGTTCACCGAAGTTCACCATGTCTAGGCAGCCGGGCGCGATCACGGCAGGCACCTTCGCCTTGCCAGCCGCGTCCAATCGATGTGGTCCAGCACCAAGATTTCCACCGACTAATTCATCGGCCCACTCAGTGGTTGTTAGATCGAGCACTCCGGCAACCAGACCGCTTCCGATCAAGGCCTCCATCGCTTTGCCACCGTTCCCCGTCGCTGCAAAAACGAGCACTTCATAGCCCGCTTCTTCGATGATACGCTTCGCTTCCGTGACGCACGCGGTGGTGTTGCCAAACATGCTCGCCACCACCAAGGGCCGCGCGTCGGTGGTTTCGATTTCCGCTTCCACCATCCCGCAAATCGCCCCGGCGGCGCGGGAAAAGATCAATCGCGACAAGCGGTTCAAACCCGCGACATCGGCGATGCTTGGGATCATCACAATGTCCTTCGTCCCGAGATAGGGCGCGGTGTTGCCCGATGCCAAAGTAGATACCATCACTTTGGGAAATCCCAAGGGCAGCGCCCGCATCGCCGCCGTCGCAATGGCTGTGCCACCACCACCACCGAGGGAAATGACAGCGTCGATTTTTCCCGCTTTGGCCAACGCCGCAAGGTAGATCGGTGCGGCCGTGCTCATTGCCGACACGCATTCGCCGCGGTCCTTGCGTTCTAACAGTTTCGCGAGATCAATGCCATCCGCGGCGGCGACTTGTTCGCGGGTGACATCGGGTTGCACGGATGGCGGGGAGCCGCTGCCGACATCGATCAACAGCGTCCGGTGCCCGCGCGCGCGGATCCGTTCGGCGACGAAGGCATGCTCCGCGCCCTTGGAATCCAACGTGCCGAGAACCGCAATGGTTGCCATTTGGAGAGAGTTGAGGGTTGAGTGTTGAGTGTTGAGAGTAAGAGAGAGGGGAGCAAATTCTTAACTGGGACGCGGAACGCGAATTTCTTTGTCTTAAACACTCAACACTCAACCTTCAACACTCAACCTCTTCACCTAGTTCTTCCGCTTTACGGAAATTGACTTGAACTCGCGCGTGAGTTTGGTGAGCGATTCCTCCACACCCATCCGTTCCAGGCTCGATGCGCCGACAAAGCCCACGCAATCGGTCGCCTGGATGACGCGGTCGGCATCCTCCGGCGTGTTGATCGGTCCGCCGTGGCAGAGATAGAAAATGTCATCTCTAACAGTTTTCGCCGCGTCGATGATTTCCTGGGTGCGCTTGATCGTGTGCTCCCAACTCACCACCGCATTAGTCACGCCGATGGATCCGCCGACCGTGGTGCCGACGTGGGCGATGATCGCATCGGCACCGGCCTTCGCCATCTCGATGGCTTCTTCGGGCGAGCCGACGTAAACGATCGAGAACAGCTCCATGCGCCGCGCGAGGGCGACCATTTCATACTCCTTCTTCACGCTCATGCCGGTCTCCTCCAGGACGCCGCGGAAGTGGCCGTCGATGATCGTGTGCGTCGGGAAATTGTTCACGCCGGAAAAGCCCATGTCCTTCACCTTGCCCAGCCAATGCCACATCCGGCGCCGCGGGTCGGTGGCATGCACGCCGCAGATGACCGGGATTTCGTGGACGACCGGCAGTACTTCGTATTCGCCGATTTCCATGGCGATCGCGTTGGCATCGCCATAGGCCATCAAACCCGCGGTCGAGCCATGGCCCATCATGCGAAAGCGGCCGGAGTTGTAGATGATGATGAGATCGGCGCCGCCTTTCTCGATGAATTTCGCGCTGATTCCCGATCCCGCGCCGGCGGCGATGATGGCGTGGCCTTTTGAGAGGGTGTCGTTGAAACGATCGACGACTTCAGTGCGCGTATAGGGATTTCCGATTCCGGTCCAAGGGTTTGGCATGGTTAAGGTATCGGACTTTGGGCTCGGCCCGTCCAGCCGGAAGCAAATGGGATTTCCACTTCCGGCTATCAGGCATCCACACGGGAAGAGTCGAAAGTCGCAGGTCTAAAAGTCGAAGGTCGGAAATCGTAGACTTCCCCAAGTGGATAATGTCTGGTAGCAAGCGTTGCATACCTGATTCTTCTCACTTCTCACTCGGCACTTGTCACCGGATCTCCGGCAATCGTTTTCCCCCTGAAAACTGACAACTGAACACTAGCAAACTTTCCCGAATGAGTGCCCCACCCGACGCAGCGCCACCCCACGACATTGAAGTCCTCGGCAAATCCACGACCTATCAGGTTGTTAGGGCCGACGCGTCGGACCTGCGCGGCTGGATGCAGGGCGGGCCCGTGTGTCCCTTGCTGATTCAGCACCACATTTCCCACTGCGGCCTGATGAGTGCGCGTCCGCCTTACGAAATGGTCCGCGTGAACCAGAGCGGCACTTTCATGCTTGCGACCTTGGAAGGGGAAGGGGCGATCCTTGCCGATGGCCAATGGAAACGGATCCGCGCCGGCCAGGCTTGCCTGCAACCGCCGTTCGTCATGAACGCGCTCAAATGCCTGCCGGGAAAGCCGTGGAAGTTCGCCTGGGTCCGCTATCGCGAGGTCCGCAATTCGCGGCCGATCGTGTCAACAATCTCGCCAGTGACAGGTCCTTTCGATCCCGCGCCGCTGCAAGCTGCCATTGCCGGGCTACATGCCGAAAGCAGCGGCGTCAACGGGGCTGCCGCGCTGCATCATTGGAGCGAACTCGTCCATCACTACGTCCTCCAATTCGCCCAACCGCACACTGCCGACAATCGCCTCTGGCGCGCCTGGCAGGAAGTTGACCGCGACCTCGCCCGCGACTGGACGCTCGACGGACTCGCCGCCGTCGCCTGCATGAGTGGCGAACATTTGCGCCGCCTCTGCCGCAAAGAACTCGGCCGCAGCCCCATGCAGCACCTCACCCACCTCCGCCTCCAACGCGCCAGCCACCTGCTCTCGACGACCGACGACAAGGTGGAGGTCATCGCAAGGGCCGTGGGCTTCGCCAGCGCGTTCACGTTTTCGAACACGTTTCTGAAATGGACGGGGAGAAGGCCGTCGGAGTTTAGGAGGTGAGCCCGGGAGCGCTGGTCTTCAGACCGGCACCTGAAGACGGCCGACATTCTGTCGGCAGCCCTCTGATCCTCCATCCTTTCTGCTTCCCGTAGGTCTCACTCCTGTTAGGCTCGGCTAAGAGTGCTTCCTAAGTCTTTCCCTGACCCGATTCTCCCACAAAAAAGAAACCCCGGACCCTGTCTGCCGCAAGCGGCTGAGGAAGGGAACCCGGGGTCAACGAGGGAAATGTGCCGCAACAGTGCCAGCACGTCAAACTGATATCTTTGCTGCAAATCGGGATCAAAAGTGAATGAATACCACCTTTTTCCAGAAAATTGAGGGCATTCTCCACTCTGAGAGGATCGACGCCTACCGTCAGGACGGTGCCGATGCAAAGCTGACGATGGCCCGCTATTCGCTCAATATGGCCCTGAGCGAATCGCTATATCCCACTCTTCAGTTCTCCGAAATCGCATTCGCCAGTGCGTTCACGTTTTCGAACACGTTCTTGAAATGGACGGGTAGGCGGCCGTCGGAGTTCAGGCGGTAAGCCCGGGAGCGCTGGTCTTCAGACCGGCAAGTCTTCGATTATCCGCCAGAGGGCTGTGAGGAGGCGATTGCGCTGGTGTTGGCTCAGGCGCAGGCTTTGGCGGATGATTGGTCTGCACGATAAAAGACTCGGAGCGAGACGCTCCAAGCACGGCCTGGGGCGAGACGCCCGCAGGCACTATCAAATTTGGCTTCGGATCGACGTCCACGGCTCCGACCCACTCACATCCACCATAAACGGCCTCACTCGATAAAGCTCCCGGCCGGTAGTCCGAAGTATTTGCCGAGGGTGCGGGCGTGGTCGGCGGTGATGGAGCCTGGGACGAGACGTCCCAGCCACTTTGGGAACGGCGAGCAGTGACCCGTTTTGACTCCCTCCAAATGGCCGCGTTCTCCAAGGCCACTCAGCGCACGAGGAAACGATTGATCACGCGGGCGGCCTTGTCCGGGGCTTCCTCCGTCAAGCTGTGTCCGCAGTCGTCGAAAACAACGAGCTTCGCCTGGCGCAAGTGGGTGGTGGTGCTGCGGATGGTGGACAGGGGAACCAACTGGTCGTAGCGGCCTGCCACGACGAGAATGGGTTGCCTGACCGCATCGCCCGCCGGCAGGACGTCGCCGGCCTTGGAATTCATGGCGTGGCCGAAGCCGTTGTAGGCATCGTGGAAACCTTGGACGAGGAGTTGATTGCGATAGACCTCGCTGTCGGCGAGGCTCGGCATGCCGGGCTGGTGATACGCGGACTTGAGCAGCGATTGGTACGCGCGCGGAGAGGAGAGATAGAGCCGCACGAAGGGATACATGGCGTAGCGCGCCGGCGGGAAGCGCATCAGCCGCGGCATCGGTGCGGTGGAGGTGGCGGGGCTCATGAGCACCAGCCGGCCGACGCGACGCGGCTGCATTTCCGCGACGCGCAGCGCGACGACGGCTCCGAAGGAGTGGCCTACCAGATCGACTTGGCCGAGGTTCAGACGATCAAGGGTTTCGCGGACGAGATTGGCCTGGCCGTCGAGGTCGTAGGCCGCGCGATCGTGGGGCCGCTCGGTGTAGCCGAAGCCATTGAGGTCGAGGGCGTACACGCGATGGTTTTGGGCGAGCCGCGGAGCGAGCAGGCGAAAGACGTAAGTGGAGGAGCAGAAGCCATGGATAAGCACGATTGGGGAGCCGTGCTGGCCAAAACGCTCGACGTGGATGCGCTGACCCGACGAGGATGTGATGAAATTCACCGGACGTGTGGTGACGATGGGCGCGTAGGGACGAAGCGGCTGGCAGGAGACGAGCAGAACCGCGAGGAACAGGAATGCGCGCGTGATGTGGGGGTGAGGGTTCAGGGGAAGATGCCAGGGTTCAGTAGTTAAGAGAAACTAGAGACCAGTGTCCAGAACCCAGATGAGGCCTGCCGGAGCTCGGCTTTACATGGCTGCTTCTGTTCTTCATTAATGACCATTGACTGCTGGGCAGTGACTCTTTTTTCAATCTTGAACTTTGAAGGGAAGAGGATGGAAGACTCGGAGCGAGACGCTCCTGGCACGGACTGGGGCGAGACGCCCGCAGCCACGATCAGCTTCGAAGGGACGCCCAGGGTTGCTCGGGGCTGACGTCCACCATGAATGGCCCGACTTGGGAGCCGGGGGAGAGAATTGCAAGGATCACTGCATCGCCGTTAGACACATTGAATGTCGCATGCACGACACCCGGCAGCATGTGGGCGGCTTCACCAACCTTAAGCACCTGTTTTTCCTCGCCCACCCATTGCTCGACCTCGCCTTCGAGGACGTAGATGACTTCTTCGAGTTCGGGATGGTGGTGGAAGTTGTGGCCTTCGCCTGCGGGAAGGACGGCGCGGCAGACCTGGAGGTCCTTGGCGTTGGTGATTTCAGGCCGGCACATCCAGAAGTTGGTGCGGCCTTTGAAGTCTTCCTTGAGGGCTTCGTTCTCGGTGATGAAGTAGGGTTTGTTCATGGGGAAGTCGAAAGTCTGAAGGTCGCAGGTCGAAAGTCGGAGACGAAGATTTGCAATTCATTTTATCAATCATCCACGATCCACTATCTTCTTCGCCACGAGGTCCGTGAGTAGCGGGGCGGCTTCGGCGATTAGCGTTTCGAGTGGCAGGCCGCTGTCGGCCAAGGCGTGGAGGGAGGTGAAGATTTTGCTGTCGCGGGCGGCTTGGTCGGAGATGCCGCAGAAGCCGGTGACGGGTTTGCCAAGGGTTGCCGCCATCTTTGCGAGGCCGACTGGGCCTTTGCCGTCGAGGCTTTGGTGGTCGATGGAGCCCTCGCCGGTGAGGACGTGGTCGGCGGATTTAATGCGGTTTTCCAGATCTAACAGACCCGCCAGCAGTTCGAAGCCGGAGATGAGCTTGGCGTCGGCGAAGTGTAAGAGGCCGAAGCCAAGTCCGCCGGCGGCACCGGCTCCGGGGACGAGGGCCGCCTTTTCGCCTCCGCTGATTTGGACGAGATGGGCGAGGGCGGCCTCTAACCGGATTTTCATTTCCGGTGTGGCTCCTTTTTGTGCGGAAAAAACGGCGGTGGCACCGCGTTCGCCGAGGAGCGGATTTTCGACGTCGCAGGCCGCGATGACTTCCGGCAGCGGGATGCGATTGGAGGCATCGATGCGGCGGACATCGGACCAATGGGAGGGAATAGGACTGATGGTTTTTCCGGTTTCGTCCAAGAAAGCGATGCCCAGGGCTTCAGCCATGCCGGCGCCGCCATCGTTGGTCGCGCTGCCGCCGATGCCGAGGATGATCCTTGTGACCCGATGATTGGAAACCGCATGGGCCATTTGCATGCCGGTTCCCCTGGTGCTTGTTAGCAGCGGATTGCGCTCACGGGCCGACAGCCGCCACAAGCCGGCGGTTTCGGCCATTTCCATGATGGCGGTTAGGCCTTGCGGCGTGTTGGCGAGGACGTAGTGGCTTTCGATGGAGCGGTCGAGGGCGTCGACTGCGGGACAATCGATCCATTTGCCGCCGAGCGCTGTGGCCAGGCTTTCCATAAAACCTTCGCCGCCGTCTGCGATCGGGCAGAGATCGATTTCCGCGGAGGGATCGGCGCGGCGGACGCCGTTTGCCATGGCTGCCGCCGCCTCGGGAGCCGACAGGGAGCCCTTGAACTTGTCGGGGGCGATTAAATAGCGGCGAGGCATGACCGTAGACTCCAGAATCCAGAATCCAGAATCCAGACAAGATGAAGAAATTTAGCGTGGTCAGGACTTGGGTAACACTGCTGCTTCAGGACATGGGTGACACTTGCTGGGGAAGATCAGAGATCGGAGAAGTGGGGCGGCGATTTTGAAAAAGCAATGTCCGGCGGGCGATTTTGGTCCAGGGGAATCTTGCGGCCTGAATTGGGACGGGAAATCCCTTGCTCGAAAGGTTGGGTGAGGCGCACGATGGGCCACGTGACTGCCGACCTTGAGACATTGTTCGAGTTCCTGCGATTTCCGAGCATATCGACCGACTCGAACCACGCCGGCGACGTCCGGGCTTGCGGGGAATGGCTGGCGGGCAAGCTGAGGGAAATGGACCTCGTGACCGAGATTCACGAAACGCCGAGGCATCCGGTGGTGGTTGCGAAAAACGCGCATCAAGCGGGCCGGCGGACGGTGCTCATTTATGGCCACTACGACGTGCAGCCGGTCGATCCCTTGTCGTTGTGGACGAGCGATCCTTTCAAACCCGAAATTCGCGACGGAAAAATCTGGGCGCGGGGGGCGACCGACAACAAGGGTCAGATGATGGCGCATGTCCGCGGCGTGGCGAAGACCTTGCGCGAATCTAACAGCTTGCCGGTGAATCTGATTTTCCTGTTCGAAGGCGAGGAGGAAATCGGCAGTCCCAACCTTGCTTCGTTTTTGCTGCATCATTGCGACGAATTGAAGTGCGATGTCATCGCTATTTCAGACACCGGCATGGTTGCACCTGGTGTGCCGACGCTTGGCTATGGGCTACGCGGCATCGCGTGTTGCGAGGTGATTTTGCGCGGGCCCAAAGGCGATCTCCACTCGGGCCTCTTCGGTGGCGCGGTGGCAAACCCCGCTGCGGCGATGGCACGGCTGGTCAGCAGCCTGCATGGGATCGATGGCCATGTCACGATCGAGGGATTTTATGACCAGGTGCGACCGCTTGAAGCCTGGGAGCGCGAAATGTGGGCCACGTTGCCCGGAGTTTCGGATGCCGATTTCCTGCAGGTGACGGGGTCGCCGGGATTATTTGGCGAGCCTGGTTATTCGTCAGCGGAACGCACTTGGGCAAGGCCGACCGCGGAGGTGAATGGGATCGGCGGAGGCTATCAGGGCGAGGGCTCGAAGACTGTCTTGCCGGCGGAGGCGTTTGCGAAATTGTCCTTCCGTTTGGTGCCGGATCAGAACCCGAAGGATATCGCCGAAAAGGTCAAAACCCACCTCGAATGGAACTGCCCGCCGGGTGTGGAGATCGAGGTCAAACCCGGGCATGACGCCAAACCCTACGTGGCCGATCCCCATTCCAAATTCGGCAAGGCCGCCCAAGCCGCGCTGCGAAAGTCGTTCAATGCCGAGCCCGTGATGATCCGCGAGGGGGGCAGCATCCCGATCGTCCAAACCTTCCGCGATATCCTGGGGGCAGACACACTGCTCCTTGGCCTCGCCCTCGCCGACGCGCAGATTCATGCTCCGAATGAGAACTTCCCGGTTGAAAATTTCGAAGCCGGGATCCGCTTGAACCAGGCGCTGCTGGATGAGCTGGCGAAATAGAAGATTAATTGAACCGCAGATGGACGCAGATGGGAAGAGGGATTTATGATTGTTGATTGTTGATTGTTGATAGCGAAGAATTCAGCTCCCTTTGGTCGCAGGCTTCTGGATTCTAAAATTCACAGGTCAAATCTCATCTCTCATCCATTGCATTCTCTTTTATCTGCGTTCATCTGCGTTCATCTGCGGTTAAAAACTTTCTTCAATGTCCGAGCCTGCCATTCAATCACCCAAACTTGACTTCATCCGCGAGATCATCGCCGGGGACCTTGCGTCCGGGAAACATGCGACCGTCATCACGCGCTTTCCGCCGGAGCCGAATGGTTATTTGCATATTGGCCATGCGAAGTCGATTTGCCTGAATTTTGGAATCGCGGGTGAGAACGCGGTGGTGGGGGCGAAGTGTCATCTGCGCTTCGACGACACGAACCCGGAAAAGGAAGAGTCGGAGTATGTGGAGAGCATCAAGAAGGATGTCGGCTGGCTCGGCTTCGAATGGGGGGCGGATCTTTATTTTGCGAGCGACTACTTCGATTTTTTCCATGACTGCGCGGTGCACCTGATCAAGGAGGGCAAGGCCTACGTCGAACAACAATCGCTTGAGGAAATGCGCGCCAACCGCGGCAATCTGACGACGCCGGGAACTCCGTCACCCGGACGTTCTCTAACGGTTGATGAAAACCTCGATCTCTTCGCCCGCATGAAGGCCGGGGAGTTCAAGGAAGGCGAATGCGTTCTGCGTGCGAAGATCGATCTCGCGTCATCGAACATGAACATGCGCGATCCGGTGCTCTATCGGATCATGCACGCGCATCATCACAACACCCAGGACGAATGGTGTATTTATCCGATGTATGATTTCGCGCACCCGCTCGAAGATGCCTTGGAACACATCACCCATTCGTTGTGCACGCTCGAATTTGAAAATCATCGCCCGCTTTACGATTGGTTCATCGACAACTGCCCGGTGCCATCCAAGCCGCGGCAAATCGAATTCGCCCGGCTCAATTTGACTTACACCGTGATGAGCAAGCGAAAGCTGCTCCAGCTCGTGCAGGAGAAGCATGTCAGTGGTTGGGACGACCCGCGCCTGCCAACGATTTCGGGCCTGCGCCGTCGTGGCTATCCGCCGGAAGCGATCGTGCATTTCTGCAGACGGGTTGGCATCACCAAGTTCAATGGCACCACCGATGTCGCGTTGCTGGAGTTCGATGTCCGGGATTTTCTCAACCGTTCATCGCCGCGCCGGATGGCCGTGCTCGACCCCGTGAAGGTGGTGCTTGAAAACTGGTCGGACGAAGCGCTTGCGAGTGCGGAAATTCCGAATCACCCGCAGGATCCGTCGATGGGAAATCGCAATGTGCCGATTTCTTCGGAAGTATGGATTGAGCGCGACGATTTCATGGAGGTCCCGGAAAAGAAGTTTTATCGCCTCAGCCCCGAACGCCATGTGCGGCTCAAGGGCGGGCATATCATCCGCTGCACCGGCTTTGAAAAAGATGCGGGCGGCAAGGTCACTCTCATCCGCGCGGAAATTGTCCCCGGCACCGTCGGCGTCGATGCACCGGCCGGCATCGAGTGCAAGGCGGCGATCCATTGGGTGGATGTGGCGACCGGCGTTGAGGCCGAGGTCCGTCTCTATGATCGCTTGTTCACCATTGAAGATCCGGATGGAGCGGAAGGTGGGTTCACGAGCGTGTTGAATCCGAACTCGCTGCAAACCATTATCGCGAAAGTCGAGCCCTCGCTGGCTGAAGTGGAGCCGGATTATTCCTGCCAGTTCGAGCGCTTGGGATACTTCGTGTCCGACGCCAACGATCACGACCCGGATGGCAAGACCGTCTTCAACCGCACCGTGGCTCTGAAGGATTCGTGGGTGAAAAAGAGTGGGAGATGAGGAGGGTGGATCTTCAGTCCACCCGCACTCATTTATCCTCTTCAAGCCGGGCGGGACACCCGGGCAACGGACTGGAGCAGGATGCTCCAGCCACTGTTCCGCTTTTGAATTGCCATGCCCCAACACAGCCATAATTCTATCACCATGTTCAAACGCTACTGGTGGATGTTGCTGTTGATGCCGCTATTGGGGACTTTCGCAGGCACAGTGACATCGGCGGTCATTACTTATGTTATGCCTAAGAAATATGAAAGCGAGGCGATCATCGAAGTCCGGCCGCATGTGATGGTGACTTCGCAGATCGGCAACGACTTCAGTCCTATCTATGGC
Source organism: Akkermansiaceae bacterium (assembly GCA_031371445.1). Taxonomy (GTDB): domain Bacteria; phylum Verrucomicrobiota; class Verrucomicrobiia; order Verrucomicrobiales; family Akkermansiaceae; genus Luteolibacter. The sequence goes on from JANMJQ010000077.1 coordinate 22,382, forward strand.
ACGACGCCGATAACACCTCAGTTTTTTGGAACAGAATTTGAAAAGATCAAAAGCAGAACCTCACTGGCCAAGGTGGTCGAAAACCTCCAATTGGTGAACAAGTGGAACGTGGACCAGGAAACAGCGATCCAGATTCTCAAAGGCCTCGTCATTGCCAGCAATATCGCCGGCACTGATCTCATCTCGATTAAGGTCCGGCATGCCAGTAAGGAAGACGCCCGCGACATCGCGGCGGAAGTTGCAAAAGCTTACAAGAGTTACCGCTCGGAGATTGAAAACCGTGAAACTGACAAGGCGCTCTACGAACTGAACAAGGCAGTCCGCGATCAGGAAGACAAGGTGGAGGAACGTCGCAAGGTGTTGGCGACAATCGTTCGTACCAAAGGCCCTTTTGATGATGCCAAGGAGGCGATCGATAAATCTGCAGTTGATAAGCCGGGTGTACAGCCGCCCGGGGAACAAAGTCAGGAGGAAGCGATCCGACGCGCGCTGGATGCACAGGACTATGTGGATGCAAAACGTGATTTCGAAACCGATCAGGACGTTCTGCAAAAACTCCGCCTAAATCAGATTTCCAGCCTGATGCGCGGCAAGATGACCGAGGAAAGCATCGTCATTCATGAGGAACCTCAAATTTCGCAGAGTCCCGTTTCGCCGAATGTCACTTTGAATTTGATGCTGGGAACGGCCGGGGGATTTGTAATCGGGCTGATTATGGCGCTGCCTGTGATGGCCATCATGAACGGGTTCCGGACGGAAACGGCAGAATAGAGAGGGGCGGCCATTCCTTCCTGTTGCCTCGTTGGCCGCCGACAGTCGCCAGAACGTCGGCACTCCTTAAATCACCCCGTTGGCGCAGTTGCAGTCACCTTCGCCTTTGAGGGCGTTGATGAGGTTGGTCAGGGATTTCATGGCTTGGCGCGGGACGCTTTCATAGGTCCGGGATCCAATATGCGGAGTGATCACGCAGTTCGGCGCGCTCAAGAGTGGATGATCGGAAGGTGGCGGTTCAACGTCGAGCACGTCGGTTCCGTAGCCACCGACCTTGCCGCTATGCAGGGCTTCCACCATATCGGCGGTTTCCACGATTTCGCCGCGGGCGCAGTTGAGGATGACGACTCCGTCCTTCATCGCGGCGATTTTCGTTTTGCGGATCAGTCCGCGCGTCTCATCGGAAAGGAAACAGTGCAGGGAGACGACGTCAGATTGCGTTAGAACCTCATCCATGGTCGCGCAGCGGGTCACCTCGTGGGCAGCCCCGAAGGCCTCGTCGAAATGGGGATCGCAGGCGATCACCCGCATCCCGAAGGCGCGTGCGCGGATGGCGACTTCCTTGCCGATCCGGCCAAGCCCCACGATGCCGATGGTTTTGCCAAAGATTTCGTGGCCGGTGAGGCGCAGCCATTCACCTTTGCGGGCCGCGGCGGCCGTGGTGACGATGTGCTTGGTGATGCCGATGAGCAGGCCGAAGGTGTGCTCGGCGACCGTGGTGTGATTCACGCCCGGAGTGAAAAGCACCGGAATCCCAAGTTCCCGGGTGGCGGCGACATCGATCTTGTCGAGACCGATGCCGTATTTGGAAATGACTCTCAGGCGTGGCAGCGATTTATCGAGCACAGAGCGGGTAATGGCATCGTCGCCGCAGAGGAACGCGTCGAAGTCGCCGGCAAGTTCAAGCATGCGGGCTTCTGTCAGCGGGCCTCGTTCGCGGACGACTTCCCAGCCTTGGGATTCCATCAATTCGTGGTGAGGTCCGGGAGTGTCCTGATAACTGCATGTGGTAAGGAGGATGCGCATGGGTGGATCTTTCAAATCGGGCTGTGACCTGGCAAGAAGCCAAATGAGTTAACTTCGCTTCAGTTTGCTAGTGTTCAGTTTTCAGTGTTCAGGTAAGAATTCCCACGCCGACGCGCTTCCCATATTTTTCTTGCTGAAAACTGAACCCTGAACACTAGCAAACTCTTTCCCGATGCTCCCTTGGTTCGAAAACCGCTTCCCCCTCTACCTCGCTCCGATGGCGGGGGTGACGGATTTGATTTTCCGGACGATTTGCAAAGAGCTGGGCGCGGACGTGATGGTGACGGAGTTCGTGTCGGCGGAGGGGATCATGCAGGCGGACGAGCGGACGCGGAAATACACGGAGTTCACCGATGGGCAGCGGCCGGTGGGCGTGCAGTTGTTCGGCGCGGATGGCGAGCGGATGGGGGAGGCGGCGCGGAAAATCATCGATTGGAAGCAGCCGGATTTCATCGACATCAATTTCGGTTGTCCGGTGAACAAGGTGGTTGCACGCAATGGTGGATCGTCGTTGCTGAAAGATTGCCCGGTGTTGGCTTCGGTCGCGGCCGGGGTGGTGAAAGCGGTGGGCGAGCAAGTTCCGGTGACGGCGAAGATCCGCATTGGCTGGGATGAGAAATCGGTCAATGCCGTCGAGGTGGCGCGCATTCTTGAAGACAGCGGTGTGCAGGCGATCGCCGTACATGGCCGCACGCGGGCGCAGGGTTACGGAGGCGAGGCGAATTGGGATGTCATCGATGCGGTCGCGCGAGGCGTGAAAATTCCAGTGATCGGCAATGGCGACCTTGCAAGCGGTGCCGATGTGGCGAAGCGCCAACGCGAGACCGCCGTGTCCGGTGTGATGATCGGTCGCGCGGCGATGCAGCACCCCTGGGTATTTCGCGAGGCACGGCATTTTCTCGATACGGGTCACGAGTTGCCTGAAATCCTTGCCGAGGAGCGTTGGGAACTGGTGATCCGGCACTGCCAACTGGCGGTGGAGAGTCGCCGCAACGGCAACGAAACGCAGACCCTCACGGCCATGCGCTCCCGGCTGATGGCCTACTGCAAGGGCTTTCCCGGGGCTCGCGAAATCCGGCAAAAGCTTTGCCATGTCGCGTCAATCGCCCAGGTCGAAGATCTCGCCGCCGAGTCGCTTGGCAAGGTGGCGGTGGTGGATCTGTAACATCAATTGGTGATAGGCGCGGGGTTGTGATTTCCCGGGACTGTGAAATACTCCTGCCATGCGACCCCATATCGGGGGCACCGAGCGCTCCAAACCTAGGCGTTTCGTTTGATTTGCAATGAGATCGATCATTTTCGGTATTGTAGCCGTTCTTGCCGGCTGTTGGCTGACTGGATGTGAAAAATCCGAGTCCGCGGTCGGGTCGCGTCCGGGGGGATCCACTGCCGCGGCGAGCGGTCCAATTTCCTTCAATGCAAGCATCCAGCCGATTCTTTCGGACAATTGCTACCACTGCCACGGCCCCGACTCGGGCGCACGCCAACCGGAAAAGGAACCGCTGCGCCTTGACCGGGAAAAATTCGCCTTCCAACCCCGCGAGGATGGCAAACCGGTGATGATCAAGGGCGATGCGGGAGCTTCGTTGCTGGTTCAGTTGATCAAATCCAAGGACCCGGACGAAATCATGCCGCCACCGAAGTCGCACAAGACTTTGACGCCGGAACAAATCGCAACGATCGAACGCTGGGTCGCCGAAGGTGCGGTCTATCAGGAACACTGGTCGTTCATTCCACCGGTGAAGGCGCCCTTGCCAGCGTTGGCGGATCCCGGATCTGTTAGAAATCCGATCGATGCCTTGGTGCGTGCGAAACTGGCCGAAAATGGTCTTGAGCCGATGCCCGCCGAGGATCCGCGGGTGCTTATCCGCCGGGCCTCGCTCGATCTAACAGGTTTGTTGCCGGCCCCGGCGGACGTTGAGGCATTCGCCAAGAATCCCTCGGACGCCGCTTACGATGCGTATCTCGACAAGCTGTTCGCATCGCCCGCCTACGCCGAGCACCGGACGCGCTACTGGCTCGACTACTCGCGCTATGCCGACACCCACGGCTTGCACTTCGACAACGTCCGCTCGATTTGGCCGTACCGCGATTACGTCATTCGCTCGTTCGCGGCGAACAAGCCCTACGATCAATTCGTCCGCGAACAAGTGGCGGGTGATTTGATTCCAGCGCCCAACGCGGATACCTGGATCGCCACCGGCTACATCCGCTGCAACGTCTCGACCAACGAAGGCGGCTCAATTCCCGAGGAGGTTCATGCCAACAACACCCGCGACCGGACCGAGGCATTTGGTGCGGCTTTCCTCGGCCTGACCGTCCAATGCGCGGCTTGTCACGATCACAAGTTCGACCCCACCGCGCAGAAGGATTTCTACTCGCTCGCCGCATTCTTCAACAACACCGCCGAAAAGCCCTGGGACGAGAACATCGCCGACACCCAGCCCGTGCTCCGCCTGCCGGCCGATGACAAGAAGGCCGAGTTCGACGCGCTCGTCGCCAAACGTTCGCAGGCCGCGGTGGCCTTGCAAAAACGCCGGGCCGATGCGCCCCGCCTGTTCCGTGAATGGATCGCCTCGGGCCAGCACCCCGAGCCGGTCAATCCGGACAAGCTCGAACTCCGCCTGCGCCTCGACGAAGGCAGCGGCGATGTCGTGAAAAACTCGGCTCCCGCGGTGAAATCGATGACCTACAAGGCCGACACCAACCCGCTCGTCTGGGGTGAAAACGTCTGGCTCTGGCCGTCGATGCGGATGGAAATCGCCAGCAACCTGCCCATGCCGGACCAGGGCGATTTCGAGTGGGACCAGCCCTTTTCGGGATCGATGTGGGTGATGCTGCGGCTGAAGCCGGCGAACATCACCACGGGCAACGGTTCGCTGATGTCCCGCATGGGTGACGACAAGATGGACGCCCACCGGGGTTGGGACATGTTTATCGACAACGACCAGTTCGCCGTTCACCTGGTGAGCCAATGGCCGAATGCCGCCATCCGGGTGAACACTCCCGGGATTCCACGCGGTGAGTGGGTGCACCTCGCTTTCACTTATGACGGCTCGGGCAAGGCAGAGGGGATCAAGCTCTACGTCAATGGCGAGCCTCGGGAGGCAAAGGCTTCGACCAACACGCTCCAGCCCGGCCAGACCATCCGCAATCCCCGGAAATTCCAACTCGGCCAGCGGGATGGTGGCAGCGACCGCTTGCGCGAAACCGCATTTCAGGATGTCCGGATCTATAAACGAACGCTTGATCCAAGCGAATGTTCCAAACTGCCGTTTGAAGATTTGACCGCTGAAATCGCCAGCACTCAAACCGATCCAGATAAGTGGTCTTCACAACAGAAGTTCATAGGGTTGGATGGATTTTTCCTAAAATCAAAGGATCAAGAAGCCGTCCGCCTTCGGAGTGAAATTGCCAAAGCAGACAGCGAACTGATGGCTTTGGGAAGCAAGGGAACGCCTACTTTGATCGCCCGCGAACGGCCTGCACCGGCAAGCGCGTGGATTCTCAACCGCGGCGTATATTCTTCGCGGAAGGAATTGGTCGAACCTGCGACCCCGGAGTTTTTGCCCGCACCGGGGGTGGCCAAAGACCGGCTGCAATTGGTCGATTGGCTGTGTCGTCCGGAGAACCCGCTCTTCGCCCGGGTGACGGTTAACCGGATGTGGCAGGAAATTTTTGGCACCGGCATCGTCGAGACCTCCGAGGATTTCGGCATCATGGGATCGCGGCCCTCCAACCAAGCACTGCTCGATTGGCTCGCGGTCGAGTTCCGGGAATCGGGTTGGAACGTCCAGCACATGTACCGCCTGATGCTGACCTCGGCGACCTATCGCCAGAGCAACCACGTCACTCCGGCCGCCCTTGCCGCCGATCCGCAGAACCGGCTCTTGTCCCGGGGGCCGAGGTTCCGCATGGATGCCGAGGTCCTGCGCGACACGGCCCTGCAGGCGGCTGGATTGTTGGCGGCGAAAATCGGCGGCCCTCCGGTGAAGCCGTATCAGCCCGAAGGCGTTTGGGAAGCGGTGTCGATGCCGGAATCGAATACGCTCAAATACAAACAGGACGATGGCGAGGCGCTCTACCGCCGCTCGCTTTACACGTTCTGGAAGCGCTTTTCGCCGCCGCCCTCGCTGGAGACTTTTGACGCGCAGGCCCGTGAAACCGTCTGCATGCGCCGCGCCCGCACCAACACGCCGCTGCAGGCGCTGGTCAGCATGAACGACCCGCAATTCGTAGAAGCCGCCCGCAAGCTCGCCGAGCGCACGATTGCCGCCGGCCAATCCACCGCGGAGCGCATGGCTTTCCTCGCCGCAACGCTCATCTCCCGGCCGCTGGCTCCCAAGGAAAGCGCGAATCTGGAAAAAAACCTCGGCGTATTTTCAAAGTATTACCTGGAGCACCCTCAAGACGCGAAAGAACTCCTCACCACCGGCGCCGCTCCCGCACGAACCGACATCGACCCCCTCGAACTTGCCACTTGGGCCATGATGGCAAACCAGTTCATGAATTTGGATGAAACGATTACAAAATAAGAAGTTGAGAGTTGATGGTTGAGAGCGAAGAGAAGAATTCCATCCTGAAAACTGAACACTGAAAACTAACAAACTCAGTCTATGAAATCCCCATCGATCCACTTGTGCTCCGACCTTAGCGGTGAAGGTGCGACACCGTTGGATCTTGCGATTCCCGGTGAGTTGAAGGCCGAGTGGTTGCGTCTGGCGTCGCGGCGGCAGTTTTTGTCGCGGGCGGGCAAATCGCTGGCATGGGCGAGCATCGCGAGCTTGTTTGCGAAGGGGGGAAACTCCGCCCAGGCCGCGGAGATGCAGGCGGCTTTGCTGCCGCATTTCGCACCGAAGGCAAAGCGCGCGATCTATTTGTTCATGGCTGGCGCGCCATCGCAGTTCGAGACCTGGGATTACAAACCGAAGCTGATCGAGCGCTACGACGAGGACCTGCCCGAATCTGTTAGAGGCGGACAGCAGTTGACGGGCATGACCGCCTCGCAGACGCGGTTCCCGATCGCACCCTCGATTTTCGGATTCAAGCAGTATGGCAAGGCCGGCCACTGGGTCAGCGATTTGTTTCCGCATACCGCGAAAGTGGCGGACGAACTGGCGATCATGCGCTCGCTGCATACCGACGCGATCAACCACGAACCGGCCATCCTGTTGATCAATTCCGGCAACATGATCCCGGGCAAGCCATCGATCGGTTCATGGATTTCCTACGGCCTTGGATCGATGAACGACGACCTGCCGACCTTCGTGGTGCTGACGTCGAAGTTGCCTTTGTTTTCAAACATCCAGGCGCTGTCGTCGCGCTTGTGGTCGGCGGGATTTCTTTCGCCGGAACATGCGGGTGTCGCGTTGCGGTCGGGGGGCGATCCCGTGATTCATCTCTCGAATCCCAAAGGTGTTCCGCCCGCCTTGCGCCGGGCAATGATCGATGGCGTGGACGAAATGAACCGCGAAAATTTCGAACGTATCGGCGATCCGGAAACCAATGCCCGCATCGCGCAATACGAAATGGCCTTCCGCATGCAAACGTCGGTGCCGGAGCTTACCGACATGTCCAACGAGCCGCAGTCGATCTGGGACATGTATGGCCCGAAAGCGAAGGAGCCCGGCACCTATGCCTACAACTGCCTGATGGCCCGCCGGCTCGCCGAGCGGGGTGTGCGCTTCACGCAGATTTTCCATCGTGGCTGGGACACCCACGGCGATCTTCCAGGCCGCATGAAAATCCTGTGCGAGGACGTCGATCAACCGACGGCGGCACTGCTTGCGGACTTGAAACAGCGTGGTCTGTTAGATGACACCCTGGTCGTCTGGGGCGGGGAGTTCGGGCGCACTGTCTATTCGCAGGGCGGCCTCACCAAGGAAAACTATGGCCGCGACCACCATCCGCGCTGCTTCTCGATGTGGATGGCCGGCGCCGGCGTCAAAGGCGGCACGGTCTATGGCGAGACCGATGAGTTCTCCTACAACATCGTCAAAGACCCCATGCACATCCGGGACCTCAACGCCACCATCCTGCATTTGCTGGGCGTCGATCACGAACGCCTCACCTTCAAATTCCAGGGCCTCGACCAAAAGCTCACCGGCGTTGAAGCCGCGCGTGTGGTGAAAGAATTGCTGGCTTAACGTGGCAGTAGTTTTCAACCGCCTCGCCCGAATATTTCGATCCAAGACGGCCTGGGCGGTTGCAAACCGCCGCCACGTTGCCATCTTCCGCGCATGCCTCTGCCGGTCGATCTCCTGGGACGCGGACTTCGCGATCTGCGGATTTCCGTGACCGACCGCTGCAATTTCCGCTGCCGGTATTGCATGCCCATCGAAACCTTCGGGCCGGGGCACGCGTTTTTGCCAAGCTCGGAGTTGCTCGAGTTTGAAGAGATCGCGCATCTAACAGAATTGATGCTGCCCCTTGGTGTCGGCAAGATCCGCCTAACAGGTGGCGAACCGCTGCTGCGGCGCGGCTTGGCGGACCTGGTGGCGATGTTGTCGTCTTTGAAAGGCGTGAACGACATCGCGATGACCACCAACGGCGTCCTGCTTGCCCACCACGCCGAAGAACTCGCGCTGGCCGGCCTCAATCGGGTGACGGTCTCGCTGGATGCGATCGATCCCACCATTTTCGCGAAGATGAATGGCGTTGGTGCCAAAGTGGAACGCGTGCTTGCAGGCATCAACGCCGCCCAGGTGTTCGGCCTTCCCGTCAAGATCAACGCGGTGATCCAGCGCGGGGTCAACGAGTCGGAGATTCTGCCACTCGCGCGTTGGGCGAAATCGGCTGGCGTGGACCTGCGTTTCATCGAATACATGGACGTCGGCGAAACCAACGGCTGGCAACTTGCCGAAGTCGTTTCCGGCGATGAAATCCTGGAAATTCTTTCGCGCGAGTTCGATCTGGTTCCACGCGAGCCCGCCTATCGCGGCGAGGTCGCGGCGCATTGGCGGCACGCTGATGGAGCGGGGGAGATCGGCCTGATCCGTTCCGTGACCGCCCCGTTCTGCAAGGATTGCCAGCGGCTCCGGTTGTCCGCCGATGGGAAAATTTTCACCTGCCTGTTTGCCGCGGAAGGCCATGATTTGCGCGGCATGCTGCGTGGCGGGGCAGATCCCGCACTGCTCCGCCGGACGGTTCAGGATATCTGGCTGGGCCGCAGCGACCGCTATTCCGAAGAGCGCGGATCATCGCACCAGCACAAGGCGGAGATGAGTTATCTGGGTGGGTGAAGTGTGTGATTTCAGGAGTTCCTCATTTTGAAGAAGGATAACCGCGAATGCCATCACAAATAGACGCGAATCGGGAAGGATGGATTCTGGTCTCTTTCTTTCATTTGTGTTCATTGGCGTCTATTGGCGGTTGAAAATCTGAATTCTTGTCATCTTTACAGCGCAAGGTCGGCTCAACAGCCTTGTTGGACAGGACAGGTCCGTTGCAAGTTTCCGCCTGCTTTCCCGTATCCTAAGCCCATTCGCATCATGAAAATCCCAGTATGTTATCTTCGTCCGGCTCTCGTCATCTCCGCACTGTGCGCCACGGCCTTCGCGGCTGATGATTGGGTTCCGCTTTTTAATGGCAAAGACATCGACGGCTGGGTCCAGCGCGGCGGCAAGGCGACTTACAAGGTTGAGGATGGCGCCATCGTGGGCACCTCGACGATGGACACGCCTAACAGCTTTCTCTGCACGCCCCGCGACTACAGCGATTTCATCCTCGAATACGAATTCAAGGTCGATCCGAAATTGAACTCGGGGGTTCAGATCCGCAGCAACGTTCTGGATAAACCGGCTGAAATCACCTGGCAGGGCAAGCAGGTGAAAATCAAGGAGGGCGTGGTGCATGGCTATCAGATCGAGATCGATCCCAATCCCGTGCAAAACCGTTGGTGGGCCGCCGGCATCTATGACGAGGCGCGCCGCGGCTGGTTGTTTCCGGGCTCGCTCGGCGGCGATGGCAAGGCCTTCGGTGAACAGGGCAAAAAGATTTTCAAGCAGGGCGATTGGAACAAGGTGCATGTCGAAGCCATTGGAGATTCGATCACCACCACGCTTAATGGCGTGCCCTGTGCCTCCATCAAGGATTCTCTAACAGCTTCCGGCTTCATTGGCTTGCAGGTGCACGCGATCGGCAATGAGAAGGACAAGGACGGCGCCCAGGTCCGCTGGCGCAATCTGCGGATTCTCGAAGTAAAGGGTGTCGGCGATCCGGTGAACAACGTTCTAACAGAAGCCGAGAAAGCCGCGGGTTGGCGTTTGCTGTGGGATGGCAAAACCAATGATGGCTGGCGCAGTGCGAAAGGTCCGGATTTTCCCAAAGAAGGCTGGCACATGATCAACGGCGAGATGACCACCGATGAAAGCGGCGGAGCCGAATCCGCAGCCGCAGGCGATATCATTACCAAGGAAAAATTCTCGGACTTCGAGTTGAGCGTGGATTTCAAGATCACCCCGGGTGCGAACAGCGGTATTAAGATTTTCGTCGATCCCGAACTCAACAAAGGCGAGGGCTCCGCGATCGGACCCGAGTTCCAGATCCTTGACGACGCCCGCCACCCCGATGCGAAGCTTGGCCGCGACGGCAACCGCACGATTGGTTCGCTCTACGACATGATCACCGCACCGGCGACGAAGAAAGTAAATCCGCCGGGAACCTGGAACAACGCGCGCATTTTGTCGTCAGGCAGGCACGTCACCTATTGGCTCAATGGCGAGAAGACCGTCGAATACGAGCGCGGCTCGAAGGAATGGAAGGATCTGGTGGCCACCAGCAAATACGCGAAGTGGCCGAACTTCGGCGAACTTCCTTCCGGCCATATCCTGCTGCAGGACCACGGCAACCAAGTGACCTATCGCAACATCAAGATCCGCGACTTTGCGAAGAAGTAGCTTTGAAGAAGTTGAGTGTTGAATGTCGAGAGTAAGAAATTGTAGCGGCGCGTCTATGACCGGCGCTAGAGTACGTAGTTCCTCTTCAGGGGGTCTTAAGAGTCCACCTAAAGCCCATTGCCTTTAAGGATTGGTGATGAGGAAGATTCTATTCCCTCAGGCCAACGGTCTGACCCATACCAGCCCAGGGCATCGCCCTGGGTGGTCGGATTCGGAAAATTTGTTAGCCCTGAAGGGGCGGACCACCTCGGCGGGTCATCGATTGGGGCGCTCCTACAGAGCTCTGGATATTGTTACGCACGCATACCCAGGGCGTTGCCTGGGCTGGTATGGTCCGCACCGTTGGTGCTGGGGAAATCCGAATCCTTAAAGGCATTGGCCTTTAGGCGGGACTACGAACGCAGTGCAATTCTTCCTCTTCCACTCAACACTCAACACTCAACACTCAACTTCTTCCCTCACCGCTCCTTCCCATCCTTCACCGGTATGGCTTTCGGATACACCTCGAGAATGCTCCGCTTGGTGGTCGAGGAGGAATCGGTACCGGTCGTGGCGAGGTGTTCCTTAATCAGAAACCAGATCGCTATCGCTACCAGCAGGGACAGGATCTTTGCCATCCAATTGTGAGCCAAGTTCAGTTTCATCGTGGGAAGATTTGCCGGAGAAGAAGATGTCCGCGATGCGGTCGCGGAACTGTTTTTCTGTTAGATTGCGGTGCAGGACGCCGTTTTCCGAAATCGAGATGCCGCCGGTCTCCTCGCTGACCACGACGGCGATGGCATCGGTGCGCTCCGTGAGGCCGATCGCCGCGCGGTGGCGCAGGCCGGTCGAGCGGTCCGTCATTTCGCGTTCGGTGACAGGGAAGACACAGGCCGCTCCCGCAACGCGATCATCGGCGATGATCATGCCGCCGTCGTGGAGCGGGGCCTTGGGGTAAAAGACAGCCATCGCGAGTTCCGGCGAAAACTGGGCGTCCAGCACGACGCCGCTGTCGAGATGCTCCTTCAAGCTGACGTTCCGCTGGATTGCGAACAGCGCGCCGATGCGTTTTTTGGAGAGATTGATCACGGAATCCGCAAAGCGGTCGAAGAAGGCGAGCTGGCGTCTGCTGGAAAGGGAAAACAGGCGGTTGCTGCCGAGGCGGGCAAGGCCATTGCGAAGTTCCGGCTGGAAGATCACGATCAAGGCGAAGGCCAGAATGGCCGCGGCATGAGTGATGATCCATTGGATCACCTCCAATTTCAAAACGGTTGCGATCAGGGTCAGCGCTACGACCACCGTCCCCAGACCGACCAGAACCTGAGCCCCGCGGGTTCTGCGGAATGCCCGGAAAATCTGGTAAATACAACCGGCGAGCAACAGGATCTCAAATCCCGCGCGCCAGTAGTCCTGGAGAAATTTCATCATCGGAAGAGCGTCGAAGATAAGCATACCACCGGGGCGATCTTGCTGGCAATCGAAGAAAAATCGGCTTGCCGTGGATAAGGGTTAGGCCTAAGTGGTTCCAGTTTTTTGAAGAACCCATGAAAATCCCAGCGAAACTCGTCCTTTCCGGTTGCTTTGCCACACTTGCGGTCACTCCACTGGCCTTTGCGGAGGATGGGGGCGTCTCAGGCGAAATCGCAAAAGCCGACCCACAGGCTGCGGTGGCTTTTCTGGAGAGCCAGTCGGCCGACCCACGCGATGAACCGATAATCGACGAGACTGATAACGGTGCTGCCACAGACGGGGACACCGTTACCAAGGACGACAGTTCCGACGACGGAAACGCCGTGGACAATGGCGATGCGGTTTCTGATGACTCTGGTGATACTGAGGCAGCCGATTCTGATGGCGGCGGCAAAGGCACCGGCGCTCCCAGTGAATTGGAACGTGGCGGAGCGGATCCGGATGTGATCTTTTACAACTTGGGAGGCGAGGCGCCTGCGTCTGGTCCGGCCGGTGCTCCGCTTGCCAAGCCAGCTCTCCAAGACGAGCGGGGTGCTGGCATCGAGCGCAAGGAAGCTGTCGTTCCGCAGGTCAACCGCGAGAAGAAGGCACCTGTGGCGCTCATCAAAAAGGGCCGCATCTTTCTCCGCTAAGTCGGCGAAAATGGTTTTCCAAATGGCCGCCGGATTCATGCTGGCGGTCATTTTTTATGAGCCGATGCTGTCATGAGGGCCGCGACTTTTCTTGCCGCGTTGCTCGGCAGTTGGCCTTTGGTGCTCGCGGGATTCACCGCTGATGAAGCGAGCCGCCCGACGCCACCTCCAGCAACGCGGACCGAGCATCCGGTTCGCGACGAAGCGGATGATGGAGCGGTGAAAGCCGGCGAAGATCAGGTTCTACTGCCGGCATTGCGTGGATTAGCCGTTGGCATCGACCCGCATTCGGCTCTCCGCTTGCAGAGCCTCCATTCCGGCGGCATCCAGATGGAAGGATTTTCCGG
>JANMJQ010000100.1:0-16490 GCA_031371445.1 Akkermansiaceae bacterium
ACCCGCGCAATTGAAAGAAGCGCCGCCGCTGCTCGGGCTTTGGCCGGAGCTCAAAAGCCGCCTCGCCGGCGCGGCGGTGGTCGCCCATGGCAAGGGCACCGAAAAGCGCTTCCTGCGGGCCTTTCCCGGGCACGGCTTCGGGCCGTGGATCGATACCCTTCTCGTCTCGCGCGCCGCGTGGCCTGATCTAACAGACCATTCGCTGGGAGCCTTGTGTGCCAGCTTCGATCTAACAGAAACCGTGGAGAGGCTGGTTCCGGGAAGGTCATGGCATGACGCCCTGTTTGACGCGGTGGCATCGCTGGTTTTGTTGGAACACCTGATCGCAAGTCATGCGCTGGCGGATCTCGCGATGGAATCTCTGCTCGCTCCCGATACTTCACGCTGGCACGGCAGCCGGAGATAACGATATACCACTTCAGCAAAAAATGAATCAAGGCACCCGCGTTCTTCTCCTGATGGTCTTGGCAAGTGTCATTCTGGCTGTCGCTTTTTTCAATCCCATTTCACCCCGCAAAGCCAAGGCGCCCCAGGACGAAGCCGCGTTGGTTCAGTCCCTACTGGGTGAAAAGCTATCCAACCGCACCTTCTCCTTCGCCACCATCGCCGAAGCATGTTCGGGAAAAAAGGTCCTGCCCTTCACTGACGAACCGGCGCACAACCGGGTGAAGGCCGGGATCACCAAAGCTCTAACAGAAACGTTGGCGGAGTTGAACAAGCCGGACTCGCCGGTGCGCGAACTTCGCCGCATCAATGAGGCATCGCGTTTTTTCGAGGATGGCATCCACAAACACATCAACGAAATGCCGGGCCTCAAATGCGATGTCCCACCAACGCGCGAGGGCGAGCATCAGAGATCGGGTTATCCGGACCTGCGGATCATCGACGAGGAAACGAAGCAGGTTTTTTATCTCGATCCCAAGCTCGTCGAACAAGGCTCGGCCGAGAGCACGTTCCGCACCTTTTATTTCGAACCCAAGGATGAAACGCTGAAAATCAACGATGACGCCGTGCACCTGCTGGTCGGGATCGAGCACGACGGCAAGGAACGCGAATGGACCTTCACCGGCTGGCGTCTGGTGGATCTCTCGACGCTGCGGGTCAGGCTCAAGGCTGAGTTCCAGGCATCGAACGCCGATCTTTACGAAAAAACCACGCTTTCCCTGCCCGCGCCCGCGCCATAATGAGGCTCGGAGTCGTAAAAATAATTACGCTTAGTGCTTACAGATCCCCCCTTTTCCCCGCCCTCAGGTCCAGCCCAACGGCTGTTTAGGGGCCATCCGCCAAAAGCAAATTCCTAGCATTCATTGTGCATTGCGATAGCATGGGATTGCCATCTTGTCAGTGGAGAGGGGGCGGGCTAGGATGCGGCATGAAAATGATGTTGGATATTCCCGATGAATTGGTGCGGGAATTGGGCGCAAAATACCAGAACATCGGTCGGGCGGCGATCGAGGCACTGGCTGCGGAGGCCTACGAGAAGGATGTGCTATCGCTCGAACAAGTCCGCTGTTTGCTGGCATTGCCTTCCTGCTGGGAAGCTCGGGACCTGCTGAAAAGCCATGGAGTATGGCCGGGATTATCCGTGGAGGAAGTTTTGTCCGACATGCAGGTGCTTGAAACCATGCGTTCGCAAGGTTCGTGATCATCATTTGCGACAGTTCCGCGCTGTCCGCTCTTGCGGAAATCGGTCTTTTGGAACTTTTGGCCTCCTGTTTGGCGAAGTGATGATCCCAGAGGCTGTTCGCAGGGAGTGCGAACATGTAGGTGCGCCGCAGATATTGAGCGATTGGATTGCGAGCCCGCCTGAGTGGATTCGGATTTCCGCAGACCCGGAAACCTTCTTGCCAGAAACAGCAAACCTTGGATCCGGAGAGGCGTCCGCCATCAGTCTGGCGTGGGAACACCGTCGGAAAAGTTGCCTGATACTTGATGAAAAGCGAGGACGACGCGCGGCCGGAGCGCTCGGGCTTCAAATGACAGGCGTTCTCGGCCTCATCGGAGAAGCCGCCAAGCGAGGTTTGGTCGATTTCGATGATGCCGTTAGCCGACTCGAGTCGGTGGATTTCCATATGTCGGATGCGGAGGTCGAGGCGGCCCGTAGGCGGTTGGATTGAATGGGCAATTGATAGATAGTTTGGTTTCGAAAGCACAGGGCATCAGAATGGGCTTGAATCCGAGTCTTGAAATCTAATGGATCTGTTTCAGCAGCCATCCGCCAAAAGCAGATTCCAAGCATTAAAAAACCGCGCTTTCCCTCCCCGCGCCAAACCGTTAGATTATCCCTTCATGACTCTTCCCCCCCGGCGCACCAGCGGGTCCGTTGCCATGGACGACTATCTCGAGCAGATATTGCATCTGATCGAGGACAAAGGCTACGCGCGGGCGGTAGACATTTCCAAAAACCTCGGAATCTCCCAGGCCAGCGTCACCAACATGCTGCAGCGCCTCGATGCGGAAGGCCTAGTGAACCACGAGCGCTACCGTGGCACCATTCTAACAGAAGAAGGCCACCGCATCGCGAAGGCCATCATCGAACGCCATTCCACGCTGACGCGATTTTTGCGATTGTTCGGGATCGATGAGGAAACGATCTACCGAGATGTCGAGGGCATGGAACATCATGTTTCGCGGCAGACGCTGGATGTGATCCGGGCTTTGGCGGATGCGTTGGAGGAGGATCCGAAGCTGTTAGAAAAAATACGCACCAAATAGGAGCGCGTTCGTTGTGAGCGCCGACGAGCGCAACCTGTGGCCGGATTCCCTGCGTCGCGTAGCGACAGAATGACCCTAGCCGTGGATGAAATCCACGGTTTCGTTCGCGCAGCGAAATCACGCGCAAGCTTGCGACGTTGCCAGCCACACAAGCTTGATCGCAGCGCGATGCGACGGCGCTGCTGCCACGGTTGAGGTGTCGGCGGCGTCAGTAGTTTGCGCCAATTCGCTTCGCATATTAAACCCCGGGCTGCGCTCGTTCCTCGCTGACCCGGGGCTATGATCAGTTGTCCCGCTGGGACATAGAGCAATGGCTACCATCTTCACTGCCGACAGAATGTCGGCAGTCCTCAGTCGACAAAATGTCGACGCTCCTTATTCACCCGCCTCGCGCGCCGGAGGCCCCGTTTCGAAGCGCATGTATTCGGCGACGAAGGTGAGCGGCACGTGGCCGGTTTCGCCGTTGCGGTTTTTGGCCATCACGAGTTCAGCTTTGCCCGCTTCCGCTTCCTTCTGCTCCGCGTCCTGCGCGTAATACTCGGTCCGGAATAGCAGACCCACCATGTCGGCATCCTGCTCGATCGAACCGGATTCGCGCAAGTCGGACATCCGAGGGACGTTGCCGGTGCGTGATTCGGGCCCCCGGTTAAGCTGCGCCAGGATCATGATCGGAATTCCCAGTTCCTTGGCCAAGCCCTTGATGCCTGCGGAAATTTCGGCGATTTCGCGCTCGCGGGAATTTTCGGCCTGCTTGGTCCGGGATTTCATCAACTGGAGGTAATCGATCGCGATAAACTGCAAACCCTCGTCGCGCTTTTTCCGCCGCGCCTTGGCCCGCAGTTCGTTGATGGAGATGCCGGCGGTGTCGTCGATGAAGAGCTTCGAGGTGCCGATTTCCACCGACGCCCGCTTGATCCGCTGCAGGTCGTGCTTGGTCGGCGTGTAACCGCGGGACAACTGGCTGAGTGCGAATTTCGCGCGCGAAAACACCAGGCGCTGCACGATTTGGAACGCGCTCATTTCGCAGGAAAACACCATCGTCGGCTTGCCCTGGTCCACGCAGATGTGCTCGACGATGTTCATCATGAACGAGGTTTTTCCCATCGAAGGGCGGGCCGCGATGACGAACATTTCACCGGGCTTCAGGCCATTGCTCATGCGGTCAAGTTCTTCGAAGCCGGTCGCAATGCCCTGCGCGCCGCGTTCACCGGCCAACAAGGCCTGGAGCTGCTCCATCACCTCGATCACCGAGTCATTGATCGTCTGGGTGCGGTTCGTTTCCGATCCTTCGCGGATGGAGAGAACCTTCTGCTCCACCATGTCCAGCAGGGCCGCAACTTCATCCGGCGAATCGTAGGCATGGGCGATCGCTTCGTTCGATTGCTGGATGATCGAACGAAGCACGTATTTATCCTTCACGTGCTGAAGGTGATGGCGGAAATGGCCGGGGCTCGGCGCGTAGGTGTATAAATCTGTTAGAGCGGCGGGTCCGCCCACGCGATCCAACAGGCCGCGATCTAACAGACGCTGCACCAGCGACACGAGTTCGACTTCCTGGCCGTTCTCGAACAAAGTTGTTAGAAACGCGAACAGCGTGGCATGCGACGGCAGATAAAAATGCTCGGCGGTGAGTTTTTCCTCGATCGCCGCGCCGATGTATTCCTGCGGGTCCTGCAACATCGACGACAGGATGCTCTTCTCCGGCCCCAGGGCATGCGGCAGTGCGCGGGTCACGTCATCCACCGGCGCGGCGGCTCCCTGTTGTAGCGCTGCGGTTTTCGGAAAGGCGATGGGTTGATTCGGTTCGGCAGCCATGGGCGGAGGAAACAATGGAAAAAATGAGCAGGGATGGTCAATCTTCGCGCTTTGTTAACAACCGTGAATACCTGCGAGTAACCTCTCGAGTATCTGATTTTCAGCAAGTAATGGAGCCAAATAAGATTTTCACGGAACAATTCGCCAGTTCTTGATCTGGTGGGGCAGTATGAACCCAGCGATTGCAAAGAAACCCATGAAGCGCTGGCTCTTACTCATTCCGCTTCTTGTTGCCACATTTGCGGCGGGCTTCTGCTTCGCGTGGTACTTCATGGTCGTACGCACCACTTACGACGAACAACGCTTCCGCTCGTCGATCAAAGCAATGCGACAGCGCATCTACGGAGTTGGTGAATATGACATCGAACCGGGAAAATCTCTGTTAGCTGGTTTTGATCCTGCGAAGACGAAGGGATCGATCACTTTTATAACCTCCAGCGCATTTTCGAACAGACAGCATCGGCTTGAGTTGAAAAATAATGGTGATCTTTATTCCCAGAATGGCGACGACATCCGACTCGTAACAAACATTGGACATGACCGATGCAAAGATTTTTTCCATGATTTTCTATCGAGCGGCATCCTTAATTATTCGCAAGGCACGGTGGCCCTTAAAAAGGACCTAAACGATAGCGGCTGGCGTATAGAAGACGGTGTCTTCGAAGAATGCCTGATTTCGATTCCTGAACTCGGCATTGAGAAACGCATCGAAATTTCCAATCCGGATTTTGAACTTGAGCATTATCCGGACATCATCGAATTCCAGATATTCTGTCGCTTCCAAAAGGAGATTTTCGCTCTCGTTCCCCCGAATGATCCATTGCGGCAAAAATAGCCTGAAGTGCCTCCCTCTCCCAAATAAACGAGCTGCGCCCGCTCATTTGCAACGCTTGCGGTGCGGCAAACAATTAGAGAGGGTCGCGGCGTGAGAGCCGTGATCCAACGGGTGCTTGAAGCATCGGTCGAAGTGGAGGGAAAAATCGTGTCCCGCATCGGCGGTGGCTTGCTGGTGCTGCTTGGCATCGAGGAAGGCGACAGCGCTGACGATATTTCCTGGCTCGCCCCGAAGATCGCGCGGATGCGGATTTTTTCGGATGAAGCCGGAAAAATGAACCGCTCGCTCGCCGAGATTGCGGGTGAGGTCATCGTGGTCAGCCAATTTACGCTCCACGCGTCCACCAAAAAGGGCAACCGGCCCTCGTTTTTGCGCGCGGCGCATCCGTCCCTCTCCGAACCGCTTTACCAGCGGTTTTGCGAGGCTCTGGAGGCCGAAATCGCCAAGCCCGTAGGCCGCGGCATCTTCGGCGGGGACATGAAAGTGGCGCTGGTGAACGATGGCCCGGTCACCGTCCTCATCGACTCGCGGTCGCGGGAATAAGACATTCTCTTGCATCACTCTGGGGCGCTGCCTAGCCTTTCGCCGCCGTGCCGATTCCTGCCATTCTTGCCCTCGAAGACGGACGTTGTTTTGAGGGGACCGCCTTTGGAGCCACCGGAACAACCACCGGGGAAATTTGTTTCAACACCTCGATGTCGGGATACCAGGAGGTCATCACCGACCCCTCGTATCGCGGTCAAATCGTCGCCATGACCTACCCGCAGATTGGGAATTATGGCATCAACACCGAGGACTCCGAGTCGAGCCAGCCACACATCCGCGCGTTTGTCATCGGCGAGCTGTGCAGCGTGCCATCCAACTGGCGCTCGTCGCAGCCGCTGGCGGAATATCTCAAGGACAATGGCGTCATCGGCATCGAAGGAATCGACACCCGCGCGCTGACCAAGCACTTGCGCTCGCGCGGTGCGATGCGCGCCTGTGTGACTACAGAGCTCGACAGCGAAGCCGCCATCCAAGCCGCCAAGGATTCACCGTCGATGGAAGGCATGGATTACGTCACCGAAGTTTCGACCCCGAGTTCGTATGTGTGGAGTGGTGAATCCCGCGAGTGGCAGGTGCCGAACGCCTCGATTGGTGAGAGCAACGCCTATCGCGAACTGCCGCCAGTGAAGCATCGGATCGTGGCCTATGATTTCGGGTTGAAGCAAAACATCCTCCGCCGTCTGAGGCAGGAAGGCTTCGAGGTGGAAGTGGTCAATTCACGTGCCACGGCCAAAGAGGTGCTGGCAAAAAATCCAGACGGACTGTTCCTTTCCAACGGACCCGGCGATCCCGCGGCTCTGGGTTACATCCACGAAGAAATCCGCGCCATGCTCGGCAAGCTGCCTATCTTCGGGATTTGCCTCGGCAACCAAATCCTCGCGCACGCTTACGGCGGGACCACTTTCAAACTGAAATTCGGCCACCGTGGCGGCAACCAACCCGTCAAGGATCTGCGGACGGGAAGGATATCGATCACCTCACAGAACCATGGTTTCGCGGTCGATCCCGCATCGCTGCCTCCTGAAATCGAAGTGACCCACATCAATCTCAACGACGGCACCGTCGAAGGCATGCGCCACCTCAACCTGCCGGCGTTCAGCGTCCAATATCACCCGGAAGCAGCGCCAGGGCCGAATGATGCTTCCTATCTCTTCAAGGAGTTCGCGGAACTGATTCAGAATTCGAAGAAGTAGAACCGCGAATGGACACGAATGGACGCGAATTGATGTTGAAGGATGAGGTTTACACGATTATTTCGTGTGCGCTTGAAATCATCAATTGGGTTGGCCATGGACTTCATGAGAAACCCTACGAGAACTCTCTGGCGGTCGAGTTCCGGCACCGAGGGATCGACTTTGAGCAGCAACGGTCATTTCCAGTAGTATGGCGAGAACCGCGGGTCGGAGAGTTCATTCCAGACCTCATCGCCTATGGAAAGATCATCATCGACACCAAGACCATCGAAAGAATCACTGACATCGAACGCGGCCAAATTTTCAACTATCTTCGCATTTCAAGGCTCCCCTTAGGACTCATCATCAATTTCAAAAAACCCAAACTCGAATGGGAACGGGTCATCCTTTCCTAATAATTCTTTCTTCCATTCGCGTCCATGCCTGTCCATTTGCGGTTAAAATTTTCTTCATGAACACTATCATCATCGGCCTCCAGTGGGGCGACGAAGGCAAAGGCAAGATCGTCGATTATCTAACAGAGCATGCCGATGTCGTCATCCGCGGCCAGGGCGGCAATAACGCGGGCCACACCGTCATCGCCAACGGCAAAAAGTATGTGCTGCATTTGCTGCCATCCGGAATCCTGTGGGACTCGAAGACCAATGTGATCGGCAACGGTGTCGTCATCGATCCGACCGGATTGGTGCAGGAAATCGAAAAGGTCGAGGCGCAGGGCATTTCCATCACGCCGGAGAAACTCCTGATTTCCGACCGCGCCCATGTGGTGCTGCCGATCCACAAGGAACTCGACTCGGCGCGCGAGGCTGCGTTGGGCGATTTGAAAATCGGCACCACCAAGCGTGGCATCGGTCCTGCCTATGCGGACAAGATCAACCGCTGCGGACTCCGCGTCGCCGATTTCGCGGATCGTGAATTCGCCGCCAGCCGGATTGCAAGACGGGTCGCGGAGGCCAATGAAGTGCTGGCCACCCACAACCTAACTATCTTCGATCCCGACCAGGTGATCGCGGAAATGTTCAAGGCCTTCGATCGATTGAGCCCGCATGTTTCCAACACAATCCCCGTGCTGCACGCCGCATGGAAATCCGGCAAGAACCTGTTGTTCGAAGGAGCGCAGGGAACTCTGCTGGATATCGATTTCGGAACCTATCCCTATGTCACTTCATCCAACACCACGGCAGGGGGATCATGCACGGGCTCCGGCCTTCCACCAACGGCGATCGAAGCGGTCATCGGCGTCTGCAAGGCCTACACCACGCGCGTAGGTTCGGGCCCCTTCCCTACCGGCGACGAAGGCTTGTCCGAATATCTTCACGGACTCGGCCGCGAATTCGGCGCCACCACCGGACGTCCGCGCGGATGCGGTTGGCTCGACACGGTGCTGCTTCGTTTCGCCTGCATGGTCAACGGCATCACCGGCCTCGCGGTCACCAACCTTGATGGCCTGGACGAATACGATACGCTGCAAATCTGCACGAGCTATGACATCGACGGCGAAGTCCACGATCTGCCGCCCGCCGATCGCAGCGCGTGGGACCGTGCGAAACCGATCTATGAATCGTTGCCCGGTTGGAAGTCGGACACCACCGCTTGCACGGATTATCACAAACTTCCGGAAGCCGCTAAGCGCTACCTCAATCGCTTGTCGGAGCTTTGCGGCGCACCGATTTCATTCGTAGGTGTCGGTCCTGATCGCAAGCAGACGCTGGTCGTCAACTGACCGCATCGTGAGTTATTGCCATGTCCGATCGTTCCGAAAATCCCCGGCATATCGCCATCATCATGGATGGCAACGGCCGTTGGGCGAAAGAACGCGGATTGCCCCGGCTTGAAGGTCATCGCGTCGGCGCGGAATCCGTGCGTGAGGTCCTGGAAGCCTGCATCGAACTCGGTGTGGAGTATCTAACACTTTTTGCGTTCTCGTCGGAAAACTGGAACCGACCGGAGTCTGAAGTGAAGTCCCTGATGAGTCTGTTAGATCGGTTTCTCAAGGAGAAAGCCAAGGATCTCGACCGCCAGAAAGTCCGCCTGCTCGCGATCGGACAGATCGAGCGGCTGCCTGCAGCGACCCGTAAGTTGATCGCGCAAATCGAGGAGCGCACGGCCAAGCACGAGGCGATGACCTTGGTTCTTGCCCTTTCGTACGGGGCCCGCGAGGAAATCGTGGCGGCCGCCCGCTCGCTTGCGGAAGACGCGGTCGCTGGCAGGATTTCACCGGACGCGATCGACAACGAGCTATTCGCGTCGCGCCTCCAAACCGCCGGCATCCCCGATCCCGATCTTCTCATCCGCACCTCCGGCGAGATGCGCGTTTCGAATTTCCTGCTGTGGCAAATCAGCTACTCCGAACTGATGATCGTCAAAAAATTCTGGCCGGAATTCCGCCAGCGTGACTTGTTCGAGGCGGTCGATGAATACAAGCGCAGGCACCGCCGCTTTGGCGCGCTCTGAATCGATCAGGGAGCCGGCAACTGGACCAGTTTCGAGAACTGATAGGAATTCTTGTTGAGGAATTCGGCTTGCTGGGTGCCGGTGAATTTCCGGTTGCGGAGCTGATCAATCCCCATGTCGGAGAGGACGGTCATGGAAATTTCCATGGCAGTCACCCGGCCGGCTTTGATCTCATCGCTGGTGACAGCGGCAGTCCCAGCGAACTTGGTTTTCAAGCCAGCGCCAGTGATGCGGAATTCCGTAGTCGATTGTGTCGTCTCTGTCGTGCCGATCTTCACGGGAACGGTGATCGGCTGGAGAGTGCCGGACACCAGCTTCGTCACTTGGACATAGAAGGTCATCGTGAACTGATAGATATTCTCAGCCACGAAATTTTCGGGGTTGCCGAGCTTCGACTTGTAGGTGGTGAACGCGGCGCTCAGGTCGTTCTTGCCAAGGAAGTCCGTGTAGGTCCGGTCAGGATCGATCAGCAGGCGGTTCAATGAGAAGGTCTTGAAGGTGCCGCTGCTACCCACGATCGGGTCCTGATATTGCAAGGCATAGCCGACGCAGGAGATATCCCCGGGCTTGTCCGTGGTAGTGGCGCCGTTTTGACCGTTGTAACGATCTCCGGCAACAGTGAAGAAAATCAACTCGGCGGCGTTGCTGCTCTTTAGGGAGGTCCCCCCGGGCAACCCGGTGCTGGGTGTTAAACCGGACAACCACTCCGCATCTCCGCCAGTGCGGGTGACCAGTGCTTCAAAATCGCGGACGATGAAATCGAAGGTCGCCTTGGCCTGGCGCGAGGCCCTCAGCTCAGACCGGCTGCGGTTCCACGTGCCCAACGCGACAGAGGTGATGGAAACCAAAACGCTGACGATGATGGTCGTGATCGCCATCGCCACCATGAGTTCGATGAGCGTGAATCCGCGCGAAGCCAGTCGCTTGAAATGGGTTTTCATGAAACAAGGAATTACATTCAGCGGCGAACCGCGAGATTGCGGGTGAAATAGGGATTCTTCAACTTGCTGGAGTCGAAGGCACCACCTGTTTTCAGGTAGGAATAAGTCGAACTCGGGAGCCCGTAAAAGCTCGCGGAGAAGGCAATCACGGCTTCCGGATAGGCATCCGAAACTCCTTTTTTGACGATCGTTGGCAGCACTTCGCCGGGGGTGGGATCCTCGATTACGTTTTTGGTGCTCTCGATGAGTGAGCCCCCGGAAAAGACCAATTGAACGGTCTTCACGGCGAACACGCGGCCTTCCAGAACATCCAGATCATCCTTAAAATTGCTATCCGGGGTCGACCCTGATGGGGCGAGGGTAACTCTCCGGCGCGCCATGGTGACGACGGTAAAGTCCTTGCCCGCCACGCCGGTGGTCCCCTTGTAGGGGGTCAGCGAGCCATCCGGGCGGGCGGCCACGCTTAGATCGCCGCGGTATTGATAGACAAATACGACTTCCGGTTTTGTCTTCATCGAGTCTTGAATGATTCTGTAGGCTTTGTCGAAGCCGGTGAAGACGTCGGTTTGTTGTTCGCCGGTGCGCAGGGTGCCCAATTCAAATTCGAGGGTGGAAGCCATCCGGTCCGCCAACTGCACGTTGATCGCCTTGCGGATTCCGTCGGCCGCCGGAGTGAACACCAACATGAAGGCGGTAAGCAGCACGGCAAGGACTCCGATCGCGATGACCGTCTCGATAAGGGTGAAGCCGGGGCTATGTCGCGTCCGAAATTTCATGTCAGAATTGATCTCCTGCTTTGAAGGTTTTGAGGCTGCTGGAAATTTGCTCCGGAGCGTGGGCCATTGATGTATTGCCCGCGCGCCAGATGATAAAGCCCCCGAAATTGCGCGTATCACCGGCGACAGCCTTGGGCTTCGCAGTGGCGTCAGACACGTTCCGCGAACCGGCGCCGACCACAAAACTTGCGCGCCCTACGACCGTACCGGGAGTGGCCCCCTTGGGAATGCGGATCCCCTGCGAGTTGAACTTGTAAATGAAATAGGTTCCCTGCTGCTGCGTCTTGACCGACTTGATTTTGCTATCGGTGATTTCTTCCAATGCGCTCTTCGTTCCCGACGCGTCTTCTTCCTGACTGAAGACTTGGCTGAAATAAACTTGATCGGGCAGCAAAACTCCGCGGCTGCTCAGCACCCAGTTTGGCGCGTCGTTGGTCGGATCCTTTGCGGTTCCGTCGGTGTTCGTTTCCTCGGTGGCGACGAATATTCGACGCAGGCTCTCGCTGGGCGTGTTCTTCGAGGCTTTTGACACCAACACGCAACTCCTGAGGTTTTTTCCGATCGCCAGCGTCCGCGCTTCATCGAACAAGGATTCAGAAGAGGCGACGGCACTCGTCACGTTCTTGGCACCCATACCGCCGAGGCCGATCGCACCCGCCGTCATCAAGATCGCCATGATGGCAATTACGATCAGCATTTCGATCAGCGTGAACGCGTTTCGACACTGCGGCCTTGGATTTTTCATTTCGCTGAAATGCATGGCTTATACGCGTTGGGTTTGAAAGCAAATTGGTTCGACTTTTGAAAAACCGCAAGTGGAAATGTCAATACATCGCAATTACATCCGATTGGGAGGGAAACGCCCGGCATGAGGTCCGGAACTCCACGCCCAAGCCGATCGCACGATATCACGGATATCGCGGCGGGTGGCAACCCATCCCAACAGTTGTTTGGCCAATGCTGGATCGGCAACCAGCGATGGCGGATCCCCTTCGCGGCGGGGTCCATATTCCACGGGCACGGTTTTGCCGGTGATTTCCTCCACGGCGGAAATGATTTCACGGACCGAAACACCGACACCAGTCCCAAGATTGCAACGCACGGACTCGCCTCCCGCCGCCAGGTGATCCAGGGCGCGCGCGTGGGCGTCGGCCAAATCCTCGACGTGAATGTAGTCCCGGATGCAGGTTCCGTCCGGAGTCGGATAGTCGGTGCCAAAGACTTCGATTTTGTCGATCTCTCCCGTCACGGCCATCATCACGCGGGGGATCAGGTGCGTTTCCGGATTGTGATCCTCGCCGATCAATCCGTCCGGCGATGCGCCGCTGGCGTTGAAGTAGCGGAGGCAGGCACTGCGGAGACCCCATGCGGTGTCGCAGTCCCGCAGGATATATTCCACCATCAGCTTGCTCATGCCGTAAGGATTGATGGGCTTCTGGGAATTACTCTCCGTGAGCGGAAGTTTTTCGGGAACGCCGTAGGTTGCGCAGGTCGAGGAAAACACGAACACCTTGCAGCCGAACTCCTGCATCACCTGCAGCAGCTTGATCGGCTCCGCGGTATTATTTTCATAGTACTTCAGGGGATTGGTGACCGATTCCCCCACGTAGGCGTAGGCCGCGAAATGAACTACCGCACCGAAGCGGTGCTTTTCGAATAGCGAACGCACCAAGTCGCGGTTCCCGGTTTCCCCGACCACCAGTTCCACCCCGGGATCAACGATTGCCTGGTCGTGGCCGAACACCAGGTTGTCGAGAACAACGATCTTGCGGCCCTGGCTGGCGAGGAGGCGGACGGTGTGCGAACCAATGTAGCCGGCGCCACCGGTGACGAGAATGGGGGAGTTGGGATTCATGGGCTTTTGGGTCACCGAACAAAACGGAGAACCCCTCCGCCTGTCAACCCATGGTCGCCGGACTGGGGAATTTAACCCAAAAACCATTCGAATAATCCCAATGCCCGTGCAGTCTTAGTTCCATGACTAAAAACTTTCGCTCGGTGATCGGTGTCGCCTCGGGAATCGTCGCCGCGGTTTCCCTCAGTTCCTGCGTCGACCCCTACTATGAAGGAGCTTCGTATGGGGGTTCCTACAGCAGCGGCTACGGCTACGGAGGGGGATCCACCTCCATTTTCGTGAGCACCGGTGATCCGCTCTGGGGTTACGATCCTTACTGCTACAGTTACTACAATTATAGCACGCGCCGCTATTACGATCCCTATTTGTATGGCTATTACCCCGTCGGTTACCGTCCGCGGCCGATTTATGGAGTGCCCCATCCCTGTGGTTGGCATCCCGGCATGAGCCGCATTTCACCACCGCAGCGTGTGAACAATGACACGATCCGGAATTATGACGACCGCGTGGGTGCTTACCGGAACAGCAACTATGGCTGGTCCAAGCAAGTGCGGCCGGGAGGCGAGGGCGGAGGACGTGGCTTTGATCAACGTCCAACTACCCGTTTCGACTCAAGCGATTCCGATTCCAGGGTGAAATACAATCCGCGTCCGGATTCAGGTGGGAGCTTCCGTTCGAGCCAGTGGCAGCAGGAGAACCCGCGCGTCAGCCAGCCGAGCTTCCAACCGAAGGACAACTACAAGCCCCGGGAAATCCCTCGTCAAAACGACAACGATGCCCGCAAGGAGAATCCGCGCTCGCTGCCGTCCAATTACAACAAGCCGGTGAACAATTTCCGTCCCGAGCCGCAACAAGCTCCCCGTGTGATGAATCCAGCTCCTCGCGAACGGGTTGTCCAAGACAAGCCGGCTCCCCGCCAGGAAGTCCGCGCAAGAGACAACGACAAAGAGGAGAAATCGGAAAATCGCTCCGGCTCCGACCGCAGGGACTACCGTTCACGCTGAGCACGGGCTCTAATTGTAGCGGCGCGTCTATGACCGTCGCTGATTGTATAAAAGGCCCGCAACATGGATTGCTGAGCAAAGGTGCCCTCGGAAGCTAACCAACCTTCCGATTAGTTAGCGGCGGTCACAGACACGCCGCTACATTTAAAATGCTCTACTCAACCCGCCTTCCCGCAGCACTCTCCCGCCGCTCGCGGTCGCGGCGGAGGCGCTGCAGTGAGACTCTGGGACGAAGCAGCCATTTTCCGTAAAGTAGTCCTGCCAATCCCCCGCCGAAATGGCAGGCATGTCCAAGACCGAAGGAGCTGCGGAGCCCGTGATCCGCCAGCCATTGGCCCAGGTCGGAAAATCCCGGGACTTTGCCAGAGGGATCCATCAATGCGAACAGCAATTCCACGATCAGAATTCCGATCCCCAATACCCGTCCAGACAGAGCAAAGGGCATCATCCGCGACTGCGGCGAGAGCGTCGTCAGCAACAACAGCAAGGCCATGCATCCGCCGCTGGCTCCGACCAACAAGGGGGCCTCGCTACCCGACGGACCCAAGGCCACATGACTCAGCCCGCCGCCGAAAATTCCAGCCGCAATCGCTTTCAGCAAATGCCGCGGCCCCACCATGTGTTCAATCCGCGAACCGATCAGCAACAGAAAGGCTGCGTTGATTCCCACATGCCACCACGCGCCATGCAGGAACGCGTAGGTTGCGACTTCCCATACTTTTCCTGAGAGAAATCCATCGCGCTGCAACGCCAGTTGCTCAAACCAAGCACGCGCGGGTTGGCGATCAGGACCACCAACCGCTTCGATCAACGCTTGAATCGCCAGAATCGCGGCGGCACATGCCCACGACATGTGCGCAGTCCGCAACTGGCGCAAATTCTTCGCGGCATTGGAAAATGTCGCGGCCATGAAGGTCTTTTGTTAGGACAATCTCTCCGCGGCCAGCTTACTTGACGACCCGCGCCCGCGGTTCGCGGCCGATGGTGTCCTCGCCGCCGGCACAGGTCACGAAGGGCCCGCCCTCCAGCGGGGCGATGCCCGTGAAGGCCACATCCGGCATGTCCGATGGCCGCCCGGCCAGCGGGAAATCCTTGCGCAATGGAAAGAACGGATAGCCCTCCCACATCAAAATGCGTTTCAAATTCGGATGTCCCGAAAACGGAATGCCCATCATGTCCCATACTTCGCGCTCGTGCCAATCCGCACCCACCCACAAATCAGTCACCGATGGCACGGTCTCATCCTCGCTCACCTTCGCCTTGACCCGCAGATGCTTCGAGTCGTCCAGCGTGGCAATTTCATAAACCATCTCAAAACGCGGATCCTCGCCGAATTGATCGACGCTCGAAATATCCAAAATCATCTCATAGCCGTAATCATCACGGCATCTCGCAAGCACATCATGAAGCGCAGCCAACTCGACCCAGATCGTATGCTCACCACGAAACTCTACGACATCGCGAACGGATTCGCCAAAGGCTTGGGACAGCTTCGTGATATCTTCGGCAGCGGACATGCGGATTGAGGGGGAAAAATTCAGGAGTTCATCGACCGCTTCTGATCCATCGTGGAATCCTCGCCCTCGATCTTGGTCTGCAATTTCATCAAACCCTCGATCAATGCCTCGGGCCGCGGCGGACATCCGGAAATATAGACATCCACCGGAATCAATTTGTCGATCCCCTGCAACACCGCATAGCTGCGATACATCCCGCCGCTCGATGCGCAGGCACCCATCGCGATGCACCATTTGGGCTCGGGCATCTGGTCCCAGATCCGCTTCACCGCCAGTGCCATTTTATAGGTCACCGTGCCAGAAACGATCAGCACATCGCTCTGCCGCGGTGAGAAGCGCATGACCTCCATGCCGAAGCGTGAAATATCGAAGCGGCTCGACGCCGTCGCCATCAGTTCGATCGCGCAGCAGGCCAAGCCCATCGGCATCGGCCAGAGCGAGTTTTTCCGCATCCAGTTGATCGCCGCATCGACCTTCGTCACGATCACGTTGCCCTCGATTTTTGAATCGTAGGCGGTGTGAAGCGTTTGGGATGCGGGGCTGA
Organism: Akkermansiaceae bacterium; assembly: GCA_031371445.1. Classification (GTDB taxonomy): domain Bacteria; phylum Verrucomicrobiota; class Verrucomicrobiia; order Verrucomicrobiales; family Akkermansiaceae; genus Luteolibacter. Next base: position 16,196 of record JANMJQ010000100.1, read on the forward strand.
CCATGGGCTTGCCGGGATTTTGTGGCCGCGCGGGCCTTCTCTCAAGCGGATTGTGAAAATTTTCACAAAGTCGGCTGCGAGTAGGGAGTGTGGACGCCTACGTCCACACAAGAAGGGACGTAGGCGTCCCTTCTCCTTTGGACTGCGGTGACAGAGCCTGCCCGTTACCCATAAATACGGTGGCTGAAGATTTTCCATGCCTCGGCATAGATCTTCAATTTTGCGAATCCCTTCCATAACACCTCCGATCCCGGGTCTCCATCGCTCTTGCGGGCCAGGAAGCCTCCTAGTTTGG
>JANMJQ010000158.1:0-3959 GCA_031371445.1 Akkermansiaceae bacterium
AGCGATCAGATCGGCCAGGTGCTCCAGGCCGTGAACAAGATCGGTCTGGCGGTCCGCGGATTGTATGGCGAAGGCACCGAATCGCTCGGTAACCTTTATCAAATTTCCAACCAATCGACGCTCGGCGAGAGCGAGGAAACGATCATCCGGCGGCTGGAGCGCGTGATTTCACAGGTCGCCAACCACGAGCAAAACGCCCGCGAGAAGCTGCTCGATGATGACCCGGAAATGGTCGCCGACAAGGTGGGCCGCGCCTACGGGGTGTTGCGGCACGCGCATATCATCGATTCCAAGGAGGCCCTCAACCACCTTTCCCTGCTGCGGCTCGGCGGAACCATGGGGTTTTTCCCGCCTGAGACGGTAATGCTCTGCGACACGCTGCTGATGGACATCCAGCCCGCGCATCTGCAACTGCATTCCGGGCGCAAGCTAACGCCGGAAGAACGCGACGCGATTCGTGCGGAAATTGTTCGCTCTCGTTTGCAATCCCTCGATTCTCCTGATATGCGTATTCAAAAGGACGACGACAAGGAGTCCGCCCCTCCCACCCTCGGTGACGAATGAATAATTTTACCCCACGCGCCCAACAAGTCCTCGCTCTTGCCCGCAAGGAAGCCGATCGGTTCAACCACTCGTATGTCGGCACGGAACACCTGTTGCTAGGGCTCATCAAGCTCGGCCAGGGAGTCGCCGTGAACGTCCTCGAACGGATGGGCCTCGAACTAGAAGCCGTGCGCATGGAAGTGGAAAAGGAAGTGGGCTCCGGTCCACCGCAAAAGGCCTCGGGCAACATTCCCTATACGCCGCGGGTGAAGAAGGTTCTCGCACTGGCGAACAAGGAGGCGAAGGCCTTGAATCATTCTTACGTTGGCACCGAGCACTTGCTGTTAGGCCTGCTTCGCGAAGGCGAAGGTGTGGCGGCGCGCGTGTTGAAGCGCCTTGACGTGGATATCCAACGCACGCGCAACGAGATCCTCGCGGAAATCGATCCGAACTTTTCTCCCGAAGACCAGGACGACGACGATGACGACGAAGAGTCGGAAGACGCGGATGGACCTTTCGAAGAGGAAGGCCAAACCCAGGCACCTGCCGCTGAGTCGGAAGGGAAATCGAAAACGCCGGCGCTTAAAGCTTTTGGCCGCGATCTGACAAAAGTCGCCCGCGACGGTGGACTCGATCCGGTGATAGGCCGTGAGAGTGAAATCGAACGCGTCATTCAAATCCTTTGCCGCCGGACCAAGAACAACCCGGTGCTCATCGGTGAAGCGGGCGTGGGCAAGACAGCGATCGTCGAAGGCCTCGCGCAGGAAATCGCCACCGGCAATGTTCCGGAAATTTTGCGCGATAAAAAGGTCATCACGCTCGACCTCGCGCTGATGGTTGCGGGCACGAAATACCGCGGCCAGTTCGAGGAGCGCATCAAGGCGGTGATGGATGAGATCCGCAAGGTGAAGAACGTGATCCTGTTCATCGACGAACTTCACACCATCGTCGGCGCGGGATCTGCGGAGGGTGCCATGGATGCGTCCAACATCATCAAGCCCGCTCTCAGCCGCGCGGAGTTGCAGTGCGTCGGCGCGACCACGCTCAACGAGTATCGCAAATACATCGAAAAGGATTCCGCGCTCGAGCGCCGTTTCCAACAGGTGAAAGTCGAGGAGCCTTCGGTCGATGACGCGATCAAGATTCTCCAAGGCTTGCAGGAAAAATACGAAAGCCACCACAAGGCGCGCTTCACTCCGGCGGCGATCGAAGCTGCGGTCAAGCTGACTTCGCGCTATCTAACAGCCCGCTTCCTGCCGGACAAGGCCATCGACGTGCTCGACGAGGCTGGCGCCCGCGCGCGCATCGGAACGATGACACGGCCGCCGTCGATCAAGCAGCTTGAGGCGGCGATCGAACAGATCAACCGCGACAAGGTGGCTGCCATCGCCGAACAGAATTTCGAGAAAGCGGCCTCGCTCCGTGACGACGAAAAACACGCGAAGAAAAACCTCGAGGAGACGCTGAAAAATTGGCGCGCTTCGTCCGAGGAAACCGTGGTCGAAGTCTCTGACGACGACATCATGGCCGTGGTTTCGAAGTGGACCGGTGTGCCCTTGCGCCGCATGGAGGAAAAGGAAACCGAAAAACTTCTCAAGATGGAGGACGAGCTGAAAAGCCGCGTCATCGGTCAGGACGAAGCGGTGATCGCCATTTCCAAAGCACTCCGCCGTTCGCGTGCAGACCTTAAAGATCCGCGCCGCCCGATTGGTTCCTTCCTTTTCCTCGGCCCCACTGGCGTTGGCAAAACCTACCTCGCCCGCAACCTCGCGGAGTTCATGTTCGGCGATGCGGATTCCTTGATCCAAATCGACATGTCGGAGTACATGGAAAAATTCACGGCCAGCCGCTTGATCGGCTCGCCTCCGGGATATGTCGGTTATGAAGAAGGTGGCCAGCTTTCCGAAGCCGTGCGCCGGCGTCCGTATTCGGTGGTCTTGTTCGACGAGGTCGAGAAGGCGCATCCGGACGTGATGAATTTGCTGCTGCAGATTTTGGAAGAGGGAACCGTCACCGATTCGCTCGGCCGCAAGATCGATTTCCGCAATACGATCATCATCATGACTTCAAATGTCGGTGCCGCGTCGATCAAGCGGCAGACCACGCTTGGCTTCGGTGCCATGTCGGAAGACCAGGCCGACCACGAGGGCATGAAGGAAAAGATCCTTGAGGAGTCGAAGCGCTACTTCAAACCCGAGTTCCTCAACCGCCTCGATGGCCTGGTGGTCTTCCACATGCTGGAAAAAACCGACCTCAACCGCATCGTCGACCTCGAAGTGGCCAAGCTCGTCAAGCGGCTCAAGGAGAAGGACATCGCCCTCACGCTCACCGACGAAGCCCGCGACCTGCTTTCAGGCAAAGGCTTCGATCCCGCCTACGGAGCGCGCCCGATGCGCCGCGCCGTCGAGCGCTACCTCGAAGACCCACTCGCCGAGGCATTGCTCCGCGGCGACGTCAAAGCCGGCGACGCTGTCAATGTGGTGAAGAAACCGGATGTCGAAGAGCTCGACTTCGTTTCAACGCGCCCCGAAGGCCAGCAGGAAGTGAGTGGGGCAGGGGTGTAAGGGCGATCACCGGTCGCCCTGTCTTCATTTCTATTCATCCACGCGCCAATGTTCAAACGTCTGATCATGCACCGTGACTGTGGGCGCGAAAGATCGCTTGAGAAGTGCACACGCTGGTGACCTGAAAAGCGGCACTCGAAGGGTGGATCTTCCGGAGAGAAACCGAATCGGGGCGACCGGTGATCGCCCCTACATTTCGTAAGTAGTTCCCCTTTCAGGAGGTCTTCGAAGAGTCCACCTGAAGGCGGGACTACGAACAAAGAATCAGCAGATCTTCCGGAGGAAAACCGAATCGGGGCGACCGGTGATCGCCCCTACGGTGCAATTGTGTTTGAATACAGCCCCCGAAATCGGTTAAAGAAGCGGTCCTCAGCCCGTTTTCATGATTTTTCCTCCCCGTAGTTGCCCTGTCCTTGCGCCTATTTTGGCGTTGCTGGGCTATGGCGTCGCTTGGGCGGACATACAGACTCCACCCGCCAAATCGAGCGCTCCGAAGGTGGTAATTGCCACCGGCAGCCGCCCGGCGCCGTCGTCGATCATCCCGGTTGCCCCGCCGATTCCCTCGTCGCGGATCCTGTATCCTTGGAAAACGCGCGTCACCTGCACGATTTTTTGGATCGGCGAGCTGCCGAGCGATCGGAACCCCACGCCCAACTGCAAATCGTCGTGGGACCAGCAGTGGTCGGGGAATTTCGGGGGCTATGACGATCCCGATCCGTCCAACCGGATCGCCAACCACACAACGGGGGACTTCCGGCCCAAGAATTTCATTCCCAAGCTCAACCCGTTTTACATTGCCCTCCCCTACAACGACGTTTCAGGCGGGGTTCACAAGCCGGAAGCCTCGCGGGT
>JANMJQ010000195.1:0-2933 GCA_031371445.1 Akkermansiaceae bacterium
TGCCGCGACCTTGGTGAAGTCCTTGAGGCCCGGCGAAATTTCGGCTCCCGAAGCGACATCGATCGCGACAGGATGAACCGCGGCGACAGCGCTTGCCGCATTCTCAGGCACAATTCCTCCGGCAAGGATGACCGGCAGCCCGGGATGTTTTTTCACGAAGTCCGCGGCGATGTCCCAATCGAAAACCTCGCCCGTGCCTCCATATACACCCGGCGCATGCGCATCCAACAAGATGGCCGCCGCTCCGAAGGCGGTGGCGCGATCCAGGTCCGCGATGGATTTCACACCGATCGCTTTGATGAATGGAATGCCCGCATCGCGAAATGGCGCGGCGTCTTCCGGCGATTCGTCGCCATGAAGCTGGATCGCATCGAGGTAGTCCTCGCGCACCAAACGCAGCGGCAGCTCCGGCGATTCATTCACGAACACGCCGACGCGCAGGATCTTCCCGGCCAGCTCACGCAACCATGTCGCGTCATCCGGATTTAAATAGCGCTTCGACTTGGGCCAGAAATTCACGCCGAGTGCATCCACACCCATCGCCGCCAGGCGCTCCGCATCGTCGCGGGTTCTCACGCCGCAGATCTTCAGCGAAGGGGATGCGGGATCGATGAAGCGTTCTAACGTCGGCACTCCGCGAACGTAATCGAAAGCGGCCACTTGAAAACGCGGAACTTGCCCTCTCCGCTGCCGGGGGGAAATGGTTCTTGACGCCCCCCGCGCGGATTTCCATTCATGCCATCCACAAGCGAATGCTTGGTTTCCCAACATCCGATCCACACTCATGCCGCCCACCCCGCCTCCGGAAAACAACTTCATCCACAGCGAGGAATTCCTCCGCAGCCTGATGAAACGGCAGTTGAAATTATCGATCTCCTGCGCCGCCGCGTTCGTGATCCTGTTGGTCGGGCTGCCCTTGCTCAATTATTTCGCGCCCGAACTCATGGCCCGGCGGGTCGCGGGCTTCCCTCTCACGTGGTTGATCCTGGGCGTGCTGTTTTTCCCGTATGTCTGGATCATCGCAAAGTTTTTCATCACGCGCTCGATCGCCCTGGAAGATGAAGAGGTCCACCACGCGGCCCGTGGCAACGACAAACCCTGATCCTTTTTACGACCATGGACTTTTCAAAAATCGACGGCTGGATCTTCGCCTTCTCTGCCATCACCGTCATTGTTACCCTCGCGATGGGTTTTCGATCCGCGAGAACCTCCAAGTCTGCGTCCGACTTCTTCGTCGCGGGCAGGTCGGTGTCGGTGGGTTGGAACGCTTCCGCCATTTCGGGCGAATATCTGAGTGCCGCGAGCTTCATGGGCATCGCCGGCATGGTCATGTCGTCGGGCTATGACGCATTGTGGTATCCGGTTTGTTACGCGTGCGGTTATTTGTTCCTGCTGCTGTTCATCGCGGGCCCACTGCGGAGATTCGGCGCTTATACGATTCCCGATTTCGCTGAAGGCCGCTACGACTCGCCATTGTTCCGGCGCATCGCGGTTTGCTTCGTCCTTTTCATCGGCTTCTTCTATACCATGCCGCAGATGAAGGGCGCGGGCACGGCGCTCGCCTATATTCTTCCGGGCCTGCCTTATTGGGTGGGCGTGGTGGTCGTGGGCGCGGTGATCACGCTCAATGTCGCGCTCGGCGGCATGAAAGGGATCACATTGATCCAGGCGGTGCAGTACTGGATCAAGATGTTCGCCATCTCGGTTCCCATTTTCGTGCTGCTCTCGGTCTATGGAGGTTATGGAAAAAATCTTTCGCTGAATCACTCCGCGTCATCGCCAGCGGTTGTTGAATCCGTCGATCCAGCGGCGATCCAGCGCAAGCCCTTGCCGGAAGGAAAAGCTCCGAAGGACGAAGCCTGGATTGCACCCTTCGGTCCGCTGACCTCCAAGCCCGTGAAAGCCGCCGCCGACGCGTTGCCGGTTGAACAACGCGCCGCGTTTCTGGAGGAAAACAAAAAGCCCCTGTCGCTGCTTTACACCGTTTCCCTGATCGTCGCCCTGGTCTGCGGCACCGCCGGATTGCCCCACATCCTCGTGCGTTTCTACACGAACCCCGATGGCATGGCTGCCAAGAAGACGACGATGTGGGTCATGATCCTCATCGGTATCTTTTACGTTTTCCCGCCGATGGTCGGAGTGTTGGGGAGAAATTTCCTGCCCGAGTTATACAACGGCCTGACCGGTATCAAGGGCACCGAGCAAGTGGTGCTCAAGCTGCCGACCTTGTTGAAGGAAAAATACGGCGTGCTCGGATCGATCCTGAGTGGTATCGCCTGTGCCGGTGCCTTCGCCGCGTTCATGAGCACGTTTTCCGGCTTGTTGGTATCGATGACCGGAGCGCTCGCGCACGACGTTTATGGCCGGATGCTGCGGCCCAATTCATCCGCGGCGGATCGTTTGAAAATGTTCAAATGGTGCGCGGTGTTGATTGGTGGCATTTCGGTTGTGCTGGGTTGTTTCGTCGAACCGCTGGAGATCAACTTCATGGTCGGCCAGGCTTTCGCGATCGCCGCGGCCAGTTATTTTCCGCTGCTCTTCATGAGCGTATGGTGGCGCGGGATGACCATGAAAGGAGCTGCCACGGGCATGTTGACCGGCGGGCTGTGTGCACTAGTTGCCGCCGCCGCGACCAATTTCAGCAACCTCGCCCTCGACAAAGGGCAGATGGGCAAGATCTTCGCGGGCTTCGCACCGATGAACAAATACTGGGCTGCGCATCCCTTGCTGCGGATCCTGTGTGAGCAGCCCGCCATCTGGACCGTGCCACTCGCGATCACGCTCATGGTCGTCGTTTCCAAAGCCACGAGAAAAACCATTCCAAGCGATGTCCGCATGAAGATGCTGGTGCTGCATGCGCCGGAAGCTCTTGGGCTCAAACAAGAGTATATTCAAGAGCATCAGGGCGCGGCGCATTGAGGAACCGACGCGGG
>JANMJQ010000208.1:0-14597 GCA_031371445.1 Akkermansiaceae bacterium
TGAATGACGGCAGGCCAGGAAATGAAAGCCTTCTCGGAAGGGACAGATTTGCCGCCCTTGGAAGCCGCTCTTGCCCCCCGTGAATGCGGCGGATAGTTTGCGCGCCGAATGACGGAAGCGCCTCATGAAATCGAACCCACCCGCCGGCGGTGGATCGGCTTCTGGTGCATGATCGCCCAGCAAACCCAAAACGCGTTCAACGACAAGATCGCGCAGTTCACTCTCATTCCCCTGGGTGGCGCGGTTGGCTTTGCGTTGATGATCCCGGTCGGTGCGGGCATCGAGGTGGACGTGCCTTCCGCCGCTGGCTTGATGATGGCGACGCCGATGGTGTTGTTCGCTCCCATCGCGGGCTGGCTGAGCGACCGTTTTTCAAAGCGCAATGTGATGATTGGCGCAGCCATCGCGCAGGCCGTAGTCCTCGCCTGGATCTGCCTGGCAGTGACGATCAAAAACATGCCACTCGCGCTTTGCGGTTTCTTCGCGCTGTCGGTGCAGTCGGCGTTTTTCAGCCCCGCAAAAATTGGCATCAACAAGGAGCTCGTCGGCTCGAAGCATCTTGGCTTTGCCGCGGGAATCCAACAGATGACGGCCATCCTCGCAATCCTCGCGGGCCAGATCATTGCGGCGCGATTGTTCGATTATCGCTTCAAGGGCCACGGTGGCGGTGAGGCGTTCGCCTGGCACGCCGCGCTCATCCCGTTGCTATGGCTGGCGGCCTTGTCGGTGCCGGCCCTCGCATTGGCATGGGCCATCCCCAAGGTGCCGGCGCAAGGCGGCGCGCGCTTCACCGCGCGGCTTGCGGTCAGCCATTTCCTCAATCTCGCGGACCTTTGGCGCGACGCACCGCTACGCCAGGCTTCTTTCGGTGTCGCCTTCTTCTGGGGCTTCGCGGCATACATCAACCTCTGGTCACTGAAGCTCGCCAAATTTCTAACAGGCGGCGGCGAGGGCTATGGCACCATGTCATCCCTTTTCATGGCCGCGGCGTCCACCGGCATGGCACTCGGCTTTGGATTCGCGGCGATGATGCTGCGCCGGAAAATCGAACTCGCCTGGGTTCCCGCGGCCGGTGTGCTGATGACGCTGACTGCGATCGCGATGGCCTTCATTCCTCCGCCCGGACCGGCTTTTCTAACAGGACTCGCGCTGCTGGGTTTTTCGGGTGCGGTCTTTCTTTCCCCGCTCAATGCGTGGATGCAGGACCGCTATCCCACGGCAAAGCGCGGCGAACTGCAGGCGGCGGTGAATCTCCAGGATTGCCTCGCGGGCATTATCGCGGTGCTGGCCATCGGCGTTGTCGAGATCGGGACGCGCTGGATGGGCATCGCTCCGGAGAACGCGTTCCGGATTGAAATCGCCTTCGTCGGCCTGTGCTGTGCGGTTGCGAGTGTTTCCATCATCCGCCTGCTGCCCGCTGATTTCCTGAGGCTGCTTGGCGTGGCGTTAGTGCGTTCGCTTTACCACATCAAGACCGTACACGCCGACCGTGTGCCTCAAACAGGTGGGGCCTTGTTGTTGCCAAACCATGTCACCTTCGCCGACGCGTTTTTCATCACCGCCGCATCGCCGCGACCTGTTAGATTTGTGATGGATGAGACCTTCATCGCCAGCCGCGCGGTCCGCTTGTTCACAGCTCTTTTCGACACCGTGACAATCCGCCGCGAGCAGCCGCGCGAGGCGATCCGGATCACGATCGACGCCTTGAAAAACGGCGACCTTGTCTGCTTGTTTCCCGAAGGCCAGTTGACGCGAACCGGCGCCTTGTGCGAATTGCGGCGCGGCTTCGAGCTCATCGCGAAAAAGGCCGGCCATCCTTTGCTGCCCCTATGGTGCGACGGATCCTGGGGTTCGATTTTCTCGTTCGAGCGCGGGCGGTTTTTCAGCAAGCTGCCGTATCGCGTGCCCTATGGTCTGTCGATCGCGTTCGGCGAAAGGATCGAGCCCGCGGCTGCGGACATGAAAACAGTCCGACACGGAATGATGATGGCATCTGCTGAGGCGATTGCGGCGCGCTTTGCAAAGCCGGGTTGGTCCGCGAGGATTCCGGGCGGAGGCAATGACTTGGTGGCGAAATTCCGTGCCAGCGGCGAAGCGGCCCGGCGGCGGATGTGGATCAACGGCCACCAAATCGGCCAGGTCGACGCGCTGCAACGCGGGCAGCCCTTCCGGATTTTGCAAAGCGATCGCCTGCCCTGCGAACTGCCATCCGTGATGCTCACCTATCCCCAACTGTTCGGTGCGGAGGTGGTGAAATGCCCGTCGTTTGCCTGTAGCCAACCTGGCGCATGGCTCGGTGGGGATCTGTTGCGGGGAGTGATTGCGTCTGCCACCACGTGCACTGGGATTGTGTTTTTCGATTTCAGCGGCAAGGCTCTGGAACCCTTGGAAATTCCCGGTGTCACGCACTGCCCCTGCCTCGCAATCGACGGCACGGTGGTGGCGATGTCGATGCCGGACCCACCGCTGCCATGGGCTGACAGCGATCCGCAGACCGGACGCAAAAACGGCGCATGGGGAAAACTGTTGCCGGGATTTTTCCTGTTAGAATCGGACGGCAACTACTTCGTCCACGGGCCCGCGGCTACAGCCGAAGGTCTCGCCTTGCCCCAAGGATGCACTCTGGATGCCGAGGGATTTCTAACACCGGGCTGAGATGACCGGCCGCATCTTATTGGTGGAAGACGACCCGGCGATTCGCCAGATTCTAACAGGACTGCTCCAGGCACGCGGTCATCATGTCGAAGCCGCCGGCGATGGTCCGGAAGCTTTGCGCAGGGCGAGCCATGATGATTTCGATGTCCTCATCATGGACATGTCGCTTCCAGGCATGACCGGCTTCGAAGTCTGTGAGGTTCTTGCCTTCAGCGGCGGCATCATCCTGATGGGCATTCTCGGCGAACTGCTTGCAAAGGAATCGCATCCCAACATTCACATCGACTTCGAGTTCGTAAAACCCTTTGACCCCGCGAAATTGATCGTCGCAGTAGATGATCTGCTCCAAACGCGGCAGACTTGAAGGCAGCCGACGGATTTTTCACTCGTTGGCCCCGCCCGCGCGCGATTGCCGGATTATTCCTGTTAGAGCAAGGGCCGTGAGTGCCGCGAAGACCCACCATGCGTGGCGGGCGATTCCTTCGACCGGCGCTTCGATGGGATTCGGCCAATCAAAGGCACGGGCACCGATCCATCCCAAGGCAGCGATTCCCGCAAAAACCGCCGCAACCCAGCGCACGGTTGCGTAAAGCGCTGTCCTGCTCAACATCACCAACGGTGGCAGCGCCAGCGCGACGATGATGAGTTGCATGAGCTCGATGCCGATATTGAAGGCAAGAATCGTCATCACCATGTACCAGGCCGTGAAACCGAACCCCGCAATCGTGCTGGCAAACGCAAGCCCGTGCACCAACCCAAAGCCGACGGCGATGAACACTTCCTTGCCCGGAAAGAGAGGCCGCATTGCATGGATGGCGGAGACGAGAATGGAAATGGCAATCAATGTTTCCACCAGTCGGCTGGGCAAATGCACCACCCCAATTGCCGCGAGAGCCAGCGTGAGCGAATGGCCGATCGTGAAAGCAGAGACGATTTTCAATAACTTCATCACCGTTGCTTTGAGGGATGCATGGCCACTCCATTGATTCGTGCGCACCAACAACGGGGCAGGCAACAGCAACACCAGCAGAAATAAAAGATGATCCGTGCCCTCCGCGATGTGAGCCATACCCAGCGCGAAGACCGAGTGGAACCCGCGCCAAAAGCTGCCAGAGCTGCGGTCGATATTGACGGATGTCACCGTGAACTGGACCGTCCCAAGAACTTCGGGTTTGCCCGAGAAGGTCGCGCTATTCCAATCGCTTCTAACAGAAATGAGCGCTACGTGGCTCATCACCTCATGGCAGATCACCGAATAGTTCAGGGTGAATTTCCGCAGCGGCGCACCATCGGGCGGCACCATGTCGAGATGGACGATCACGTCAGGCACGGCGGCGGGATCGCCAGGCACCGCAGGTTTTAGGGAAATGTCGCGGGCCTTGACCCTCCATTCGCGGCCCTCGGGCGATACCGGATGAATATGACTCGCGGCATACGATTTCAACTCCTCGCCATGACGCGGAATGATTTGGTCCGGCTCCTGCATTAATGGCTGCCGAAACGACAACTCGAGTTCATTGATCGGCAGCGTCAACTCGACAGCCACACGATCGCGCTCGAAGTCGAGCAGCACCAGCGACTGCGGCATGCTATGGCCTCGCGCGATTCCCGTGAACGCCACCAGGGCCAACATCAACCGCTTCATGCAGTCAGGGTAACTGGACATCCAAGCGGACGGAAAGCTTTTGAGGGAACGCGTCCGGCGGCAGGAGAGCCCTGCACGATGGTCAGTCATGCCGAACCGTGCACTGCGGGGGTCCAATTGGATTCTCCAAGGCATCGCTCCGCTTTGATTCCCGTGGCCAGGCGGATTCCGGGTTTGATTTCTACCCGCATGACGCGTCATCGTTGGGACATGGCAAAGGCAAAGGACGAAAACCGGGTGATCGTGAAGGTGTTTTTGTACGGCATCCAACCGCAGATCTGGCGGAGGTTTTCGATCGCAGCGGAGGTGACCTTCATCCAGTTCAGCGATGCGGTCCAGGCGGTGATGGGTTGGGAAAACAAACACCCGCACGAGTTCCGCCACGGCAAGACCAAGCGGCTGGTCGATGTGATCGGCCCCATCGGACTCGCAGACCAAAGCGCGGGCGAATTCCAGGACGAGGCCGTTCTAACAGTTTCTGAATTTCTTGGCAAACGCCGCCTGCCGATCCGCATCCTGTATCGCTACGATTTCGCGGACGAATGGATTCATGAAATCGTCTTCGAAAAATGGGTGGCGGGCGAAGGCGGCCCCGAAGTGATGGCCGGTGAGCGTGCATGCCCGCCCGAAGATTTCGGCGGAACTTTTCAATACATGCAGGCGCTGCATGGCGAAATCGAATGGGCGCATCCCGGTTACGATCCGGAGGCCTTCGATGCGAAAGCGATCAGCTTCGAGTCGAAGAAGGCGAGGAAGAAGCGTTGAAGCGCCATTCCGCATGTCCGATCCACCTCCGCTGAGTGTTGGTCACCGTTGCCGCAACTCGGTGCTGGATCCCGCCTGGTTAATTCACCAGGCGAATCCCCTTAGGCTCGATCGTAATCCGGCCTTTCTTGAACAACGCGCCAACGGCTTGCTTGAAGGTGCGCTTGCTGACGCCAAGCTCCGCGTTGATTTCATCGGCGCTGCTGTGATCGCCGAGAGCCAGGAATCCTCCGCGCGCCTCCAGTTCTGTTAGAATCTGTCCTTCAAGTCCTTCAACCCGCGCTCGCCCCGGAGCATGCAAGGTCAGATCGATCTTGCCGTCGGGTCGCACAGTCGCGATGTAGCCTTTGAGCGATTCACCGGGTTGCAAAGGTTGGAAGACATCGTTGCCAAACAACAAGCCGCTGTGCGTGCCATTGACGATCGCTTTATAGCCGAGCTCGGTTTTTCCGAAAACGATCAGATCCACCACCTGCCCCGGCGAGAAATCGTGCGGCGTTTGATCCATGTGCCGCGCGATGCGGCTTGAAGCGAGAATGCGCCCGGTGTGCTCATCGATATGGCAATGGACGATGTAATTTTTTCCCTCCTCCATCGCGGTCTTCTGTTCACGGAAAGGAACGAACAAATCCTTGGCCAGCCCCCAGTCGAGAAAAGCGCCGACGCTACTGACGGCCACACATTTCAAACGCGCGAATTGCCCCGGCATGATCTTGGGCGTCCGCATCGTGGCGACCGGCAGGTCCTCGGAATCGTGGTAAAGGAAGACGTCAAGGAAATCGCCATCGCGGCTCGCTGGCATTTCGCGGCGCGGCAGGAGGATTTCGCCGAGATCGCCGGCATCGAGGAACAGACCCGCCGGCTTCTCGCGAAGAATCTCCAATGAGGCACGCTCGCCGATTTTCGCCATGCCCGAAGGATGGACGAACGCGCCGTGGCCGTCGATGGCGTTCTGGCGAAGCACCCGGATTCGCGGCTTGTTCGCGGGCTTCAAGCCCGACACGCTGCCGACATGGAAGCGCATGAGTGGTTTGAGAACACCGACGATGGCAAAATTTATTACCGCGCGAATTTCATCGGTGGCCGCTGGACCATCATGACCACCATGCAAAAGCGCGACCCCGTCTGGACCGACATCAAGGAACCCAGTCAAGATGTCTGGCGGGAACTGCGCGACATCGTTTGGAAAAAGTACCAACGCAAGCGCTGCCCCTGGGAACGCGTCGCCGATCTCGACAAGCGGTTGGAGGGTAAAAGCTGAAATGCTGAAAACTGAAAAGCTGAAATCAGAGGACGGGACGACTCAAAATTTCAGCATTTCAGCATTTCAGTGTTTCAGCATTTACCTCACGGCATTTCCTGCTCGACGGTCGCATTTTCCACACCTAACAGATCGCGCAAGCGCGTCCGTAGTGTCGCCTCGACGGTCGTCAGCATGCCGCTCTGCTCAGCCTCAAGCCGCATCTGCGACCGCAGTTCGCGCAGGATCTGGGCGCGGTCCTCGGGCTGCACCTTGCTGAACCAACTGCTGTCTTCGCTGAGCACTTCGTAATCGACCAGCTCCACCGACAACACCTCGGGCTTGGGAAAGCGCGCCACCGGTTTGTCATTTTCGATTCGCAGCGACACGCCATCCTTCAAGCGATAACCGCCCTTCACCTGATAAACCCCGCGCACGATCAGCTTCTTGGTCCCCAGCGGGAAAAACGAAAAACTGTCCGACTTCTCGATCGTCCGCGTCGCGCTCATCCGCATTTCCAGCAGCGACAATTCCGAAATTTCCGCCGACTCCACGATCTCCGCCCGGCCCTCGACAATGCGCGTGTCCTGATTGGTGATTGCCCCCAAAACCTCCTTCAGGCCGCGGTGGACCGTGGACCGCATCGAAGCCACCGTCCGCTCGATGGGCAGGACGATCAGGAAATAGCCGCCCAGAAGGATCGCCACAGCGGTGATCGTCCACCGCAGGGTCCGCCACATCTCGATTTTGTGTTCCATTGGAAAAATCCTATCCGGCCCATGGATACGCGTCACGACCGGCCGGAATTTCGCCGCTGAAAATCTTGACAGCCCCCGGGAATCCGGGCTCCATTCCGCCCCGCGCTTGTCGCCAAGGCACCCGTAGATCAATTGGATAGATCGTCTGACTACGAATCAGAAGGTTAGGGGTTCGAGTCCCTTCGGGTGTACCACTTTCAAAACCCTGCAACTGAATAGGTTGCGGGGTTTTTTGTTGGGATTTTTCCAAGGTCCAGATTGCCCTGAAATGCACCAAAATGCGGATTTTAACCTATTCTATTGCACGGTTCGTTGCCCGGCAACACCGCTGGGCATCCATCAGTTCCATGGTCGGCTGATGGGATTGACCGCCCAGACCCAACGGATAGGGTCGTGGCAATGGCTCTACACCCGCTATTTCCGTCGTCGCCCTACGACCCGCTCTTGGCTGAGCATCGTTGGTTTCCGGCGGACGAGGCGATGCGGGAAACGAGCTACGAAAAGCTCCTGCCCCCCTTGGTCGCCAAAATCCGGCAGGAAGTTCAAGCTTGGCGGGCGAGCGGGTACGCGGGCGCTTCTCCGACTACGATCACGTTACTTAACCATTGGTTCGAAACCGAGCATCTCGTTGAGGATGCCGATCAAACCCTTTCTCCGTTTCGATACTATTTCGCCCAGCGGGAAGCTGTCGAAACGGCCATCTGGCTTTATGAAGTCAGGCAAGCTCGGGACAAGTTTGACCTACTGCGCTTCGACGCCTCCGGGTCGGTCTCGCATGGGATGTTTGACGAAAACTGGCCGCGCTACGTTCTCAAGCTCGCAACCGGGGCCGGGAAAACCAAAGTCATTTCCCTCCTCATCGCTTGGTGCTTCTTCCATCGGGCTTACGAGCCGAATTCGGCCTTGGCGCGCAACTTCCTTCTGATCGCCCCTAACATCATCGTCCTTGACCGCCTGCGGGCCGATTTCGATGGCTTGAAGATTTTCTTCAATGATCCGATCCTACCCGACAATGGATATGAAGGTCGCGATTGGCGGGACGATTTCCAACTTACCCTTCACATCCAGGACGATGTCCGGGTTTTGCGTCCCACGGGGAACCTGTTTCTCACAAATATCCATCGCGTTTTCCTCGGCGACATCCCCGATCCTTCGCTCGATGATGACGACTTGCGGGACTATTTTCTCACCGATGCCTTCGGTCCGAAACCAGCGGGCAAGACCAACGATTCCAAAACGGATCTGGGGGAAATTATCCGCGAAATCGACGAACTCGCCGTCTTCAACGATGAGGCCCACCATATCCACGATCCCCGAATGGCTTGGTTCAAATCCATCGAGGATATTCATCACCAAATGCTCCAGCGCGAGGGGAAGCTCGCCCTTCAAATCGACGTAACCGCGACGCCGCGCCATAACAACGGCTCCATCTTCGTCCAAACCGTTTCCGACTACCCCTTGGTCGAGGCCATCCATCAAAACGTCGTCAAGCATCCGATCCTGCCCGACGCTGCCAGCCGCGCGAAGCTCCGCGAGCACAAGTCCGCGCTGTTTCATGAAAAATACGACGACTATTTAAAGCTCGGCGTGGAAGAGTGGCGCAAGAGTTACGCTGACCACGAAACGCTGGGAAAAAAGGCCGTCCTGTTCGTCATGGTGGACGATACGAAGAATTGCGATGATGTCGGCGCACACCTTGAAAAAATCTGCCCGGAGCTTGAAGGCAAAGTTTTGGTCATCCACACCAAGAACAACGGAGACATCTCGGAAACGCCCTCGGGGAAAAATAAGGAGGAACTGGAAATCCTCCGCAAGCAGTCCAATGAAATTGACTCCTGGAACTCGCCCTACAAGGCAATCGTTTCGGTCCTCATGCTGAAGGAAGGCTGGGATGTTAAAAACGTTACCGTCATCTGCGGCCTTCGTGCCTATGCCGCGAAGTCAAACATCCTCCCCGAGCAAACCCTCGGCCGCGGCTTGCGCCGGATGTATTTCGGCAGCGACCTGAAAGAAACCGTTTCCGTCCTCGGCACGCCGGCCTTTATGGATTTCGTCGAATCCATCCAAAGCGAAGGCGTCACTTTTGAACACGTTCCCATGGGTGGTGGCACCGACCGCAAGGATTCGCTGATTGTCGAAGTGGAAACCGACAACCCCGCGAAAGACCCGGCCCGCCTTGATATTCCTCTGCCCAAGCTTTCACGTCGCTACCACCGGGAATTCAAGGATCTTGAAAACCTCGATCCTTCCACTTTCGCAAACAAGCGCCTGCCGCTCAAAGCTTTTACCGAAGAAGAGACACGCGAAATTCTTTTCAAGCGCATGCTCGATTCTGAAATCGACCACATCATCCAGCTCGATTCCACCGGCAAGGCGGATTGGCGCTCGGTAGTGGCCTTTTTTGCCCGCCAGCTTCTCAAGGAACTTCGCCTCGTGGGTGGTTATGAATTTCTTTATCCCAATGTGCGCGACTTCATCCGCAGCTATCTTTTCGACGGTAACCCCGTCGATCTCGAAGATCCTGTCGTCCTCCGTAATCTTTCCGAACCCGCGGCGGGCAAACTGCTTTTCGATCATTTCAAAATCGCCATCAACGCGCTGACGATCACCGAAACGGGCACTTCACGCATCGAGGACTATATCCACCTCAAGAACACCCGGCCTTTCCGAACCGAGGCCAGGCCATTCGTCGCCGCGAAAAAATCTCTTTTCAATCGCATCGTTGGGGAGGTTCACGGCGGTGGCCTCGAACTCGCCTTTGCCCGCTTTCTCGAAGATGCGGACGATGTCCAAGCCTTCGCCAAAAACTATCTCGCGGTGGGTTTCCGGCTTGATTACGTGAAGGCCGATGGCGACCTCTCCACCTACACCCCGGACTTCATCGTCCGCGATATCGGCGGCATGGTTTGGATCATCGAAACCAAGGGGCGGGAGGAACTGGACATTCCGCAGAAAATGAAACGCCTTGCCCAGTGGTGCGAGGACGCCACAGCTGCGGAAGAAAACGGCATCCGCTACGATTTTCTCTACGTCGATCAAGATGGCTTCGAGAAACATTCCCCGAAATCCCTCGCCGACCTCGCCGCCAGCTTCACGGAATACAAATTATGATCACGAGCTTTCACATCGAAAACTTCAAGCGCCTTGGTTCGGTCGATCTGGAACTGGGCAATACCGTCGTATTTATCGGCCCGAACAACTCCGGAAAAACCAGTGCGCTTCAAGCGATGGCGCTTTGGGATGCGGGTTGGCGGCGATGGTCGGAAAAACGCGGCAAGGGTTCCCCCGGCACCCGTCCGGGCGTGACCATCAACCGTCGTGATCTGTCTTCCATACCGGTTCCTAGCGCGAAATTGCTTTGGAAAGATCTTCATGTGAATGACACGAAAACCCGCGAAGGCAAGCAGCGCACGGACAAGGTTTACATCACTTTGAGCGCGAGCGGAGTCCACAATGATGTGCCATGGACCTGCTCTCTGGAATTCTACTTTGCGAACGAAGAGTCATTCTATTGCCGTCTCAAGGAACCGGAGAACGGGGTTCTTCCGGAAGCCCTGCGTCACCATCCGGTGGTGTTTCTGCCTCCGATGTCCGGCTTGGCCGAACGCGAACATCGCAAGGAACCCGGCGAGATCAGTGTTCTGATCGGTGAAGGTCAGACCGCGCAGGTTCTGAGGAACCTTTGCTGGCAACTCTATTCCAAGGAGGATAAAAGCTTGTGGAACGTCCTCGCCGAGAAAATCGACCTTCTTTTTCAGATCAGGCTCCAGCCGCCAAACTATGTGCAGGAACGCAGCGAACTGACTCTGACCTACAAGGAGCGTTCTGGAATCGAACTCGACCTTTCATCCTCCGGCCGGGGCTGCCAGCAGGTCTTACTTTTACTGAGCTACATGCTTGCCAATCCGGGAGCAGTTCTGCTTCTCGATGAGCCGGACGCGCACCTTGAAATTCTCCGCCAGCGTGACGTTTATAACCTCCTTACGGATATCGCTTCCACTTACGGCTCGCAAATCGTCGCCGCCAGCCATTCCGAAATTGTTCTTCAGGAAGCTGCCGAGCGGGATGTGGTAATCGCCTTCGTGGGTAAACCTCACCGCATCGACACTCGTTCACGCCAACACCAGGTGAAGAAGGCCCTGGAGAGCATTCGTATGGCCGATTACTACCTCGCGGAACAAAAGGGTTGGCTCCTCTATCTCGAAGGCTCCACCGATCTGGTGATTCTACGCCGCCTCGCCGATCGCCTGGAGCATCCTGCGAAAACGATTCTTTCGGATTCCGTCCCTGTTATTTATTTGGGCAACAACAAGCCGCAGGAAGCAAGGGATCACTTTCAAGGACTGCGCGAAGCGAAACCGGATCTCGTCGGGTTTGTGTTGTTTGACCGCCTCGACAAGGAACTCCAAACGGGGTCCCGCCTGTCGGAACGCATGTGGAGCCGACGGGAGATTGAAAACTATCTGGTAACGCCGGAAAGCCTTCAAGGCTTTGTTCAGCTCGGGCTGGATTCCGAAGACCTGATTGAAGCTGCGGAAAAACGGAACCGTCTTGAGATTCTGGAAAGCTGCGTGGTGGAACTCACCAATGCCTTGAATCTTACCAATGAACCCGACCCTTGGGGGCCGGAGATCAAGGTGACGGACAAGTTCCTCGATCCACTCTTCAAACGCTTCTTCGAGCGCCTTGGCACTCCCCAGAGGATCTACAAGAAGGATTACCACGGACTTGCCGATACCGTGTCATTGGAACAAATCGATGCTGAGGTGATTGATGTGCTCAATGCCATCCTCTCAACCGCCAAGTCAGCCACTCCCGCCACTTGAACCTTTGAACCAACCTTTGAACCAATCTTTGAACCAATCTTTGAATGTGAAAACACAACTCATTGTAAGTCAGAGTAAAGAGAGCCGTCTTTTGAACCATTCTTGCGCCATCCTTGCGCCACAAAATTGAACTTGGCGCATAAACCAGTGCCAGCCGACTCCGATTCTTATTTGACCGTTATTTGACTGGAATCCCCGGACAACCTCCCTCGCAACTCTCAACTCATTGGAAATCAGCAAAAATTCTCTGAAATCTTATTTGACGGTTATTTGACTGACTCTCGACTCCCACCCCATGGCCCGCCCCGATTCCACCCACTACGAGCTTTCCGACACGGAACGACGCGACCTGATCAAGCTCATCGAGGCCGGCAAGCCACTGCCAGAGCGGTACCGCTTCCTGCTCTTCGAAGACAAGCGCGAGGTGGAACTCGTTTGGAACGGGAAATCCCGCGATGTCTGCACCGCCGTCCTGCCCTTCCAGACCCTCGAACACATCGACGAACCGCGCAAAGAAAGTAGTTCAGGACTTCAGTCCGAACTCTTCAACACCTCCGGCCGCCAGATCAAAGGCTGGGCCAACAAACTCATCTGGGGCGACAACAAGCTCATCCTCTCATCCCTCAAATCCGGAGCCTTGCGCCGCCAGATCGAAGAGGCCGGCGGGCTCAAACTCATCTACATCGATCCTCCCTTTGACGTGGGTGCGGACTTCTCCATGGACATCGAAATCGGCGGAGAAACTTTCCACAAGGAACCGAACCTCCTCGAACAAATCGCCTACCGCGACACTTGGGGACGCGGCGCGGATTCGTTCATCTCGATGATTTATGAACGGCTGATTCTAATGCGGGATTTGATGGCCGACGATGGGTCGGTTTACGTGCATTGCGATTGGCGTGTGGATTATGCCGTACGGAGTGTTCTAAATGAAGTGTTTGGCAACGACTATTTCAGAAACGAAATTATTTGGCACTACGAGAATAAGCTCGGAACAGGATGGGGCGCGAAAACTTTTGATACGCGCCACGACGTTTTGCTGAAATTTTCAAAAGGGAAACGATACGTTCATAATGAAATCACCGAATCGGTAAAGGAGCACAAGCTGCAGCCCGTTACTCAAAAGATAGATGGCAAGCGAGTCTGGCTTAAAAATCCAGACGGCACGTTGATGTATGCTATGGGCAATACAGAACGACCAATTGGCGATGTTTGGACAATTCCCATCATTAACCCGGTAGCATCCGAGCGACTCGATTATCCGACTCAAAAACCGGAAAAGCTCGCTGAACGAATCGTTCTTTCTGGCAGCAATCCTGGGGATCTCGTCGCCGATTTTTTCTGTGGCTCGGGCACGCTGGCCGCAGTGGCGGAAAAACTAGGACGAAAGTGGATTGCTACGGACCTCGGCAAGTTCGGTATTCACACTACGCGCAAGCGCCTCATCCAAGTGCAGCGCGAATCCAAAGCGGCGGGCAAATCGTTCCGCGCTTTCGAGGTGCTCAACCTCGGACGCTACGAACGCCAAGCCTACCTGAATGTTTCCAGCCGTCTCACCGGCAAGAAGAAAACCGAGGCCCTGCAACGCAAGGAACAGGAATTCCGCGACCTCATCCTTCGCGCCTACAAGGCCCAGCCGTTGGAGAATGAAACGTTTTTCCACGGCAAGACCGCCGGACGATTGGTGGCCATTGGCCCCATCAATCTGCCCGTCGGCCGCTTGTTCGTGGAGGAAGTGATCACCGAGTGCCGCAAGCGCGGAGCCAGCCGGGCGGACATCCTCGCCTTCGAGTTCGAGATGGGCTTGTTCCCCGCCGTGTTGGACGAGGCAAAGCGGAAGGGCATCGACATCGCGCCAAAGATCATCCCGCCCGAAGTCTTCGACAAACGCGCCGTGGACAAGGGCCAGGTTCGTTTTTCCGATGTGGCTTACGTGGAAGCGAACCCGCGGTATGATGCAAAAAACAAGCTCACTGTTTCCATCGAACTAACCGATTTCTCCGTCCACTATAGTCAGGGCATTGCCGACGAGTTGGCGTTGGGTCTCAAGGAAGGAAAGAGTGAGGTCGTTTGCGATCTCGGCACGCTCTACAAGGTGAGCAAGGACAAAAACGGCGTCGTCACCCGCGAGGCGCTTACCAAAAACTGGACGGATTGGGTTGATTATTGGGCCGTCGATTTCGATTACGAAAACCGAAAGGAAATCATCTCGGTCGCGAAAACGATGGGCGTGGAAGGCGAGCTGCCGGGCGTGGTTGATGCTGCAAGCGGTGAATTCATCGAGTTCGAGGAGCGTTGGACCGGCGCTTACATTTTCGAAAACGAGTGGCAGAGTTTCCGGACCCGCAAGGATCGAAGCCTCGAACTTACCAGCGCGCCCCATGCCTATCCCAAACCCGGTCGCTACACCGTGGCCGTGAAGGTGATCGACATCTTCGGCAACGACACGATGGCCCTGGTGCCGGTGAATGTCGGCTAAGTCGGTTAGGGCTTATCGTTCGTATCCGAACGTCCTCCATTTTCGTTTGTCGCTCGGATGAACGCCCCAATCACCCTGCAAACTTCTCCATCAAATCATCCTCGGTGAAGAGCTTGTGATCGGGGCCGGCGGAGCGGATTTCCCATTGCTTGGCTCCGAGGGCGTGGAAATGAAGGGGCGTGCCCCAGCGGTCGATGAGGCGTTGTTGGGAATCGAGCGCTTTGGATGA
>JANMJQ010000215.1:0-1884 GCA_031371445.1 Akkermansiaceae bacterium
GGCCTGTTTTAAACAAAGTATTCCAACGGGCGTTTGGGGTAGGGAAGAAGGTCCGCACCGAGACCTCGATCCAGGAAGGTTCCACCTCAGTCGGCAACGTCGCCGTCGATCTCGCAGAGAAAATTTTCGGCCATCTGAAAAACAGCGAAGTCATGATTCTCGGCGCTGGTGAAATGAGCCGCATCACCGCGCAGAGTTTGGTCTCGCGAGGGGCCCGGTCGATTTTCGTCGCCAACCGCTCCTTCGACCGTGCCCAACAACTCGCCGAGGAAATGGGTGGCAGTGCCGTGCGTTTCGACGATTGGCAGAGCGTCCTGCCGCGGGTCGATGTCGTGATTTCGTCCACCGCTTCGCCGCATCCGATCGTTCACCGTGAGGACGTGGAAAAAGCCAGCCGCGCGCGGACATTCAGGCCGCTGTTTTTAATCGATATCGCGTTGCCTCGCGACATCGACCCGGCGGTGGGGGAGATCGAGGAGGTTTATTTGTATGACATCGACACGCTGGAGCAACTCGCCGAGGAAGCCCGCGGGCGGCGGCAGTTGCAGATTGAGCAGTGCGAGCAGATCATCGCCGCGGAGTTGGAAAAATTGAGGTTGCCGGGAACGTGAACGGCGAGACGATCATCTCTCCAAGTTAAAATGAGTTCCCAATCCATCATCGTCGGCACGCGTGGCAGCGAACTTGCCTTGGTTCAGGCCAGCGCCACCGAAGCGGCCTTGGCCGCGGCATTTCCCGGTCTCAGGATCGAGCGACGGATCATCACGACTACCGGCGACCGGCGGACAGATGTGTCTTTGGAAAACGTCGCGAAGGCTGAGGGGATTTTTGACAAGGGCGTGTTCATCAAGGAGCTCGAGGATGCCTTGGATCGCGGTGAGATCGACATCGCTGTGCACAGCCTCAAGGACCTGCCGACCCTGTTGGACGAACGCTTCGCACTGGCGGCGACCTTGGAACGCGCGCCTGTTAGAGATGTGCTGGTGATGCGTGAGCCGGGCGGCTTGTCGGCATTGCCGGTCGCTGCAAAAGTCGGCACCAGCAGCCCCCGGCGCGCGCGGCAACTCGAATGGATGCGGCCCGATATCACTGCCGCCGACCTGCGCGGCAATGTCCCAACACGCCTGCGGAAGCTTGCGGAAGGTGGCGATCATGACGCGATTCTGTTGGCCGAAGCGGGACTGATCCGGCTTGGATTCATTCCAGCGCTAACTTCTGTTAGAGATGCCGAGCCGGTGCAAGGAATCCCCGGTTTGTTCGTCACGCGCTTGGAGGAAAACGAGTTTTTCCCAGCGGCAGGGCAGGGTGCGATCGGACTTGAAATCCGCGCCGACGATGCGGACAGCCGGAAATTTGCGCAAGCGATCGGCCATCCGGATACTTGGTTGCGTGTCAGCGCCGAGCGTGAATTTTTGCGCTTGCTGGCAGGTGGCTGTCACACGCCAGTCGGAGTATTTTCGACGATTAAGAATGGCCTCATCTCGATCGAAGCCCGCGTCTTTCCCGAAGAAGGCGGTGAGCCGAAATACGGCAGCGCCAGCGGCAACGATCCCATCGCAACCGCGCTTGAACTTTTCAATAACCTCTCATGAACGCAGCCGGAATTTGTTATCTCGTAGGTGCCGGACCCGGCGATCTTGGTCTCGTCACCCTGCGCGCCAAGGAATGCATCGAGCGCGCGGATGTGCTCGTTTATGATGCCCTCAGCAATCCCGCGCTCTTGAACTGGGCCAAGGCGGGTTGCGAAAAAATCCATGTCGGCAAGCGCGCGAAAGACCACGCGATGCCGCAGGAAGAAATCAACGCGTTGATCGTGGAGGCGACACGCGCGGGCAAGCAAGTGGTTCGCCTCAAAGGCGGCGATCCCATGATCTTCGGCCGCGG
>JANMJQ010000177.1:0-9166 GCA_031371445.1 Akkermansiaceae bacterium
ACGCCAATCCGCGAATGCATTGGGAATGCTCGGGGAAATCGCCAGTTTCCAGAATAACCCTGATGAGTATTCACGCTTCTTCGGATCCTTGCTGCAGGAAGCCGGACACCTGGATCCCAACCAGACCGCGGCGGTTTCAAACTACATGCACGACCGCGGGGCGGCCATGGTTGCCAATGGATTCAACGCCGCCAATGAACCCGCAAATGCCGCCGAGGCCGCGGCATGGGAAACGAAGCGAGATGCCTTCAACAAGGAAACCGCGGATGGTGTTGCCGCGCTGCTGCCGGCTGGACTTGCGAAGTCGATTGGTTTCACTCCCGGGTTCTTGGAAGTCCTTGAGCAGGATTTCCAGGACGAGGAACATTGATCCGGGTAGCTTGCCAGTTGCGCTTGGATCGGATGGGTTCGGCATGATGCAAGGTTCTTGGTCATTGAACGGACCGCTCCCGGGGCCGGGTGATCCACACTGGGATGGAAACACAAACCATGATGGCCGCGAAGACCCATGCGGTTCTTCCGAATCCCAGGGCAGTTGTTAGAAAACCCGCCAGCGGATAAGTCAGGCCCCAACCCGCGTGGCTGAGGGCGAAGTGGGCGGCGAAAATGTGCGGGCGTTCGTCGCCGCTGCTGTTGGCCGCGAGCAACTCGCTGCCACGCACGCCGAGAATGCTGTAACCCGCACCGACTAACCACCAGGCAGCCATGACCACCGGATACATCGGCGCAACCGCCACCGCCGCGAGTGCAAGGACCATGATGGGTCCGGATGCGGTCACGGTGCGGTTTCGGTTGGCGGTGGAAATTTTCGCATACGCCAGAGCCCCGCACACGGAGCCAATGCCGAACGCTCCCATCACCCACGCGTAGGCGGTGTCGCTCAGGCGCATGTCCACCTTGATCAAATCGACCGTGGCCACGATGACGAAGGCCCCCGCGATGCTGGTCTGAAGCGCAAGAAAGAGTGACTCGCGCAAGGGCAGGCGGCGGATCATCGAAGACAAGCCGTGGCCCACGGACACTGGTGCTTTCTTCCCGCCCGCATGGAGTTCGACGGCGAGCCTTGGCAAACCGATGAGCAAGGCGGCGCTGCCGAGGAACGTGATGGCATCGACGACGAAATTTCCGCGGAAGCCGAAGAGGATGATGACGAGCGCGGCCATCGAGGGGCTCAGGATATTGGCGGCGTCGTAAGCGATCGAACCAATGGCCGCAGCTTTGGGATATTGTTCGGCGGTCACCACGTCGGGAATCACCGCGCGATAGATGGGAGTGAAAATCGCGGACCCGAGGTTGAGCAACACGGCGAGCGCATAGATCTGCCAGACGGCATCGGCGAAAAAGAATCCTATCACGACGGCGCTGCGTACGATGTCGGAAAGGATCATGACGCGGCGGCCACCCCAGCGCGCCGCGATTTGCCCGGCCCATGGCGAACAAAACACGATGACGATGATCCGGATCGCAAGGGTGATGCCGAGCACGGTCGAAGCGGATGCGCCAACGAGTTGATGGGCCAGCAGGCCGAGCGCCAACGACGACAAGCCGCTGCCGACCAGGCTGAGCGCATGAGCCCAGAAGAGCTGTTGGAAAACGCGGTGCTTCCACAGCGATGGAGTGGGTACAGGGCTTGATGTCATCATGTCATTCCAGGCGGATCGATGCGGTGCGCGAGTGGGCGGGCAGTCCTTCGATTTCGCCGAAGCGCAACACCATGGGCGCGGTTTTCTCCAAGGCGGCGCGACCGAATTTCACGATGCTCGTGCGGCGCTGGAATTGATCGACGGTGAGGCCTGAAAACGATTTACCCGCGCCACCGGTGGGCAGCGTGTGGCTGGGGCCGGCGACGAAATCGCCGGTTGCCACGGGCGAATAGTCTCCGAGGAAAATGGCCCCGGCATTGCGGATTTTTGCGATGGCCGCCGCTTCATCTTTCACGACCAAGCTCAGGTGTTCGGGAGCATACCCGTTGCAAATGTGGATGGCTTCATCGAGATCCGCGGCCTCAACCAGCCAGGTTCGGTGGTCGATGGTTTCGCGGATGACATCCACGCGCGGGAGGATGGCTGCCTGCCTTTCGATTTCACCGCGCACGGCGTCGATGATTTGCAGCGATGTGCTAACTAGGATGATCTCTCCATCGTGACCATGTTCGGCTTGCGCAAGCAGGTCCGCCGCGACGAAGGCGGGGTTCGCGGAGTCATCGCAAAGCACCATGATTTCACTCGGGCCGGGGAGCAAGTCGATGGCCACGGTGCCGAAGACCTGACGCTTGGCCTCGACGACATATTTGTTGCCGGGGCCGAAAATCTTATCCACCGCGCGGATGGAATCGGTGCCGTATGCCATGGCGGCGATGGCCTGCGCGCCACCGAGCCGATAGATTTCCGTCACGCCGCAAAGTTCAAGCGCGGCGAGCATCTGTGAGTTGAGCTTGCCATCCTTGTCACAGGGCGTGCAGACCACGATCTCTTCACAGCCCGCAGCCTGTGCGAGGGTGGCGGTCATGAGGACCGTGGACACGAGAGGTGCGCCGCCTCCGGGCACATAGATTCCGACACGGCCGAAGGGCTGATAGATTTCTCCCACCTCGGCACCTTGCGCATTGGTCATCCGCCAATCCTGCCGGAGCCCTCGCTTGGCGAAGGTCATCACGTTGGCATGGGAAGCACTCAGGGCGGGATCGATGGCACCGGCCGCGTCTTCAATTTCCTCCGGACTGACGCGAAAGTTTCTGGGGAGGAGCTCAACTCCGTCAAACTTGCGGGCGAGTTCGATCAGAGCGGCATCGCCCCGCAATTTCACCGCCTTGAGAATGGCAGCGACGAGGTCTTCAAGATCCTGTGCGGGCGCGTAGCGGCGATTCAACAGACGGAGTTCCGGGAGATCCTTTGCAAAACGGGTGGATAAGATTTTCACGGTTTCAAGCGGCTGAAAATTTGAGATCGAAATGTCTAATGCGCGTGCAGATGGGAAAGTCCCTGCCAGCCGGACCAAGCCATGTAAGCGGCGAGGCACACCAGCATCCCGCATGAGATGTAGGGCGCGCGGCGCATCCAGTCACCGAACCCGGCAAAGCGTTTTTCCGCATGATGGACGCTCCACGCCGCGATGGCACCGACTGTGACCATCGTAAGGGCGAGGCCAAAGCTGAACGCGCCGACGATCGAGAAGCCGAGGGCAACGCGCTTCAGTTGCAGACAGACTAATAGGATCGTGAAAGCCGCCGGGCATGGCATCAGTCCGCCGGTGATTCCGAAGAGGATGATCTGTGGTGTGGTGACGGTCCGGTTGGCAAAGCGCTTGGCGATGTCCTGGGCGTGGGCTCTTTCATGGGCATCCTGATAGGCGATCCCGTCATCTTCGATTTCCTCCGCGACAAGCGGCAGGTCTCCGGCGTCACCTGCATCATCACGGAACCGGATGCGGTAGCTGTGCGCGTGATCGGAATGACCCAGGGTCAGCACGGCGAGGAACTCGTGTGGTTGGGGAATGATGCTGGTCGATTCCCAATAGCTCTCGGTGGCCTCCAGACGGAATTTCTGAATGCTGCCATCGAGACGCGCCGTTTCGATGCCGAGCTGCGTTCCCTTGGGCACGGCCACCCGTGATCCATTGGCCTTGCATGGATGGATGCGAAATCGCGATGCGCCATTTTCTCCAAAGATCCCCACCTTCAGGAAACCGTGACCCGTATCAAGCATGATGCCTGAACGGGCGGCACCAACGGGTGCTGTCGCTGGCGTAGCGGGCTCCGGGGGTTGTTTGCCGCCGATGCCTGCCGGAAGGATCAGTCCGCCCACGCTCAGCCTCTCGCCCGCACGCAAGGCAACCGACGCTGCCGGGTTAGCGTGCGAATGCAACGAGGCGTGCCATGGGTCCTGTTCAGCAGGTTCATCCGGCAGCGACACCGGCACCGCTGGAGCATGGGCGACAGGTTCGATGGAATGAAGCGGCAGCGCGTCGTGATCCTTGGTTTCGTTGTGATGCTTGTGCAAATGGGCTTCACGAACTTCGCGGCGCGTGCGGAAAAACATCCACACCGCCAACAGCAAAATCAGAACGCCTGACCCGATTTGCAGATACGGCTCCATCGCTTCCGCGGTCCAGCGGTTGCCATAGAATAGCGCGAGACCGGCGAGCAACCAGATGATGAGTGAATGCGAAAGCGCGGCCGATACGCCCAGCAGGACCGCCTGCCAGATGGTGCCGCGGATCGCGATGATGAACGCGGCCATCATCGTTTTCGAGTGTCCCGGCTCCAATCCGTGCAATGCCCCCAGCAGCACGGCGACCGGGAGATACAGCCACACGCTGCCGCCTCCGTTTTGCAAAAGATGAACAAGGTCAGGCATGATCGTGATGGTTACAGGCAGGACGCGGCTTTTTCATTCCGCAATCTTCACGTGCAGGAGTTTGATGGAATTGATGAACACGAGGATGTCGGGTCCAAGGTGGATCATGGCCGCCTGAATGGGACCAATCCAGCCGAGGAGCGCCGCAGTGATTCCCAGTACGTGCACAACGCCGACACCGACATACAGGTTTTCTTGGATCGTGCGATAGGCGCGGCGCGCAATGGCACGGGCATAGACGATCTTTGACAAATCGTCGGTCATCAGCGCGACATCTGCGGCTTCGATGGCCGCCTGCGTGCCACGGGCACCCATCGCAATGCCTACCTGGGCGCTTGCCAGGGCAGGCGCGTCGTTGACGCCATCGCCGATCATCGCCACGGACCGGCCGGTTCGTTGGAGCGCGATGATGGCATCCACCTTGCCTTCGGGCAGCAGGTTGGCCTTCACCTCATCGATCCCCAATTCCGCGGCAACACGCTTGGCGATCTTCAGGTCGTCGCCGGTCAGCATCACAATCTGCTTCACACCGGTGGCCTTCAACCGGGCTATGGCATTCTTCGCGCCCGGACGGATCTTGTCCGCGAGGTCCAAGGTGCCGATAGCCTTGCCGTCCACCGCGATATGGATCGTGGTGCCCTCGGGTTCGTAATCCAACGGCGGTAATTGAATGTCATTTTCCTCCAACAGCTCCACGTTGCCAGCGAGGACGGTTTTGCCATCCACAGTGGCTTTGACGCCACGCCCTTGGATCACTTCGAAGTTGGAGGGCTCGGGAACCTGCAATTTCATCTCCGCGGCGCGGGCGACGATTGCCTTGGCCAACGGATGCGCCGAACGACGGTCCGCCGCCGCGGCGAGGATCAGCAGTTGTTCCGCGCTGATGGATGGATCAATCGGGTGGATGGCAGCGACCATGGGTTCGCCGGCTGTTAGAGTGCCGGTCTTGTCGAAAACCATCACGTCCGCTTTCGCCAGTAGCTCCAGATAGATGCCGCCCTTGACCAGAATTCCCTGCCTCGCGGCACGGGCGATGGCGGCGATCATCACCAGCGGCGTGGCAAGTCCGAGTTCGGCCGGAGAAGTGAAGATCAGCAACGTGACGATCTTCCGCAGGTCATGGGTGAGAAGATAGACGAGCAGCAGGAAAACGAAGACGATGGGGATCAACCACGCCGCCACCTTGTCGGCCAATTTTTGCACGGGGGCCTGCACATCCTCGGCGCTTTCGACCAGCGAGATGATCCGCGAGAACATGGTGTCCTTGCCGGCCTTTTCGGTGCGGATGTCCAGCGCTCCCGACTCTAACAGAGTGCCTGCAAGGACCGATCCTCCCTCCGCCTTTTCTTGGGGCAGGCTTTCGCCGGTAATGGCCGCCTCGTTCACCGCGCCTTGCCCCGCGACCACGGATCCATCCACCGGAATTTTTTCTCCGGCGCGGACCAACACCGTGTCACCGGCCCGCAGGTCGGCGATGGCGACTGATTTTTCCGCGCCATTGGTGCGGACGACAGCGGTTTGCGGCACCGAACCGATCAGCGCCTTGATCGAAGCCCGCGCGCGGTCGGTGTTCAGTTCGGCGATGAACTCCGCGATCAGGATGATCGTCATCAGCACGGCTCCGGCGACATACTCATGGCCAACCATCGCGATCACCGTCGCGACCGTGACAAAAATTTCGGTGCCAATCTTTCGCTCGTGGATGAGGTCCAGCAGACCGGTTTTCAACAATGGGTAGAGGCCGATGGCGATTGCCACATATAGGCCCGTCAGGGGAATGAGGCCACGCCAGTAAAGGAGTGTGACGATGCCGACCACGACGATGCGCGCGATCTCAATCCAACGGTCACGGGTTAACAATGCAGGGAGTTGCTGTTTGGGGGCTTCGGGAGCTGGGGCAGGATTCATGAGATGGCGGGTGAAATTCAATCGACGTAACGCTCCAGCACCGTCAGCAGCTCCCGGAGCATTTTCCGGCTTTCCTCCGGATTGTTCGCGTGCTCGATGCACTCCTTCGTGTGCTGGTGGATGATGACCTCCGCGAACGATTTGAGGGCCTTGCGGACGGAGACGACTTGCGTGAGGACATCCGGGCAAGCGCGGTCTTCGTCGATCATCCTCTCGATCGCGCCAACCTGGCCGGCTATCTTGCGCAGGCGGATTTGGAGCGCCCGCTTTTCAGCCGGCGGGTGGACATGGGAGTGGGCTCGTTTTTTCATGACGTGGACCGCATGGTGTGTTCCGGAGGTAATCGCAGGACGCCAGCTTGGCAAGGAGGGGTATGGGGGTATGATCCTTTTTGTTTTTTGGTGAAGGAACCCGGATACAGCAGCGACGACTCTCAATCCGCCGGGGCGAACACCCGCATCTCAGCCTGCTCATCTGCGCGCTCGGGGACTGCCAGATAGAGCCGGTCAAGTTCCGGGGAGAAGAAGCAGGTGCGCGCGCCTTGGCGGGTGGCGACCTTCGCCGCACGCTCGTAATGCCCATCCGCGGTTTGGCCGATGACGTCGATGAATCCCTCGCCACAAGAAACATAAATCCGGTGGCGTTTCGGATCGATAAACAGGTCGTCGGTGTCGCCTGAAATCTCCACATCCGCGACCGGCGTGCCGCGTTCCGTATCCAGAACCACAAGCCGCGCGGGATTACGACAGCCGATGAACAGCCGCTTGGCACCTTCGTCGAGCGCCATGGGGAAATTCGCCTGCCATTTCTCCATCGGCCAGGTGGCAATGACTTTGCCCTGGATCCGATCCACAACAGCGATCTGTTTGCGGTCAGGCACGTTGACGAAGATCCGTGGCCCACCCGCTTCCAAGCGGAATGACTCGGGATGTCCGGCAAGTGGAATGCTTTGAAACAGCTTGCCCGTGTTGCGGTCCACAACCGCCAATGCGCCGGCACCGTAGCCGATGTAGATGAGATTTACGAGCGGGTCGAACCGGACATTGTCCGCATCATTGAGCCCTCCTAGCTTCGCTGCCAAAGTGTAGGTCGAGGCATCGAATGTGCGGAGTGTTCCGTCATCCCCGTTTGCAAAGTAGATGCGGTCGGGCTTGGGCAGCATGAGAACGCCGGTCGGCTTGCGCAGGCCGGTGATCGATTGAACGTGCTTGTGGGTCTCCAGATCGAAGACCTCACCCGTGTTGTTGCCGAGCGCAGCCAGCGCCAGTTTTTTGCCCGTTGCGTCACAGGCAAAATGATCGAAGCGCCCATGAACCCCCGGCAAAGGAATGGTATGCTCAAGAGTCAAAGGCTCTGCCGCATCGACGCCATGCGACAGGACTACCGCGAAACAAAGGTGATGTATTTTCATGACGGTCCAACGAATGGTGGTGGATTGTGATGTCAGTGACCGTGATGCCCGGTTGCCCGGGAGTCCGCCGCCTTGCCGCCGACGAATTTCGAGATGATTCCGGCAATCACCAGCAGCACTCCGAACACACAGACGATCGCAGCTCCAGACGGCAGATCCTTGTAAAAGGAAACGAGCAGGCCCGTGACGCCGCCGACGAAGGACAGCAACACGCCGATGAGCAAGCGCACGCGGAACCTCTTTGCGATCAGGATGGCGCACACCGCCGGCACGATCAGGTAGGTGAAGACGAGCAGGACGCCGACGATTTGAACGAAGCTTGTCACCACCAGCCCGAAGCTGGCGTAGAAGAGGAAGTCCCAAAGTTTCACCGACATGCCGCTGGCCACCGCTGCGGCAGGATCAAATGAAAGCAGGACGAACTTCCGACGCGCCAACCAGTGGAAGAGACCGACGCAGAAGAACAACGCGAGCGTGTGGAAAATCTCTTCCTTGGTCACGAGCAGGATGTTGCCGACCAACATGTTTTTGATCTGCTCATCGCCCTCCGCCGAGAAGCTGAGAAGCACCACCGATGCCGCGGCCGCCACCACGTAGGCGATGCCGATGATGGCTTCCTGCGGAACCTCGCCAGTGCGCTTGCCGGTGATCGCGAACAGGGCTGCCGCGAAAATGGTGAAGCCCAGCGAGATCCAGAACGTCGTGGGCCCGGCGGGATCCAGGTGTTTCATCACCGCGAAGCAGACGCCGAGCGACGCCATCTGCGCCATCGCGATGTCGATGAAAATGATTCCCCGGCGGACGACATGCAGCCCGAGATAGACAAGCAATCCCGGCAACAACAAACAGGCCATGATTGGCCACATCATTACTTCCCACATGGTCTTATTTTTTGAGGGCTGAGGAGATGCGGGAAACCAGGACGTCGATCATTTGAACATACGTCCCCGTGTTGGGCAGCGCGCCGGGATATTGGGCCATGTCCACGACCTGCGCGCCGGTTGACGATGCGACCTTCTCGGCGTTTTTCCGGTTATGATAGGGTTCTACGAGAATCGCCTTGGTATGGTTGGCGCGCATGCTTGCGATCACTTCCACGAGATGCGATGGCGACGGCGGGACGCCGGGTTTCGGTTCAACAAACATATTGATCTGCAAGCCGAAGCGGTTGGCGAAATACAGCCAGTCATCGTGATACGCGGCAACGTTCTGGCCGCGGAAGGGTAACATGGCGGCACCCCATTCCTGGAGCTTGGCATCGACGGTGGCCTCGAATTTCTTTTCGTTCGCCTGGTATGCCGCGGCGTTCGCCGCATCTGCGGTGGCGAATGCTCTTGCGATGTGCGCGGCGACGGCCTTTGCGATGATCGGATCGACCATGAAATGCGGGTTCCCCGAGGCGTGCACGTCACCCGCACCACGGTTGAGGGTGGCAGGCACCTCCTGCAAACGGATGCCCTCGGACGCCAGCACGCGACCGGGCGCGCCGGGC
>JANMJQ010000224.1:0-3380 GCA_031371445.1 Akkermansiaceae bacterium
CTGGGAATACCGCTTTCTCCGCAACGCCCTTTCGCGGGATCCGGGAGTTGAGCTTTCGTGCTTGTTGTTTCATCCCGCGCTTGGGCCGGGCGAAGGCAAGGATTACCTTCATGAGTTTCCGTCGAAGTTGGAGGACCTCGCTAAATTCGACGTGGTCTTCCTCGGCGATGTCGGTGTCGCGCCAGACCAACTTACGAAGGATCAATGCGAGCTGATCCGCGGCTTGGTGGAGAACCAGGCGACCGGCCTCATCTTCATGCCCGGGCCGCAGGGCAATGAATTTTCGCTTCTCGACACGGGACTTGCCGATCTCATGCCTGTTATCCTCGATGATACCGCGAAGACCGGATTCTCCGAAAGCATTCCATCGCCACTGGTTCTAACAACCGAAGGCCGGACCTCGTTGCTCACTCTGTTAGGCAACAGCGAGGAGGAAAACCCCGAGATTTGGCGACGCCTTCCCGGGTTTTATTGGCACGCACCGGTCGTGAAAGCCAAAGGCGGCGCGGAAGTGCTCGCGGTTCATGGCAACCGCCGCGGCAAGTTCGGGCCCGTGCCATTGCTGGTCACCAAGCCCGCGGGCAGCGGCAAGGTTTTGTTCATGGGCATCGACTCCGCCTGGCGCTGGCGGCGAGGAGTAGAAGATCTCTATCACTATCGATTCTGGGGTCAGGTCGCACGATGGATGTCGTACCAGCGCAACATGGCCGCGGGTCAGCGTATCCGGCTTTTCTATACACCCGAACGCCCTGAACCCGGTGCGATGGTGTCACTCACTGCCAACGCTTTCGACACCAATGGCGCTCCCCTCAAGGAAGGCACTGTCGCCGTGGACATCACCGCTCCCGATGGTCATACAAAACGAATCGATCTGCAAAAAAACGACAGCGCCTGGGGTGCCTTCAGCGGGCGTTTCAAGGTGGACTTGCCCGGTGCCTGGAAACTCCGCGCAACCTCCAGCGCCGCCAGTGACAAACCCTTGGAAACAACGATTTTGGCACAAGGCGTCGATATCGAAAAGACCGGTCAGCCAGCTCGTCCCGAAGTGCTTGAGGAAATGGCCAAGGTATCCCGCGGCCGCGTGATCGATCCCGCGCACATCGCCGATCTCGTGCGCGAAATCAATTCACTGCCCGAGCCACGTCCGCTGCAAACCCGCATCCCGCTCTGGTCTCACTGGGCCACCATCGCCGCTGTCGTGACCTTGCTGGGGATCTTCTGGATTGGCCGAAAGTTGAATGGGGCTTTCTGAGTTCCGTTAGAATGCCGTTCAACCGAGCAGAAATCCCGCTTCGCGCAAAAGAAAAAACTTAGTGCGCGCCTGAAAATTGCGCAGATCTTCAGTCCGCCTATTCGCAAAGCGGACTAATACCAAAATCCACTAGCTTTTAGACTTCCTATTTTCTACCACTGGCCCATGCTCGGGCATGGCTAGAACATTACCTGCATTGGGTGAGAAACTGGTGGCGGAAATCGAGGAAGCATGGCGCAAACCGCAGGAGGACTGGCAGCGCAAGCGGCTGCTGGTGGTGCGGCTGATTGCCGGCCACAAGCACACGGTTGCACAAATCATGGAGATCGCGGACGTCTGCCGTCAGACGGTCTTCACTTACCGGGACTTGGTCGTGGCCGGCGGGGTGGATGCTCTGCTCAGCCGGGAATGGGCCGGAGCACGCCAGCCAACGGTGCATGGCAAGGATGCCGAGGAATTCATCAGCAAGCTCGAAGCGGGAGATTTCCGCCAAGCACGCGATGCCCAGAAGTGGATCAAAAAGCGCACACGCAAAACCATGACCGAAAGCGGGGTGCGCAAGCTGATGCACCGCTTGGGCGGCAAGCTCAAGGTGCCGCGCAAGAGCCACCGCAAAAAGAACCAGGCTGCAGCCGACGCGTTCAGGGCCGAGCTTCCACAACGTCTCACTGAAGTGGTGGGACCCGAACCTTCACAACCCGTCCGGTTGTGGGTTCTTGACGAACATCGTTACGGACTGTTGCCCGTGATCCGGCGTGTATGGGCGCGGCGCGGGGTACGGGTGCATGCCCCTTATGCCACCACCTACAAATGGGGCTATCTTCATGAGGCGCTTGAAATCGACGGAGCCCATGACACGCAGTTGCTCTTCACTCCGGCCATCAACCGTGACATCCACGCGGTCTTCCTTCAACAAATCGCCGACAGCGATCCGGCCTCGCTGCACGTGGTGATCCAGGATCGCGCGGGCTTCCATCTCCCCGCCGATGATGTGCGGCTGCCCTCCAATGTGCGGTTGCTGCCCCTGCCGCCCTATTGTCCCGAACTCAATCCGGTCGAGGGCTTTGGCAGATTGCTCAAAGCTCCAACCGCCAACCGACTCTACCGCAGCCTGCGCCAGCTTGAGAATCATCTCATCGCCACCGCCCGCCATTGGACCCAACCCGACAAGGTGCAATCCCTCATCCACCACTGGATGCGTGACCAAGCAAACGCTGGCGCTCCGGTATAAAGTCTAATTCGTAAGGGATTTTGGTATTAGGCGCTTTGTGTTTGGCGCTGCCTCTGAGTGGGCCTTGGAACCCGGCGTTGAACCCCGGCTGGAACTCCGGTTCGGCGGCATGGCTTTTCCCAATGCGACGATCACCCATGCCAGCCTGCGGTGCAGGGACTGAAATTCTGACATGAAGCCTGCCGACCGCGAATTTCTCCATCATCTGTTAGAAACACCAAGCCCGACCGGTTTCGAAATGGCGGGCAGCGGGTCTGGGCCGGGTGGATCAAATCCCATGGCGAGACCTTCAGCGAGCTATTCATTGCCCTACCCAAATTATCCCAGCATCCGCTGCGCGAGCCGATATGCCTCTGCATCGGGAAAACTCCTCGCTTCCGCAAACAAAGAATCCACGCGGCAACGGGTTCGATGACAAATGTATCTCGCGGTTTGCAAGGACGTCTCATCACCGAGCGCATGGGCGCGTGCCACGGAAACGCTTGCCGCGAGGAGTTCCGATCCAACATCCACCAGACGGCCTAACAGAAGTTGCCGGCGTTCCAATTTCGCGCCGTGGCGTGCCATCGAATGAAACAACACGCGCGCCAGCTTGCGGCTCATGCGGGCAACATCGCGCAGCCCTTTCGCCAGTTGCGGATCAAGGTCGTTGGGAAGACCAAGCGGTTTAGGGAACCATTTCGCGGGATACCATGTGAGATAGTAGAACCCGGCCTTCGCGGCTGTTTGCAATCGTTCACTTGCCGGCTTGCGGGTATCGAGCGCGCCCGCTCCGCGCCGGAGATGCGGATCGAGCGCTTCGCGGGCGATGAACAGATGCATGATCTCGGTGGAGCCTTCGAAGATGGTGTTAATGCGTGAATCGCGCAGCATGCGTTCGATCGGATCAGGCGTCTC
>JANMJQ010000179.1:0-22523 GCA_031371445.1 Akkermansiaceae bacterium
ACGATCCGGGCTTGCTGAAGCGAGCCGGTGCGAACATCGGGGCGGGGCTTCTGGCGCAGTCCGAGGACAGCGTCAAGCTCTCTTAGTGAAGTTTCTACACGAAGCCTTGCATCCGGATCGGACACCACCGCTTGGCGGAGGTAGTCGATGACGGCGGAAGCGAGGTGGGTGACGGAGCTTTCGAGTTGAGTGGTGCGCTCGTTTGCGATTTGCAAATCGGCCGCAGCCTGGACGAGACGATCATTTCCCCCGTCGAGCAGGTTCTTGCCGAGTGCTTCGAGGTGCTCGCGGACCTGAGCGAGTTGCCCGGACGCTTGCTTCTCTCCGCTGTTAGCCTCGGCGAGGCTGCGCTGGAGGGTTTTGTTCTGCTCCTGGAGTGTCGCGATGATATCCTGATACTCTGCGGCGGTCGGTGCTTGGGCCACGCACATCTCCGCGCCAGCCAACAGCCCGAGGGCGGCGGCAAGTGCTTTGAGATGGATGGTGGAACGCATGGACGTGGAAGAGTGGAGCGGAATATCTTATTTCTTACCGATACCGCCGTGGGTCTTGAACAGACGGGTCGGGGAAAACTCACCGAGTTTGTGGCCAACCATGTTTTCGGTCACGTAAACGGGAACGAAGGTTTTGCCATTATGCACGGCGAAGTTATGGCTAACGAAATCCGGGGTGATCATCGACTTGCGGCTCCATGTTTTGATGGGCTTGCGGTCGGATCCGGCTTCGGCAACGGCGTCAATCTTGGCGAGAAGCTTTTGATCGACGTATGGGCCTTTTTTGAGTGAGCGTGGCATGGGAAATTTGAGATTTCAGATTTGAGATTTCAGATTAGGAAGGGATTACTTCTTCTTCGCTTTGTGGCGGGACTCGACAATGAAGACACTGGTGGTCTTGCGCTTGTTGCGGGTCTTCTGGCCCTTCGCGTGGCCCCATGGGCTGAGAAGGTGCTGACGGCCACCACCGGATTTCGACTTGCCTTCGCCACCACCGTTCGGGTGGTCAACGGGGTTCATCGTCATACCGCGGACGGTCGGGCGAACACCCTGCCAGCGGGTGCGGCCGGCTTTGCCAGAGGTTTCATTCATGTGGTCGCGGTTTCCGACTTGGCCGATGGTGCAGAAGCAGCGGTCGTTGAAGCGGCGGATTTCACCGGAAGGCATTTTTACCAGTGCCCAGCCGCCATCGCGGTTAGAGAGCACTGCAAGCTGGCCGGCGGCGCGGGCGACTTTGCCGCCATTGCCAGGGATGAGCTCGATGTTGTGGATCGGGGTGCCGAGCGGCACGGCGCTGAGAGGCATGGCGTTGCCGGTCTTCGGTGCAACGGCGGCTCCGGAGATGACGGTCGTTCCAACTTCCAGGCCGAGTGGGGCGAGGATATAGGACTTTTGTCCGTCTTCGTATTGGATGAGCGCGATGCGGCAGGTGCGGTTAGGATCGTATTCGATACCAACGACGGTTGCCGGAGCATCGTGCTTGCCGCGCTTGAAGTCGATCAGACGATAGTGGCGCTTGTGGCCACCACCGACGTGACGGATGGTGATGCGGCCGGTGTTGTTACGGCCACCGCTGCGCTTGAGAGGCGTGAGAAGACTCTTCTCAGGCTTGCTCTTGGTAATCTCGTCGAACGACGGGAGATTCTTGTAGCGAGCGGATGGTGTGATTGGCTTGAAAGTTTTCAGGGGCATGACAATCGGAACGTTGAAGTGTTACGTTTGGAGCAGCGGGTAAATCGCTTAGACGAGATCGAGCGATTCGCCTTCCTTGAGGCGGACGATGGCTTTTTTCCAATGGTTGGTACGACCGGCATCGGCACGACGCTGGCGCTTGAGTTTGCCGTCATAGTTGGCAGTGCGAACTGCCAGAACGGTTTTTCCGAAGAGTTGTTCCACGGCCTGCTTGATTTCAAGCTTGTTGGCCTTGCGGTCCACTTCGAGAGTGACCTCGTTGTTAGTCTCCTGAAGCATGGTCGCTTTCTCGGAGAGCCGGACGTTTTTAATGACCTGGTAAATGTCTTTCATGATCTCGGTGTTAGGTCCGGGGTTCAGGCGGTGCGAGCCGCGAGGGTTTGCACGGCATCACCCACGAGGATGATGGTGTTGGCGAGGAGAAGTTGCTCGACGTTGACATCCGAACCCGTGACGAGTTGGGCGTAAGCGACGTTGCGGCCGGCGAGGTAGGTGCTATCATCGAAGGAATTTCCAACGACGAGGATCTTGCCGAGAGGCGCGATGGCATCGAGAGCAGCCACGAAGGACTTGGTCCTGCCATCGGCGACGGAGAATGAAGGGAGTGTCAGGACCTTGCCGGCGCTGACGAGGTCACCCAAGGTGCGACGGAGAGCGAGCTTGCGGACGGTCTTTGGCACCTTCTTGGAATAGTCGCGAGGGCGTGGTCCGAAGACCACACCACCACCGACGAAGATCGGGGCGCGCTTGTCGCCGTGACGGGCACCACCGGTGCCTTTTTGCTTGTAAATCTTGCGGTTGTTACCGGAGACCTCGCCCCGGGTCTTGGTGCAAGCGGAGCCGGTGCGGCGGTTGGCGCGATAGGCGACCACGAGATCGTGGACAGCTTGGCGACCTTTCTCGGCACCTACCAACACGAGGTTGGCGGCTTGAGCGTCTTCTGCGGTGAAAGTCTTAGCGGACATGACTGGGAATCGTGAGAGGTTTCAAAAATGCCACCGGATCAGGCGGACTTCTTCTTGGCTGGGCGGACGGTGACGTAGTTACCGTTAGAACCCGGAACTGCGCCGGAGACGAGGATCACACCATCTTCAGGACGGACGGCTACGATCTTGAGATTTTGCACGGTGGCACGAGTGGTGCCCATGTGGCCGGGCATCTTTTGGTTTTTCCAAACGCGACCTGGGGTCGAGCGGCAACCGATGGCTCCCGTCCGGCGATGCATCATGGAGCCGTGGGTCATTTTCAAACCACCAAAGCCGTGGCGCTTCACGGCACCTTGGAAACCGCGGCCCTTGGAGTCGCCGAACACGTCAACCCACTGGCCGACAGTGAAGGTTTCAAGACCTGGATGAACTGCTGGAAGTTCAACGCCGTTTTCGACGCGGAATTCTTGGATGAAACGCTTGGGTGCGCAACCGGCCTTCTTGGCGATGCCTAGAGCAGGCTTGGTGGCGCGTTGTTCCTTTTGATCGCCGTAGCCGACTTGGACCGCAGTGTAACCGTCGGTTTCAGGGGTCTTCGATTGAAGAATCGTGTTACCGGAAACATCGATAACAGTAACAGGGATCATGATGCCTGCCTGTTGGTCGAACAGGCGGGTCATACCGATTTTTTTACCGAGAAGGCCGAGAGACATGACTAGAGAAGTTGAGAGTTGAGAGTTGATGGTTGAGTGTTCTAACAGAAAACTCAGATGCGGATGGTGATGTCGACACCGGCGGGGAGGTTGAGCTTTTTGAGCTCATCGACGGTGCGGGCGGTTGGATCGACGATGTCGAGCAAACGCTTGTGGGTACGGATTTCGAATTGTTCCGCCGACTTCTTGTTGACGTGGACCGAGCGGTTGACGCTGAACTTCTCGATGCGGGTCGGCAACGGGATGGGTCCGGCGACGCGGGCTCCGGTGCGCTTCGCGGTCTCCACGATTTCTTGGGCGGAACGGTCGATCGCGCGGTGATCGAAAGCGCGCAGGCGGATGCGGATTTTTTGATTTTCCATGGTGGAGAAGGTTGTGTGACGGTTTACGTGGTGGGGCTACAGGGCGAGCAATCGCATGATCAACCGAGACGGTCGCTGACGATTTCTTCGACGATATTGGTTGGGACTTGCTCGAAATGCGATGGAGTCATCGCATAGGAAGCGCGGCCCGAGGAAAGGGTGCGGACGGCCGTGGAGTAGCCGAACATTTCTTTGAGAGGGACATTCGCGTGAACGATCGAAAGCTTGCCCTTCGACTCGGTGTTCTGGATCTGCCCGCGGCGGCGGCTGAGGTCGCCCATCACGTCGCCCTGATAGTCATCCGGTGTGGAGACTTCGACGGCCATGATCGGCTCCAGCAGAATGGACTTGGCCTTCTTGAAGCCGTCCTTCATCGCAAAAATCGCCGCCATCGTGAACGCGTTCTCGTTGGAGTCCACGTCGTGATAGGATCCATCGAGGATCTCGACATGCACATCGATCACGGGATAACCGGCGATGATGCCATTGGTCATCGACTCGTTGATGCCCTTGTAAACGGCGTTGATGTATTCCTTGGGGATCGTGCCACCGACAACCTTGTTCTCGATGGTGAGGCCCTTGCCCTTTTCGTTGGGCTTGATGGAAATGATGACGTGGCCGTATTGGCCGCGGCCGCCGGATTGCTTGATCAGCTTGCCTTCGCCACCCGCGGCTTGCGTGATGGTTTCGCGATAAGCGATTTGCGGAGCGCCGGTGTTGGCCTCAACCTT
This sequence comes from Akkermansiaceae bacterium, assembly GCA_031371445.1. Taxonomy (GTDB): domain Bacteria; phylum Verrucomicrobiota; class Verrucomicrobiia; order Verrucomicrobiales; family Akkermansiaceae; genus Luteolibacter. The sequence continues at coordinate 4,418 of JANMJQ010000179.1, forward strand.
GAACTCGCGGCGGATGCGATCGATGATGATCTCCAGGTGGAGCTCGCCCATGCCTGAAATGATGGTCTGGCCGGTTTCCGTGTCGGTCTTGACCATGAAGGTCGGGTCTTCTTCGGAGAGGCGTCCGAGAGCGAGAGCGAGTTTCTCCTGGTCGGCTTTGGTCTTCGGCTCAACCGCCATCGAGATGACGGGTTCCGGGAAAGTCGGGGGTTCGAGCACCACGTCGTGCTTGTCGGCAGCCAGCGTGTCGCCGGTGGTGACGTTTTTGATCCCGACCATGGCGGCGATGTCACCGGAGTAACAAGCATCGATGTCCTTGTGCTCGTTCGCCTGGATCTGGATCAGGCGGCCCACGCGCTCACTGCGGCGGGTCCGGGGATTGTAAACAGTGTCGCCCTTGCGGATGACACCGGAATACACGCGGAAGAAAACGAGTTTGCCGACGAACTTGTCAGCCCAGAGTTTGAAAGCGAGGGATACGAACTTTTCGTTGTCCGAGGTGACGACTTCGATTTGCTTCTCGTGGTCGTCCGGATCCATGCCGATCGCGGGCGGGATGTCGAGCGGGCTCGGGAGATAATCGACAACGGCATCCAACAGATACTGGACACCCTTGTTCTTGAAAGCGGAACCGCCGGCTACCGGCACCAACTTGTTGGCGATGGTCGCGCGGCGGATGCCTTGCTTGAGTTCTTCGAGAGTAATCGGCTCTTCGTTGATCAATTTTTCGCCCACGGCGTCATCAACGTCGGCAACCGCGTTGACCAATTCGTCGTGGGCCTTCTTACAGAGCGAGACCAAATTGCCTTCGAGCTCTTTGACCGTGTAGGTCGATCCAAACTTGTCGTCGTCGGAAAAATAAACGGCCTTCTGATTGACCACGTCGATCTGGCCGATGAGTTGGTCCTCGCAGCCGATTGGTATCAAAATGCTGACCGCATTCGCACCGAGCTTGTCGCGGACTTCATGGACGACGTTGTCGAAGTTCGCGCCGACGCGGTCCATCTTGTTGACGAACACGATCCGCGGAACGTTGTACTTGGTTGCCTGCCGCCAAACGGTTTCGGTCTGGGGCTGGACTCCGGCGACCGCGTCGAAAACGATGATCACGCCATCCAGCACCCGCAGCGAGCGTTCCACCTCGGCGGTGAAATCGACGTGGCCGGGGGTGTCGATGATGTTGATCCGCTGCTTCTGGCCTGGGAAAAGCTTGGTCATCCCCTCTTCCTCATGCTGCCACCACTCGGTGGTCACGGCCGCGGAAGTGATCGTGATGCCGCGCTCGCGCTCCTGCTCCATCCAATCGGTGGTCGCGCCGCCGTCGTGGACTTCGCCGATTTTGTGAATCATCCCTGTATAGAACAGGATCCGCTCGGTGAGCGTCGTCTTGCCCGCGTCAATATGCGCGGCGATCCCGATATTCCGGGTGCGCTCGAGCACGTATTGGCGGTTTGGACTATTCGGATTCACGAAATAAAATGCAGGAACGCAGGTCTATTTAGAAGCGGAAGTGGGCGAAAGCACGGTTGGCCTGGGCCATTTTGTGCACATCGTCGCGTTTGCGAACGGCGCTGCCTTGGTTGTTGGCGGCGTCCTTGATTTCGTTCGCCAGCGCCACATGCATCGGCGTGCCTTTGCGGTTGCGGGCGTAATTGACGAGCCAACGCATCGAAAGCGACTCCGAGCGATCGGCGGCGACTTCGAGCGGCACTTGGTAGGTGGCACCACCGACGCGGCGGGATTTCACTTCCACGCGTGGCTTGGTGTTTTCCACCGCACGGGTCACGACTTCGAGGGGATCGACGGTATCGACTCCTTCATTGGCGCGCTCGATGGCGGCATAAACGATGCGCTGGGCGAGCGACCGCTTGCCGGAGACCATCACTTTGCTGATGAGGTGTCCGACGAGAGGACTGTCGTAGCGGGGATCGCGGCGGTCCGGCTTGGTGAAAATGCGCTTGCGGCGTGGCATGGCAGTGGGTTGGTGAAATGAGGAGGATTACTTCTTGCCGCCTTTTTTGGCGGGAGCGGCTGCGGCACCGGCTTTCGGGCGCTTGGCACCGTATTTCGAACGGCTCTGGCGGCGCTTGTCCACGCCGAGCGTGTCGAGCGATCCGCGGACGATGTGGTAACGGACACCCGGAAGGTCTTTCACCCGGCCGCCGCGAACGAGGACGATCGAGTGTTCCTGCAGGTTGTGGCCTTCACCGCCGATGTAGGCGATGACTTCAAATCCGTTGGTGAGGCGCACCTTGGCGACTTTACGGAGAGCCGAGTTCGGCTTCTTGGGCGTCCGTGTCATGACTTGGAGACAGACTCCGCGGCGCTGCGGGCAGTTCACAAGAGCGGGTGACTTCGACTTTTCGGCCGGAGTGAGGCGTCCCTTGCGAACGAGCTGGTTGATGGTCGGCATGATTTCCTGCGTGGTTTTGAATTTCCCAATGGGGACAAACCGGCGCGCCGACGAGAATTTCTCGCAAGAGCTTTTTTCCGGAGCTGCACCCGATAGTCCCCATTTTGTGGGCCCCCTCGTCCTAAAACCGTCAAGGGCCCGCGGTGCGGGGGCGGCGAATCTAGGTCCCGAAGGCGACCTGACAAGCCCTAATTTGGCTTTTTTCGATTTTAAAGGAACAGCGGCTTCATGTGCCGTTCGAGCAGATTCAGTGTGACGTTGCGGGCGACCACATCCGAGTTCGCCGCCAGCGCGTCGAGATAGGTATCCCCCAACTGGGCCGCGATCTTGAAGCCGACGTGGAGCAACTGGCGGAGATCCGCATTGTAGCCCGGATTGCTTTGGTCGTGGCGCAGGGCCGACGTGTACTGATCGCTGGTCCAGGCATTCACTTCCTCCGCCGATGGCAGGTTGCTGTCGCGGATATCGATGACGGTCGCATAGGGTTCGCACAAAGCGGCCTTTTTCTCCAATGCCTTCGCATAGATCGTTTTGGCAAGCGCAAGGCCATCGCCGCCGGCTTCCGCGAGGCCGATGATTTCCTCAAGCCAGTTGGTGCCGGCAGTCTTGATATGCAGGCCGGCACCCGTCCGCCGGAGAGCGCGTTTGATGACCGGATAAATCGAAAATTTGTCCGAACCGGAATGCACGGACAGCTTCAACGATGCGGGCAGGCCATAACGCTTCACGGCATGCGCCATGACGGCAAGGTCGGCGTTGAACTCCTGTTCGAATTGCGCGATGTCGCCCACGTAGTCGACGCCCTTGTTAAAGCGGCCCGTAAATTTCGGCGCGATCGTTTGAATGGGAACCTTCTGGTCCGCGATGGCAGCGAGAATGATCAACAGCTCGACCGGCGTCTGCGGACTTGAGGTTTCATCCATCGATATCTCGGTGACAAAATCATCAACGCCACCCTTGCCTGTTAGAATGTGCCGGTAAATGTCACCCGCGGTTTCGACGGCCTTGAGAAATTGATTCGCCGCCTTTTCAACATCGCCGCGGGAGATTTCAAAGGGAGTTTCGATGCCTTCGATGGCAACCCGGCCGATCAACTCCGGATGCCTTGCGATGAAAGCATCAACCTCCGCCGCTCCGGCCGGGCTGCCGATATCGTCGGCGACATCAAGGGTGAAAAAATCGCAGGGCGCGAGAAAGCGGTCGACGGTGCTGAGGTTGATGTGATCCGCATCTAACAGATACGCGTCCTTCCATTCCAGGTCAGCCACCGCCTTGTCCGCGGCCTGGCGCGTTCCGGTGGGTTCGGAGCCGATGATGTTGTGCTCGCGGTTGGACTTGTTCCAGACCGGCACGAGATCGACACCGAGTTTCTTGGCTTCAATGAATGCGGTCAACTGGGCGTGGGCGCCGCGGGCAAAGCGGTCACCGACACCGAACGTGAATTTTGGACAAGGTTTCATAGGATTTCGTAAGTTGGGATGAGAGTGCGAATGAAGCGCGATGAATGGGATGATGTCAAAGAAGGTGTCGCCAATACCTCTTATGGGAGGGCACCATTCAAGGAAGATCAACTCCCAGCCGGCTTTTCTGTCTTACCCGTGACCGGGCTTAGCGGGATATCCACCTTTTCCACGGGATCCGGCTTACTTGGGTCAAAGTCGCCGGCATCCTTGGCCAGGTGCGTTGCAAGTGCGGGCACGCTGGCCTTGATCCCTGCCACCACACAACGCGCGAGTTCATAGCCGCCGTAGCTGTTATGGTGGGTGTTGTCTTTCAACTCCTTGTCCTGGCCGGGGAAGGTATTCGCGGGATAAAAAACGAATGCCTTGGTGGACTTTTCAGGTCCGAGCGCGGTGTAGAACTTCAGGCTCATCGCGTTGAGATCAATCACCGGCACTTTCTCCTCGGTTCCGACCTGGCGCACAGCCTCTGCATAATCGGCGAGAGTGGGCTCCGGCACGTTGCCTTTCCACCGCCTCCGCTCCATGGGAGTGACAAGCACCGGAATGCCTTCCTTGCTCCGGGCCGCCTCGACGAATTTTTTCAGGTTCGCCTTGTAACTCGTGAATGGGCCCGCGCCGGCGGTCTTGTCCTTCTGGTCGTTGTGGCCGAACTGGATGAAAAGATAGTCGCCCTTTTTCATCATGCTCAGGACTTTATCGAGGCGCTTCTGGCCCTTGAACGAGTAAAGCGCGAGGCCGGACTCCGCCTGATTCGACACCGACACTCCTTGTTGAAAAAACCGCGGCAGCATCTGTCCCCAACCTGCCCATGGTTCATTCGATTGGTCGGTCACGGTGGAATCCCCGGCGATGAAAACCGTAATCGCTTCATTCGCCGGCTTGATTTCCATCATGGCGACACCGGGCTGTTTGCCGTTGAACTCGAAGGTCAGATGATCGTCCCAATCCGGCACGGGCGGCGGACCTAGCTCGCGGCTGTTGAGCGACGTGGTGCCGCCTGTGCTGATCGCGGGTTTGCGCACATTCACGGTGAACGTGCGGGTTTCGTATTTGCCCAACGCAGTCTCCACGTTTTCCAGCAGCAAGCGGCGTGACTCGGCTTTGATCGTGGTCGAAGTTGCCTTGGCTGGATCGCCGAAGCGCATGGTGACGTCGTAGTTCCCCTCCTCCACATCCACCGCGAAAACCGCGGGTTTGTCAGGTGTTGGGCTTTCGAGGAAGCCATAGTGACGCTGCGCATCATAAACAGCCTGCGGCGTCACCTGGGTGAACCCCTCCTCCGCTGCGGCGCTGCGGAAATCGAACTTGAAGCCGGCGGCATCCACCACCGCGCAGGGAACAAGCAGGGCGCAAACTGCGATGGAAAAAAATTTAAATTTCATGGCACTAAGGTTTCAATTCGTTGTGACCGCGAGCCGCACCAGCAGACGGGCCTGCCCATTTCGCGGAATCGCGGCTTCCATCTGGTAGTAAGATCCTGCATCGCTCGCGACGGTGGGCACAACATTGGAATCCAGCCACGTTGTCACATCCGCCGCCTGCTGGACCGAATAACTGAGGTTCGCCACGTTTTTGGACATCGGGAACTTGAACACGATGTTGCCGCTTTGGTCCAGCGTGCAGCGGATCAGGTTCCCCGGGTCCGCAACGCCAGGCACGGTGCCGAGAAAATATTCCAACAGATTTTCATAGCCATCCTTATCCGGGTCCGCGTGCGGACCGATAATCGCGGGATCGGATTGCGATGGAAAAGCGGTTGCCGCCCATTGCAAAAAAGTGGGCACCGGCTTCGCGCTGGATTCATTCGAATTGCCACTGGTTCCCGCCGTGTTCTTCGCCGCCACTACATAATAGTAATTGGTGCCGTTGGTCAGGCCGGTGTCGGAGAACGAGTTGGTTGTTAGATTCGGCGCGATGGTGACATAACCCGATCCGCTGGCGGCCGAACGCATGAGCACATATCCGGTGGCCCCCGAAGCCGTATTCCATGCGAGTGAGACCTGCGCGTTGCCGGCTGTCGCAGCGAGTCCCGTCGGTGCGGGCGGCGGTCCGCTGACAGTGATTTTGACTTGGCCAGCAGTCGCGGTTGAAAACGTGGCGGTGTATCCCGAAGAGGTCGTATCGAGCCATGTAAAGGTCGGCGAGCCAGCCAGCGAACCAGAGTAAGCGAGCAAGGTGTAGGTTCCCGGAGCGAGCGTTCCACCGAACAGGGCTGGAACCACCGTGATCGCGCCAGTGAGAGTGCTGGTGCCGGAGACGGTGAGGCCTTTGATGGTGGAAGGACCGACACCGAGGGCAAGCCTGGCACCGGAGGCCAGCGTGAGATTTCCTCCGAGCGTGCCAATGCCGCCGATGGTAGCCCCGGATGAGGCCGATACCGCCGTGGTGCCGAGCGAACCGGTGACATAAAACGCCCCTGTGGAAACGATGGTGGCACCGGTGTGGGTGTTAGCACCTGTTAGAGTGAGCGAACCGGATCCGGTTTTGGTCAGGGCGGTGACTTTGCTGCCGCCATTGGTGATGGCGCCTGCGAAGGTGGTGCTGTGCCCGTTGGCTCCTACGGTGAAGGTCGCCGTGCCGCTGTTGCTGCTATTGTTGCTGAGCGAAGAACCGACGGCGCCGGTGAGGGAGCCGAGCGCAAATGAGTTGCCCGAACGCGCGTTGAGGTTGCGGGTGCCCAGGTCCCAATCCGCGGAACTGGAGCCGGTGCTGCCATTGAAGCGAAAGCTGCTGCTGCCAGTAAGACTAACCGACCCGGTGAACGCCGACATCGAAGCTTCCATGTCAAAGACGTTGGTGGCTTCAAGCGTGAGCACGCCCGAACCGGAAACCGCCTTGATACCTTGCGTTCCGCTGCCACTGCCGCCGGTGATGCGGGAGTTGGCAATGACGTTGATGGCATTGGCCGGAGTGAGCGTGCCCATCGCCCAGGAGCCGCCCGCGAGCGTGACCGTGCCGGTGCCGAGCGCCGAGGCGTTGCCGATGGTGAGAGTGCCGGCGGAAATCGTTGTGCCACCGGTGAAGGTGTTGGCGTTTGAAATGGTGAGATTTCCCGCACCCGATTTGGCCAAAGTTGCCACATCCGTGATGTCGCCTGTTCCGGAAAACGCATAGTCCGTGCTCGCGTCGACGACGACCGAAGCGGGGGCAAGGCCGCCTGTTAGATCGATCGTTCTAACAGAGGAGCTGTCGTCGAAGCGGACGTGATCGTCCGCCATGAAATAGGTTTGGCCCAGGGTACTGTTCCAATTCGTGTCGAAAGTGTTCCAGATGGCGTTGGTGACACCGGTCCATATAAGGTCGGAGGAACCGCGGACGAGTGAGACGCTGACCACGCCCGCAACCGAGGTGTCGAAGGTGGCGTTGAATCCCGTGCCTGCCCAAACGAAGGAAGAAGGTCCGGTCCGGGTGCCGCTGTAGGTGAAGAGCGTATAAGTGCCGTTGCTCAAAGCGGTGCCGGGCGCGGGAGCGACGGTGACCGTGCCGCCAAAGGTGAGATTGCCCGTGATCGAGAGCGGTCCCGTGGCAGGATCCGTGAGCAGGAGCGAGCCGGAGTTGAAGGTGACGTTACCGGTAACATAGCCGCTGCCACCGAAGCCTGCGTTGGCGGAGACGGTGACATTGGTTCCCAAAAGGGAGCCGCCTTTGAGAACGAGCCTGCCCGTGGCAACGGACGTCGCGCCGGTGAATGTGCTCGCTCCTGTTAGAGTAAGCGTGCCGGTGCCGGTTTTCGTGAGGGCGGTGGTGCTCGTGCTGTTCTTGATCACGCCTGCGAAAGTGGAATCCGTGCTTTTTCCGCCCACCTGCCAGGTGAGTGTTTTTCCCGCCGTCGGACCGCCACTGAGTGCCGAGGTTGACGTGCCGGAGAGCTCGCCAATGCCCAGAGTGAGATCATTCATCGAAAGGTTGTAATATGCAGTGCCCCCGAGCTCGAGTGCCGCATTGCCATAGCCGGACGAGTTGGCGATGCGAAATTCACCTACGGTAATGACCCGGCCGGTGAATGCCGACCAATTGCCCTTCATGTCGGTGCGGACATAAGGAGAGTCAAACGTGAGCGTGCCGCTGCCGGTGAGACTGCCTGTCATGCTGCAGCGTCCATCGGCATCAATGCGCGCCACAGCGCCCGCGGGGACAACCACGTTCCAGGCGGCCGTCTCACTGGCTTGCACATCGGCCATGGCAAGTGTGCCGTTGTTGATCGTCACCGTGCCCGTGCCGAGCCCACTGGAATTGGCCGTGGAGCCAGCGAGGTAAATCTTTCCGCCGTTGATGATGGTGCCGCCGGTGTAGGTGTTGGCATTTACCAGGAGCACGGTGCCAAGCCCGCTTTTGATGAGCGCGCCGCTGCCGCTGACAACGCCGCTGGCCTGGATGGAACTATTGGCAAGGGCGATATCAAAAGTGCCGCCGGCCCCACCGAGAGTCATCTTGCGGTTCATGTTGGTCTGTGAACCTGTTAGACGCAGGGTGCCGCCATTCAAAATGAAATTCGCCGCGGTCTCCGTTGACGCGCCGATGGCGCTTGGGCTGCCCGCGTCGCCGAGCGACGCCACCGCAAGCACGCCGCCGTTGATGATAGTCGGGCCGGTGTAGGTGTTGCTGTTGCTAATGGTCAGCGTGCCGGTGCCGGCTTTCGTCAAACCGCCCGCACCCGAGAGATAGCCCGCACCGGTAAAGGTATAATCGTTGTTGGAACTAACCGTTATACCGCTGACCGGCAGCGTCGTCGTGAGCGTAACCGTTTGGCTTGCCGCACCGGTGGCAGCAAAGGTAACGTTGTCTCCCGAGACGAACACGTCGGACGAGCCTGCCCGCAACCAATTCTGGCTCGCGGCAAGGTCCCAGTTGCCGCTGCTTCCCCACCAGGTCACCGACGATGCAGGCCGGGTCACGGGCACCGTCAATTTGATTGCACCCGCGCTGGCCGACAGCGTGTAGGGAGTTCCGGCAGGCACGACGACCGAAAGATTTGCCAGTCCACCGGTGAGCGTGCCGTAAGTCGCAAGGGTATAAGTGCCCGCCGCCAGCGTGGCATTCAGCGGGTTGACGACGATCGTCACCGTGCCAGTCAGCGTAAGATTGTTAGAGACGGCGATGCGGTCGCTTGGTTTCGTCGCGCCACTTGGATCATCGGACAGATCGAGGGCAAAGGTCGCGCCGTTTTCAGCCGTGAGATTATTTGCAAAGGTCAATGTGCCAGCGCTGTTCATGCCCGCACCCGGAGTGATCGCACCACGGTATTTGATCGTAACCGCTTGGCTGAAACTTCCGGTCCCGCCAATGCGTCCGCCGGTTTTGCCTGCGGCAAGTACCCCACCCCATGTTCCACCCCAGACGGTGACCGGACTGTTCTGAAGATTTCCATTCACCACCAGCGCTCCATCCCAGACCGTTGTCTTGCCACTGAAGCTGTGTGTATTTGGCAGTATCAAAGCGCCACTACCGGCCTTGGTGAGTTTCATCGTGCCCGCGAGCGTGCCCGTGCCGGCGAAGCTGTAGTCTTTGGGATTATAAACGGTGAGCGCAGCCGGCTGCAATGTGCCGTTGAGCGTTACGGCGCTGCTGTTGTTTCCGCTGATGTCGAAGCGTACAGTGTCGCCATCGGCAAAGCTGCTGTTTGCTCCGCTGTTCAACCAACTCTGCGTTGTGCCCACATCCCAAGTGGTCGTGCCCGCTCCACCACGCCACACCAGCTTTGCGTCCACCATCGGCGGCGGTGGCGGCGGCGTCATGTTATAGCCAAGATAGTAATCCACGTAACTCGACTGCACATAGCCTTTCGTGGTCGCCTGGATGCGATACTGCGGGTTGTGCATCAAGGTATAGATCCGGAACGGAAGTCCGCCTGATGTTTTGACCACGTCGGCATTCTTCGTGGTGTAAATGCGCAGCTCCGAGTTGTCCTGCGCCACGCAGATCAACTCCTCACGCCAGTCGCCGAGAATGTCGCCCCAGAACTGCGGCCGTCCGCCATAGGCGATGTAGTTGTTGTATGGGGAATTCGGTGCCTGGGGATCGCTATAAATGGTGAAAAGCCGGCTGGTGCCACCATCCGCCGTGTTGAACTTATCGATCCCGGGGCTGGTCGCCGAGCTGCCGATGGTTGATACAAACTCGCGTCCCAAATCGCCATCCCACCAGATCGTTTCGGGCGGGAACGGGCCACTGTCGTAAATCTGATTTCCCTTGCAATCGAAGACGCCCGGCTGGGTGGAGAAGAACTGCAATCCCTGGAGGTTCGGAACAAACCCGCCGACCGTACCGCGGCCCACATCCACCACGTCGCTGGCATACCACTTCTTGATGACGGTGCTCTTGTCCGCCGCGTGGTAGACGGTCGCGAGACCCGTGGAATTGTTTTGCTGAATCAGGAAAGTCTCCAAGCCGGGGCGATCGGGATCGATGTCAGTGACGTGGAAGCGGTCGCCATGGACGACCTCCGTCAACACGCTTTCATTGATCTGTCCGCTGCCATCGGATTTCACGACATTGCCAACGTCCACGTATTCGTCTTTCCCATCGTTATCCACGTCCGCGAGACGAATCTGGTGACCTTCGGCGGTGTGACCGGAAGGAAGCCACACCCAGCGCTGCGTGAGCACACCGTTGCGATAGTCCCAAGCCACGCCGAATTTATTGAAGCTCTCATCGGGGTTGCGGTTCGAGAGATGGAAGAACAGCGATGGCTTGAGCCCATCGGCATAAACGATACCCATCTGTCCGTTCATGTGGGTTTTTGTCACCCATGAGGCTGGGATGGGAACCGTGGCACGGGCTTTTTCCGTTCCATTCATCCCATCAAGGATCGAGATATATTGAACTTCATTATCGGGCGTGATGCCGTCCGCTTTGAATGCATTGAGGGTCGTGCCATTGGCAAACACCACGGCGTTGGCCGTGCGCACGATCACCTCCGCCTTGCCGTCGCCGTCCATATCATAGACCGTGACGTTGTCGCCGTGGCCAATGCCAACGGATGAAGAACCCGGCGTGATGTTGTAGTGGTCCACGCTGTTAGGGCCCATATCCATCTGCCAAAGCAAGGTGCCGTCGCGCTTATAGGCCTGGAGCCATTGTTTCGCCTCCACGTTCGGATTCGTGCGATCCACGAGAAAATCATATTCTCCATCGCCATCGAAGTCACCCACCCAGCAGAATTTCACATCGTAGGAAACGCCCATCACCGCATCGTCCGGAGTGGCCTGCATGGCGACCGGGATATATTGCCGGATCGGAGCGTTGACTGGCAATTGGGCGGGTCCGCTCAATGGATTCGCCCATGTATCCTGCACGTCCGCACCGTTGACGTCGGAGGGTTTGACGAAATATGTGTAAGCCGTCGTGCTGAGGCTCGGCGGGGTATCGACATAGTTGGTCGTGTCCTTGAAGTTGGTGAGGAGCTTCGTTGTTCCGCCGGCGCTCGAACGGTAAAGATTGAAACCGACATCCTCGGGATCATTGCCCAGCAAACGCCATCCGACATAGACCTGCGTACTGCTGCTGCGGATCGCCAACATTCCGCGCCCGAGTTTTTCCATCTGCCGCTGGCCGTGGGCAGTGGCGAACGAGAAAACGAAAATGGCGATCAGCCACCTCCACGAATGTCGCGAGGAAAACATGGGCTAATGCGTTGGCGTGGGTTTTCGAAGCCTCAAAAGGATTCCCCCGGCGAAAAGCACCGGGACGAGAATGCCCACGATTATCGGAAGACGCGCGACGCCCTCGTGCATGACGGAGACTGGCTTCGGCGCGGCGGGTGAGGGCAATTGCGATGCCGCTGCGGCGGGCGATGGCGCGCTGACGGGAGGGGGAGCAATCACCGGCAGTTGGATGGAAAAAGTATCTTTCGCTTCCCCTTTCTTCAGCAGCGGCTGCCGATCTAACAGTTTTCGCGATTCGTCAAATACTTCGATGGATCCGCCATAACCTGGCGGAAGCTTGTCCAAATACGCCGCCCGAAAGCGCAACGCGGCGGGAATCGCGACCGGATAGATGATCGAAAAAACCGCTTCCCCGCCCCGCTCCGTGAAGAAGCTATTCTCGGGCAGCATCGGCTCATTGTTGGCCGACACTTCATAAAGTCCGCCCGCGATATTCAGAAGTTGCGCATGGCGGTCCCCGGGCTTTGCGGCATCTCCAGTATCTCCAACAAGCAGCCCGGCGATCTCGGCGGAAGTTGTGACGATGAGTTCCAGATGGTCATGCTCCACCAACACCACCGCGTTGCTTTCATACGGCTGGTGGGCACAGGTCAGCGCCGCGCAGACGAGCAGCGCGGCCGCGACCGTGATGTGGGCGAGAACTGGCACTGTGGGTTTCCGCCCCCAGTCTAGCGCCGTTTTCGACAATTGCCCATACCTCGAAATGGTTATAGGGCCATGACCTCAGACGTCCTCAGGTTCAATACCTCGAACAGGGTGAATGGAGAAAAATCGGCGATGCCCACCCTTCCTGGCCTACTTTCATCCAAGCACAGGTCCCAAAAGAGGTATTTGCCGCAGCAGGAAATCCCGCCATCGTCAAAAGCCAAACCCTATCGCCAACACGTGGATTACCGCCAACAGCCCTTGCTCGAAGAATGCTTCCGCTGGTTTGGCCCTGCCGACCCGGTGCCACTGGGCTACATCCGGCATGCTGGCGCCAGCGCGGTCTTCACCGCGCTTCATGAAATACCCTATGGCGACGCATGGCCGCGCGAGGCGATCCGCGCCCGCAAGGAACAACTTGCCGCCGCCGGACTGCGCTGGGCGGCCGTCGAATCCGTGCCCGTCCATGAAGACATCAAAACCGGATCGGGCGACCTATCGCTTCTGTTAGAAAATTACGCGGTCAGCCTCCGCAATCTCGCCGCGGAGGGGGTCACCATCGTCATCTACAACTTCATGCCGGTTCTCGACTGGGTGCGCACCGACATGCGCCACGTCCTGCCGGACGGCACCGAATGCCTTCTCTTCGATCCTGTCAAATTCGCAGCCTTCGAACTCCACGCCCTCAAACGCCGCGGTGCCGAAGCCGATTTCACTTCTGAACAAATCGAAGCCGCGGGTCACTGGTGGTCCGGTCTTTCCGAAGCAGCACGTGACGCCTTCATCCGCGATATCATCGACGTTTTTCCCGGTTGCAAACTCGGCCTCACGCTCGACGACATCCGTGCGCGCCTTGCCGCCTATGCGCATATCGACGGCGACGCACTCCGCGCCAACCTCGCCCGCTTCCTGGAGCATGTGGTGCCCGTCGCCGCGGAACTCGGCGTGCGCCTTGCCATTCATCCCGACGATCCTCCATTTCCCGTGCTCGGCCTTCCGCGCATCGTCTCCACGGGCTCCCACATCGACGCTCTCTTCGCGCTGGTCGATCACCCCGCCAACGGACTTTGCTTCTGCGCCGGTTCCTTCGGCGCCCGGCCGGACAACGACCTTCCCGCGCTTGCGAGCCGTTTCGCCGCGCGCATCCATGCCGTCCACCTGCGCAGCACGAAGCGCGAGGCCTCAGGCGTTTTCTACGAAGCCGACCACCTCGGCGGCGATGTCGACATGCCCGCCCTGCTCCGCATTCTGTTAGACGAGCAGGACCGCCGCCGCGCCGAAGGCCGGGCCGACTGGCAAGTCCCGCTGCGTCCCGACCATGGCCATGTCATGATGCAGGACCTCACTCATTACGTCCCGCTCACTCCCGGCTATTCCGCCATCGGCCGCATGCGTGGTCTCGCCGAACTGCGCGGCGTCATGCACGGACTCCGCGCCAAGCCCCGTTGATGTTTTTCCCTTCCCGATTCCGCCCCATGTTCCACTCATTTTTTCCAGCCCGCCGATGCATCGTTCCGATCGGATTTTTTCTAACAGTTCATTGCAGCATCGCGGCGCCGGTCAAAACGATGGATGTCACTGCGTCCGGCGTGATGGGTGACGGCAGCACGTTAAACACCGCGAAAATCCAGGAGGCGATCAATGCTTGCTCCGCGTCGGGAGGTGGCATCGTCCGCTTTCCCGCGGGCCGGTATTTGACGGGCACGATTGAAATCAAAAGCAACGTGACGCTCGAGCTCGATGAACAGGCGACCTTGCTCGGAAGCACGAACGTCGCCGATTACCGCAATCTCGATCCTTTCATCGACGGCAGCGGCTACCCACTGGGCCATGCACTGATCGTCGCCATGGATGCCGAAAACGTTGGCATCGTCGGCAAAGGCACGATCGACGGACAGAGCCCTGCGTTGAAAGCAAAGCAAAAAACCTACGCCATGCGGCCCTTCCTGCTCCGCTGGGTGCGCTGCCGCAACGTCACCGTCCGCGACATCCACCTCACAAATCCCGGCGCATGGACGTTGAATTTCTATCAAACCAAAGGCGCGCTTATCGAGGGCGTGACCATCCGCAGCCGGGATCTGGGAATGCATAACAATGACGGCATCGACCTTGATTCCAGCGAAAACGTGCGGATCCACGACTGCGACATCGTCAGTGGCGACGACGCGCTTTGCATCAAAGCCACGAGTTCGGGAAAGCCCAGCCGCGACATCGTTGCCAGCGGTTGCAAGCTCTCGACCCGCTGCAATGCGATCAAGCTCGGCACCGAAGCCATCGGCGGATTTGAAAACATATCGGTATCCAACTGCCAAATCACCAACACGAAGATGTCCGGCATCGCCCTCTATTGCGTCGATGGCGCGGACCTCCGCAACGTGACGATCAGCGACATCACGATGGACGGAGTGATCGTTCCTATCAGCATCCGCCTCGGCTCGCGGCTCTCTACGTTCCGCGAAGGCGACAAGCCGAAGCCGACGCCCGGCAAGTTGCGCGACGTTACGATCAAGAATGTAAGCGCGAAAAACATTGGCATGATCGGCATGCTCATCAACGGCATCCCCGGCTATCCGGTGGAGGCGCTGACCTTGGAAAACATCCAGTTCGAATTGCCCGGAGGCGGCACGGAGCAGCAGGCGCAGGCCAAACTCGGCGAAAAGGAAAAGAACTACCCGGAATTCGACATGTTCGGGAAAACCATGCCCGCCTACGCCATCTACGCGCGGCATGTCCGCGGCGTAAATTTCAACAAGATCCGGACCAGCCTGCTCAAGCCCGACGCCCGGCCGGCCAGCGTCTTCATCGATGTGGAGGATATCACCCCCGCGAATTTCACCATCGAGGCATCGCCCCCCCCTTGAACGAAGGATATTCCTAACAAACGCATTCCCCCCAAGATCCCTACACTAGTGAGAATGCCAACCACAGATGAACAAGATGGACGCAGATGAAGAGGATGTTTGCTCAATCCGCTACCATTTGCCCTGCCCTTCTCATCTAGATCGGATTCATTTTTATCCTTATCTGTGTAAATCCTGTTCATCTGTGGTTGAATTTCTTCCGGAACAGGAGTCGTTTTGGGTCGTTTCCCCTATTGCAGGGACCCTGAAGCATTCCCCCCAAAAGGGGTATTGGCGGAATCCGAAACCGAGCGGATCATTCCCTTTTAAATCCCATCCCATGCGCGGCTTTCTCCACATCGCTTTTTTCCTGTTGTCGGCCGCGGTCCTCCCGGCCCAACAAGCCGGTCCGCGCGGCAAATACAATTTCAATTCCGGCTGGCTGCTGAACAAGGGGGATGTGCCCACCGCGGAAACCCCCGCATTCGCCGATGCCTCCTGGCAGAAGGTGACGCTGCCGCATGCGTGGAACGAGGACAGCGCCTTCAAAACAGACAGCAAGCACCTGCCGTCCGGGATCGCATGGTATCGCAAGCATTTCAAGCTGCCAGCCGATGCAGCGGGCAAAAAAGTATTTCTCGAATTCGAAGGTATTCACCAGGCCGGCGAATTCTATTTCAATGGCGAGTCCATCGGCCGTCACGAAAACGGCGTCATGGCATTCGGATTCGACATCACGGACAAAGTGAAACCCGCGCCCGCGGAAAACGTGCTGGCCGCGCGGATCGACAACTCAACGAAATATGTCGAGAAGGACACGGGTTCGACGTTCGAATGGAACGTCAACGACTTCGCCGCCAACTTCGGTGGCATCCCCAAGAACGTCCGGCTGCATGTCACGGACAAGCTCTATCAAACCCTGCCGCTCTACTCGAATCTCGGCAGCACCGGCGTGTATGTTTATGCACAGGATTTCGATATCAAGGGCAGGTCGGCAATGGTGACCGCCGAGTCACAAGTGAAGAACGAAAATGCCGGGCCGAAAAAGTTCAGCTACGAATTCACCATCACCGGTCCGGATGGCAAGCTGCTGCAGACGATCCAGGGCAGTGAGCAGACCCTCGCTGCCGGCGAAACCAAAACTGTTAGCGCAAGCGGCAGGGTTTCCAACATGAACTTCTGGAGCTGGGGCTACGGTTATCTTTATGACGTGGCCACGACGCTCAAAGTCGATGGCAAGCCTGTCGATACCGTCGTGACCCGCACCGGCTTCCGCAAATTGGAATTCGCGAAGGGCATGGTGAAGCTCAATGACCGCACCCTCCAGATGAAAGGCTATGCACAGCGCTCGACCAACGAGTGGCCGGCGGTCGGTGGATCGGTGCCACCCTGGTTGAGCGATTTCAGCAACGACCTGATTGTGGAGAGCAACGGCAATCTCGTGCGATGGATGCACGTCACTCCGGGAAAACAGGATATCGAATCCTGCGACCGCGTCGGATTGCTGGAAGCCATGCCCGCGGGCGACAAGGAGAAGGACGCCGAAGGCCGCCAATGGGCCCAGCGTGTCGAACTCATGCGCGACGCCATCATTTACAACCGCAACAACCCGAGCGTGGTTTTCTATGAAGGCGGCAATGAAAGTATCAGCGAAGCGCACATGTCCGAGCTCAAGGCAGTGCGCGATCAATACGACCCGCACGGCGGACGAGCCTCGGGCTCCCGCGAGATGCTCGACAGCAAGGTCGCCGAATATGGCGGCGAGATGCTTTACATCAACAAGAGCGCGCGCATCCCGTTGTGGGCCACTGAATACTATCGCGATGAAGCTCTGCGGAAATACTGGGACGATTGGACGCCGCCTTTTCATAAGGACGGCGACGGACCTCCGGCACCAAAGGGCGAAAGCGGTGCGGCTTACAATCGCAACCAGGACTCTTATGCCATCGGCAGCGTCAAGAGTTGGTATGATTACTGGCGCGAGCGGCCCGGCACCGGTAGCCGCGTCAGCGCCGGTGGGGTGGACATCGTCTTCTCCGATACGAATACCCACGGACGCGGCGCGGAGAGCTACCGGCGCAGCGGCGAAGTGGATGCGATGCGCATTCCGAAAGATGCCTTCTTTGGTCACCAAGTGATGTGGAATGGTTGGGTGGATGTCGAAAAACCCGCCGCCTACATCATCGGCCACTGGAACTACGAGCCTACGGTCAAGAAGCCGATCTATGTCATCTCGTCCGCCGACAAGGTCGAGCTGTTCGTGAATGGCAAATCGAAAGGCTTCGGCGAGCAGAGCAGCCGCTTCCTTTACACTTGGAAAGAAGTGCAATTTGAACCCGGCACGATCAAAGCCGTGGGCTACGATTCAAAGAGCCAGAAGCTTTGCGAAACGGAAAAGAAAACCGCCGGCGCTCCGGTTGCTGTGAAACTGACGCCGCGCACCGGACCCGGTGGCTTGGTCGCTGACGGAGCCGACATGGCGCTCATCCAGGTTGAGGTCGTCGATGCCAATGGCAACCGCTGCCCGACCGTTTTCAATACCGTCGACTTCGAGCTCACCGGTCCCGCCGAGTGGCGCGGTGGCATTGCGCAAGGGCCCGACAATTTCATCCTCTCCAAGAAACTTCCCGCCGAGTGCGGCGTGAACCGCGTGCTCATTCGTTCCCTCCCGCAGGCCGGAAAGATCACCCTCAAAGCCAGCGCCGATGGCCTCAAGCCCGCGTCCATCGAGCTCTCGTCCAAGCTCCTTGAGGTGAAGGACGGCTTGGCCATGGTTCTTCCCGACGCGACCTTGCCCGCTTCGCTGAAACGCGGCCCCACGCCATCCGGTGATTCCGTCACGCCAACCCGCAAGCCCGTTCGGATCGTTGCTGCAACCGCCGGATCGAAATCGGAAGACGCCGGAAAAACCTTCGACGACAACGAGAACAGCGGTTGGAAAAACGACGGCAAACGCGAGACGGCTTGGATTCAATTCGAGTTGGAACGATCCGCGACCGTCAGTGAGGTCACACTCAAAATGGGTGGCTGGCGCAGCAAGTCCTATCCGCTCCGTGTGACGGTCGATGGCAAGGAAGCTTA
>JANMJQ010000259.1:0-6916 GCA_031371445.1 Akkermansiaceae bacterium
GGGTGGGGGGAAATAGGAATATTTTTCCAAACTAGTTCGAAAAATTAGCTGGTTTGAACTCGATGAAACCATTGATCAAATGGAAGGAAGTAATCAGGGTGAAGACACTGATCAATCTACCAAGCAGATCTCATGAAGAAAACCACACCATTCGCTATTCCCGCCGTCCTGATTTTCTCTGGCGGCTCCATCCTTGGCGCGTCCAGTTACCAGGATGACGTCGCATTTCTCAAACAACACACTGAGATCATCGAGCTCGGTTCCGGAGCGGCACGGGTGGCCATCGCACCTGCCTATCAGGGCCGGGTCATGACCTCCTCCGCCACCGGTCCGGATGGTAGCGGCTTCGGCTGGATCAACCCGGAAGTGATCGCTGTCGGCGTCAAGCCGGAGGCCGAACGTTCAGAGAGCGCCAAACACATCCATGTTTTCGGCGGCGAAGAGCGGCTTTGGTTTGGTCCGGAAGGCGGCCCTTTCGCCCTATTCTTCCCGCCTAAGGTTAAGCAAGCTTTTGCCAATTGGAAAACCCCGGCTGCGATCGATACCGAAGCGTTCGATGTCTCCGGCACTCCTTCGGGTGACACCGCTGCCTTCATCAAAAACATTGAACTAACCAACCGTGCCGGCACTGTTTTCTCGATGGAGGTACAGCGAACCGTTTCCCTGACATCCACCGCAGAGATCGAAAAACTCTGCGGCGGAGCACTGCCGGATGACGTCCAGGCTGTGGCTTATTCCACGGCAAACAGCGTGAAGAATACCGGGAAAACTCCATGGACGAAGGAAACCGGTGCTCCTTCCATTTGGTTGTTAGGAATGTATAAACCGACGCCGAAAACCACCGTGGTCATCCCGTTCAAATCGGGAGAAACCTCGATTCTTGGCCCGGTTGCCACCACCAACTACTTCGGAGAAATCCCCGAAACACGGATCACCCACAATGATTCCGTTCTATTCTTCAAAGGTGATGGCAAGGAGCGCGGCAAACTCGGCGTCTCGCCAAAACGTTCGCGAGGCGTCGCAGGCAGTTGGCAAGCCGACAGCGGCGCGCTCACTTTGGTGGTCATCCAGCCGACCACCGATTCCGCGAGCCGTGATTGGCCGTATGTCGATTCGCAATGGAAAGAGGACGTGGACCCGTTCGGAGGTGATCTTCTCAACTCCTACAACGACGGACCCGCCGAGCCAGGAGCGAAGCCCCTCGGGCCGTTTTACGAATTGGAAACCTCCAGCCCCGCGCTTTTCCTCAAGCCTGGCCAATCCCATACCCATACCCAAAGCACGATTCACCTAACGGGGCCGCGCGAGGCGCTCGATGCCATCTCGCTGCGTGTCTTCGGAACCAGTCTGGACGCGATCGAGCACGCCCTTCCGTGATGATGTGTGATTCACCTCACCTTCCGCCAGCATTTCCGAGACGAGCGTTGGCTGCTTTTGCCGCCTGCACGATCGGAGTCGGGTCCTCAAGGCTGTGTGGATGGTGGTCCATACCGGGTTTCAGAATGACCTTCATCTCGCCGCCGAGCGCGAGGTAGCGCTCTTTGACAATGGCGGAGTTTTCGAGATAGGGCACGGCGGTGTCAGCATCCCCGCAAACGCTTAAAATCGGGATATGCGCGGCGGCGATCGCCTTCAAGTTGTCGATCGGGTTGAGCTTGTAGTCGAGCGCTTCCTGCTCGGACTTGAAGCCATAATCCGCGATCAGTTTCTGCCAGTCTCCGGGCGAACCCGTGCCCTTGCCTTTTCCGGCCGGCCAACTTTTGAAATCACAGACGGCGGCATCCAGGTAAATCATGGCCACCCGGTCTGGATGGCGGTTCGCCCAGTTCATCGCGTAGAGTCCACCACGGCTGAAGCCGAAGAGGCTGGTCTTCATCGACACACGGTAGGTCGTTGTGACGTGATCATAGAAACGATCCATCAGGTCGAGCGAGGAGGGGCAGCCGAAGCTGTTCTTCAGGTCGATGTAACAGAGATGGAAGCCTTCATCGAGCAGTGCGAGATCCGCCTGATTGAAGGCATCGAAGAATTCAGGACGCCAGACCCACGGCGCGCCCGGCGCGGCCTTGGCTGGTCTCACCACACGGCATTCCCGTCCATTGAGCATGAAGCTCTCTTGCTCATGGCCCTGCCATTGGCTGCGAGTGACGGCGCTTGGCGGCTCGGCGGCAAGAACCAGCGAGAAAAGTCCGACAATGCAGAAAAATATTCGAATCATGAGGTTGGAAAGGCAGTTATTGAACCACGGAAATAGGGCCTCCCGACATCGATCTTTTGCTTAAAATATCACGGGGAGTCGCTCACTGCTGGTTAGCTCGAGGCGATGAACCCCGGTGCCGACCATGACCGGTTTGTCTGTCGGCACCGATTTCCCGTCACAAGTCGCGCTTGGGTTTTTGAAGCGGTGCGTCGGCAGAGTGATCTCGCTACGGCTACCGGTTGGAATGGTCACTTCGAGGTGCCATCCATTTGCAGTTAAGTTCCACGCGACTTTGACCGGGCCTTGGGGTGTCGGGACCGTGCCCTTGGCCCATTTCAAATCGCCGAGTGTCGGGCGGATCGCGACCACTTTGAATCCCGGCGTCTGCGGGCTGATGCCGAGGATTCGACCAGACATCTGAATGAGTGGAGTACCGCCCCAAGCATGACTGAAATCTCCATTATCCCACATTTCGCGAAAACTTTGAGTGGCTGGGTTGATTTTCCAACGAGCCATTTGTTTTTTGAAATGACCTTCAAACAGACCGCAATGATCCAGCGCGCCGAAGACAAAGTGCATGAAGTAGGGCTGGATATTCAGCGCGGGCTCCGCCGACATGACCTTGTTCATGATCGCTTGCGCCCGTGCCCGGTCGGGAACCAGATCATATAACACGGCCAATGAGTTCGCCTGGCCGCTGAAGGTCTCCATTTCTTTATCTGCCGGCAGCCATTGACTGGGGGGAACATGAGTCTGGAAGGGTTTGCCATCGCGGTAGAGGCCCTCCTTTTCATTCCATAACTCCCGGTTGAATGCCGTGCGGATGTCGGTGCGGAGTTTTTGGTATTTGGCGACGCGAGCGGTGTCATTCATCAGCGTGGCGAGCGTGATTCCATCCGCCAAGGCACGATAATAAAACGCCGTCAAATACGCCTGGCCCATCACGGCGGGAGGATGGTGGCATTCGGTCCCATTGATGGTCACCCAATCCATAAACATATAGTCAGGAGCCTCGGAAATTAGCCCGTTTTTTCCAATCCAGCCGGTAAACTTGTCGATCAATCCGTGGGCTTGCGGGGCCAGTTCGCGGAGCAGCGTGGTGCTGCCGGTATAACGATGGGAATCCATCAACATTTGTAACCAAATCAGGGCATAACTGGTATGGAAGTTGATATAATTATTTTTCTCCAACAAAGCCCCGAATTTACGACAGTCCTGTTCGGTGAGCCACGTTGAGCCGAATGCATAGTAGTTGATCTCAGACTCGATGAGATAATCACCCGGATCGCAGATGGGCTCTTGGTGGTCCGGTGAGTCCAAATAATGGTCCTGCATGCAAATTTGGTCCTGCCAACGGCTGGCCTTCCAGAGCTGATTGAGTGAATCGTCATTGCAGGAAAATTCGCCGCGATAAGTCACGGGCAGTGAGGTATGGATGGAGCGCGCATCCACAATTTCAAAGGGCTTGGTGACGTTTTGGATCGTCACATTTAGCACCACATAAGAGCCGTAGAATGGGGTTTCAAAATACTGGGAGCCTTCTCCGGTCACCATCGTTGCTTTGCGTCTGCCGCCAGGCCCGTTTGCCTCATTCATCTCCACTGTGATCGTCGCTCCAGCACCGCCCTCGACGTGGAGCCCGGCGTATCCGGTTTGGACGCGATCATATAGCAGCGCGAACGAGCCATCGGCGGTCACCTTGATACTTTTTCCCGCTGCGAATGGGGGATTGGAAACAATCACTCCGCCAGTCACTCGCACGATTTCCTTGATGGGGTAAACCGCTTCGAGTGGGTTCGGCAGCGCGCTGGCGAGAAGCTTCGGCCAGTGGTCTCCGGCTGTGATGCATGGAGCCCACGCGGTTTCATTGAAGTCGGCGAGCCGCCAACCTGCGGGTTCCTTCGCCGCCTGAAATTTTTCCGGCTCCCAATAACTAGCCACCGCGCCGTGCCAGCTGCGATCCGAGTGAAAGAGCGCACTCTGGAGGAAAAACCCGGGATAACCACTCGATCCATACCATTCGCTGAGTCGTTGCTCAAAGACCTCGGCGGCAATGACATTTTTCCCCACTTGGAGAAAAGGTGCGAGATCGACCTGGTCAGCGTAAGTCAGGCCGGTTTCGCCTTTACTTTTCCCGCCGGGATAATCTTCGCCGGGATCGGCCGGGCCGCGCGCGACAAGATGGCCATTCACGTAGAGTCGGTAATGCCGGTCGGCACTCACCCAAGTGGGGAGGGTTCGCGGAACTTTTTGAAGCTGGACCTCCTTGCGAAACTGGGCGGCCACCAGTTTCTGAGCGCCTGCATCTATCCAAATCCAATCGGCCGTCCACTTCGGAGCCGGGACGGGATGAAAGGTCGGGCTTGCCACATGGACTCCGGTCTCGACGAAAGCCGGGCTGATGCCTGGCGCATGGATCGGACCACGGGAGTCGAGAGTCGGCGTGATCTCCTGGGCGGTGGCCAGCAAACAACACGAAACCAAGAGATGGAATATCAGAGAACGTGGAGAGATAGTCATAAGATGCGGTTTGATTTCCCGGCCTTTATCCGCATGGCTGCGCGCTCTTCTTTGGTGAGGTCTGCGTTGAACATCGCGGGTTGGTCCTCACGCTCAGACCAGCACTTTCAAGGTTTGTCCGCTTGTTAGCGTGACGGGGTCTGCCAGCACGATGGCCACCCGGCCGTCGCGGGTTTCGACACGGTGCCTCAAGGCCTTGCCGTCGAGAGTGACCATGGTGGTGCCGGCCTTTCCCGAGGCGGGTGTTAGTTCAAGACGGGCGAGCCGCAGCGAGCCGAAGCGCACGGCAAGCATGGCGGCTAGCCCGCTGCTAACTTGCTTCTGTGAGAATCTTCCCCAGGCGGCGGCTCCGACGAAGGGGCCGGCGAAATCCTTGGCACCGAGCTTGGGTTCAAAGCGGATGAGGTCGCTCGACGCATGACAATAGAAGCCGGTGGCGGCGATGAATACTCCGTAGCTCGACATGGCCCGGGCGTAGTGATCCGAGCATTCGATCTCGTTGTAGGGATTCCGGTGTGAGGCGTTGTAGCGGTCGTGGATGGCGCGGCAGACGGTGAGGCCTTGGGTGAGCAAGTGATCATTTTCGTCCTTGGCGAGTGAAACCATGAGGGCGGCGGCGGCGTGCTCGAAGCCGCTCATGCATTCCTGGAAATAGCGGAACGTGGAGGCGCTTTTGCAGGCTTCGGGTAAGCCACCGTGCGGCCAAGTGGCCATGACGAGGCCTCCTTCTCCGGCCAGCGCGTAATAGCGTCCCTGGTGCGGTTGCATTTTCTCGCGGAAGACGCCCATGTCGGGCACGAAGTTGTATTTATACAAGCTGTCCATCGCCTGGCGGAGTTGCTCCTTGTTGCCGATGGAAGGCAGGCCGATCTGGGCGAGCCAGAAATCCCCGAGGCACATGTCGATGTGGCTGCCGGGGCCGACATGCACGGGCAGCATTTCCTCCTCCGTGCATTTGGCTTTGTAGAAGCCTGCGGCCTCGTCGAAATATCCGGCGTAAGCGGCACTGCCTTTGGCGATGATCGCGCGCCAGCGGGTGGCGGCGGCGGCGTTGCCGGTTTCATCGGCCATGGCGGCGGCGGCGGTCAGGCCGGCCAGATAGATGCCGACGATCCATGGAACTTCGCCGCCCCACTTCGCATCGAGCGTATTCTCGAAGCGGCGGGTGAAGATGCCGTCATTGCCGCCGGGTTTGCCTTCGGCTTCTGCGGTGGTGAGGAAATTAGTGGCTTTTTCGATGTGTTCCCAGTTGCGCTTGAGGAAGTCGCCGGTGGGGTCGTTCAGGTGTTCGCGGTAGCAGCGGAGGATGATGCCGGCCTGACCGTCGATGCAATTGTCATCGCCGACGAAGGTGCCGCGGAACTTGATGCTGCCTGCGGCGTTCATGACTTCTGGGGTAAAGTCGGTGTGCTCGCGCAGGTCGATTTCTAATTGAGGAAATAGGCGTCCGGCGCTCTGGCCATAATGCCAAACGTGGGTGCAAGTGCCGGGACAACAGCCGGTGCCCTCCCAGCCCCAGACGCGGCCCTTGGTGAGGCGGTAAGTGCCATTGGTGGTGAGGGAGGAAATGGTCCACAGCGAGCGTTCGAGTAGCCAATGCGGCAGGCTGCCGCGGTTTTCGCCAGTTTCGCTACCATACCAAGTATCGCGGAAGGCGTGGGTGAGGCCGGAGAGGTGCGGTAATTCTTTGGCGGTGTAGCTCGCCACGGCGGCGGCATTGGCGAAGCGTTCGCTCACCCAGCGGCGTGGCTCGGGCATGTTGGCCATCTCGGGATGCAGACCGGGGAAATGCCAACTGATGATGACGGTGGTTTTAATTTCACCATTGGCGGGAATCACCAGCGGGACTCGCGCCACCATTTCCTGCGCTTCTGAGAACGGGGTTTCTGCCTGCGCCATTGGCTTCTTGCGGCTGGCTTGGGCTTGCGCCTTGTCGGCGATGATGGCCAGCGCCATGGAACCCCAGTCACGCAGGCTTTCGAGCTTGAGTGGAGGGCCCAGGCTGTCGGTTAAAATCACTTGGTCGATGCCGATGCTGCCCCATGCGCCAGCGGCATTATCCGTGAGACGCAAGCGCAGCTCCTTGCCTTGCCATGGTGCTAGGTCGAGAGTTTGGAGTGTGAAGTCATTCGAGTTTGAGCCGGTGAGTGAGTGGACGACCTTGCCGTTCAGCAGGATTTCCACGGCGAGTTTTCC
>JANMJQ010000263.1:0-1534 GCA_031371445.1 Akkermansiaceae bacterium
GGCCGCCATCAGGAGGGCCACCAGGAAGGCCTGAAAGACAGTGGCCGAGTGGTTGAGCGACATCGATCCCGCGGCAAACCACCTTGACCGCGGGGCAAAGTGCGCGGCCCTGTGATCCAGTTTCTCAAAAAGCTCCCGGACATCCCGGGCGGGCGGCAGATCTTCGTCAGCGGCAACAATGGGCGACGACGGTGGGGTGATTTTCCATGACGCGTGCAAGGTGGTGGAATCGATGACCCGCGACGGAATTTTGCGTGCGACCGCTTCCTTCAACGTTTCCGCCGTCCCGCCGAGACCGCGGGCTTCCTTGCCGTCCCAAAGGAACAACATCCGATCGGAGATTTCCAATCCTTCGCGCGCCACGACATGATAGGCCGCCGGAGCTTCCTCGCCGCCGGGGGTCACTTCGCTCCACCACGCCATTTCAATTTCGTAACACGCTGCCTGCCATTCGTCGTCGTTATCGAAATCCGCGCGAAACCGTTCTTTCGCGAAGGGCAGCAGCACCACCGTTTTCAGTCTGGCCTCGCGACAGGCTTGGAGAAATAACAGGTCCGCCCCTGCCGCGGCGCTGGCGATACCGATCGCTTCACCCGGCAAGGTTTTGCGGACGATGGCCAGTTCCCGCGCGATGGCCTCCTTCGCGGCGGCGCGGTCGGCAATTTCGCGGTGGCCAGCGAAGCCGATGAACCAAACCCGTCGCGGAAATCCTAAACCATCGGGCATCGCTGTTTGAAATACGTTCCGCTCCGGCATGTGACAAGAACTATGGGAAGAGGATTGGTGATAGGGGATCGGAGATAGGGGATGGAAGATTGTGGATTAAGAGCGTGTCTGAAAATTCAAAGATTCGCGCTTCATCTCCTATCCACTATCTCCGATCCACTATCTCTTCCATCCGCGGCGCCTACACCATCGAACGCACCGCATCCAAAATCGCGCCGGCAACCGGTTGAATCCGAAAGTCGATGGGAACCATGACCTTGTCGGGAGTTTCGATCAAATTGCCCTGATGGGTATCCGAAACCACGAGCAGGCGGCTCTCATCAAACCACGCGGAGTTTCGCCCAATTTGAAAAGGCAGCCAGCCATTGCCCACGAAAAAGCTCCTGATTTCAGCTTCTGTTGCGGGACTGCCTTGAATGGCTCTCTGGACCAAAACGAGACGAACACCGTCCACCGTGTCGAATGCCCCGGGAATCTCGACGTCGTCTCCGAACAATTCGTTGTGGAGGAGCCACCGTTCGAAATATTCGCAGGGATTGCAGCGCTGGTCCTCATCGGACCGGTGAACCACCCGCAGGCCGAAAAAGTCCGGGTAGGCTAGCTTAACGACACGGTCACCCGCAAACCAGACTTCGTGTTCGTCTCCGTAGGCGTCGGGTTGCGTAAAAAGGTCAACAGGAGCATCGATCCACATTCGTTGCTCTTCACAATAGTCACGGAAGACTTTGATTCCCTCCTCGAGGGTGGGGATACCGCCCGAAAAACGGCAAATTGCATCCGTGCGCTCTCGGA
The DNA here is from genome assembly GCA_031371445.1 of Akkermansiaceae bacterium. Lineage (GTDB taxonomy): Bacteria > Verrucomicrobiota > Verrucomicrobiia > Verrucomicrobiales > Akkermansiaceae > Luteolibacter. The sequence continues at coordinate 1,519 of JANMJQ010000263.1, forward strand.
GTCCTTGAGCGTGTGC
>JANMJQ010000002.1:0-28645 GCA_031371445.1 Akkermansiaceae bacterium
GAAGCCCACGAACGAATCGCAGCGACGGAGGGAGTTTCAAGATCCATCCCTCGCGATATGTCAAACGATCGTTTAGTACAAGCGCGAAGTGGTACGACTTATGGGTAACGGGCAGGCTCTGCCACCGCAGTCCAAGATGCGCCGGTCTGAAGACCAGCGCTCCCGGGACGGGGAATCAGAGCGATCCCACGAGTTTTTCCAATTTCACGATGTCCGCCGAGAACGCGCGGATGCCGTGCGCTGTTTTTTCGGTAGCCATCGCGTCTTCATTGAGCATGAAGCGAAAATCATTTTCGTTGAGCGTGATCTTTTTGTGATCCGAAGCAGCGGCTTCCTCCTTCGTGAGCTTGGCCACGACGGGATCGTTCGACTGCGCGAGTTCGCCTAACAGTTTTGGGGCGATCGTCAGCAGGTCGCAGCCGGCGAGTGCGAGAATTTCGCCCTTGTTGCGGAACGACGCGCCCATGACTTCGGTCTTGTAGCCGAATTTTTTGTAGTAGTTGTAAATCGAGCGCACCGAGATGACGCCGGGATCTTCGTCGCCCTGGTAGTCCTTGCCGGTTTCCTTTTTATGCCAGTCGAGAATGCGGCCGACGAAGGGTGAAATCAATTGCACCTTCGCTTCGGCGCAGGCCACCGCTTGGGCGAATGAAAACAACAGCGTGAGGTTGCAGTGGATGCCTTCCTTTTCGAGGACCTCGGCCGCCTTGATGCCTTCCCAGGTCGAAGCCATCTTGATCAAAATCCGCTCACGGGGCTGGCCCGCTTTTTCGTAGGCGGCGATGAGTTCGCGCGCTTTTGCAATCGTGCCCGGGGTGTCGAATGACAGACGCGCATCGACCTCGGTGGAGACCCGGCCTGGGACAATTTTAAGAATTTCCAAACCGAAGAGGATCAGGATCCGGTCGAGAATCTGTTCCAGTGAAGAGGCTCCGGATTTTTTCGCATCCTGGACCGCTTTCTCGAGCAAATGTTTGTATTCTTCCTGGCCGACGGCCTGGAGGATCAGGGAAGGATTGGTGGTCGCGTCCTCGGGGTGATAAGCTTTCATCGACTCGAAATCGCCGGTATCGGCGACGACAGTCGTGATCTTCTTGAGTTGGTCGAGTTGGCTGAGGCTCATGGTGAGTCTTGGTAATCGCCAACCACAAACGGAAGGTCAATATCAATCGAGCTTGCGGTGGTAACGCCTAAGGGTGAACGCGCCGGCGGTCGCGCTGAGGACATCGGCCAGCCAGTCGAAGGGGTCATTGCCGCTCCGGCCCCTGAAGGTTTGGTGCCCTTTCAGAGCTTCCGCATCTCGTCTTCCAACCGCTCCGCCAGCCACTGCTTCATCATCGACTGGTAGTTGAGGAAGCGCGAGCGGGCGATCCGTTTGATCCGCGACAACATCCGCGGGTCGAAGCGCAGGGTGATGGTGGTCGATTCCCGGGAGTCCGCCTCATGGACGGAAGCCGCCATCAAACGGCTTTCCAACTCGTGGGATTCCCAAAAACGGGCTTCCTGCGCTTCATCGGCAAATTCGGGGATATCCGTCCAGCGGCTGATCGATTCCATGGTGACAAAAGGGCTTTAGCGAAACTCCGCGTATTTGCGGTCGTAGAATTTTTGCTCGGCCTCCGACATTTCACGCGCGGCCACCACGCGGGTGATCTTGCCGTCGGTCCAAAACGAGAAAAACAAGTAACGGTCGGAAATCGTCCGGCCAAGAGCGTAGTAACGCGGCGAGCCGTCCGGGCGGTCGTTGTCCGGCAAAAACCGCACCGCAAACGGGTCCTCGAAAGCTTCTTCCAGCTCGCGCGGTTTGATGTTCCGGAGGTCGAATTGGACGTCCAGGAGGTCGAGTTCCATGGCGGGAGTCTGCGAGGTGGGAGCCCGAGACGCAAGACTTCAAGACACAAGACGCAAGAAGGCCACGTGGCGGCGGTTTGCAAAATCTAAAACCAACATCCGTATTCACCCGTTCATCGTTTTTCAGGAAGAGTGAAAAGCAGTGGATATTTTCTGGGCGCGATCATACCCTAAAACGGTAATGCTTGCTAGTGTGATTGAGGATTTCTAGAGAATCAGCCGTGAGGTGCAGCCTCATGCGGCGTGAATTTTCCCATATTTCTAATGTAAATCCGAGAGCAATGACCCCACTTAGCCGTGGATGAGCGGCGCGATTCTTGCTGCCATTTCCGCGGCGAACCAAGCGGCGAGGGCGCCGGTGATGACGTCCATGGTGTAGTGGGCGCGCAGGACGAGAACCAGCAGGGCCTGGGCGGCGGCGAGGGTGATGGCGGCGGCCCCCAGCCACCCTGGCCCGATTTGGGAAAGCTCGATGGCGCCCAAGACGGCGAGCGCGGTGTGGCCGGAGAAGAACAGATCGTTGCTCACACCGTAGGTCACCAGCAGTGTGGGAAATCCAGGATCGCGCCAGATCATCCCTGCCGGCGGCGGCAGCGTGCAGCAGAGTTGGCAAAGCTGCCGCAGGCTGAACACGATGAGGATCGCAATAAACGGCGCGAAGGTGTTCCCAAAGACCGAGATGCCAATGAGCGCGAGTCCAAGCAAATCGATGCCCAGCGAACTCGCGATCAGCATGCGGTCCGCGGCTTTTTCGTGGTTCATGAAATACCGGTGCCAGCCGGCGGTGAGTCGGTGGACCCAATCGCCGATGCCCGCACCTTCATCGCTTTTTCCAGCGATGAGCTTCTGGGTCCAAAACCAAATGACCAGCGCCACGGCGATGGAGGCGACGCGTGGAAGGATCGGATTCATTGGATGTCCGTTCCGGTTGGATCGACCCGGCGGCAGGCTTTGGATGATTCTAACAACTCCTCCATCCGCCGGCGGATTTCGGTGGTGATGGGGTCGGCCTCCTGCGGTTTGCGCTGGCCGCGCGCGTGGTCGGCGCTGACCTCGATGGCGTCTCCCACGGTGATCACCGCGCGGAGCGGGAAATGGGCACGCACGACATCTGTTAGATCCTCCTCGTAGCGCTCGACGGTTTCAAGGATCCGCTCGGGTGTTGGGTTTTCGATGTAGTCGCCGGGATAGCAATGGAGTTGTTGGATCAGATAGAGATCGGCCAGCAGCCGCCAGCGCGACGCGCGGTCCTGTCCGTCCAGATTGCCATTGACCATTTCCGGAAGGATCGCCGTCCGCAGGCGTTTCACACGGGCCATGGCATCACCGTCGTGGCGGCCGGCACAGCAACGGTCTTCCACGGGAGTGAGCAAATGATCCTCCAGCCGCCGCAGCCGTTCGCGAAGGGTTCCTGTTTGCGGGGCATGGAGATATTCCAATTCCTTCAAGGCGAGCAGCGCGCCGCCGACCTTGCGGATGCGATCGCGTGGCGAAAGTTGTATCTGCGGCTGCCATGACAAGCGCCGCTCGATCTCCTCGATGACCGGCGTGATCGTTCGCTCGAGGTTGCCTTCGAAAAAATACCGGATGAACACCGGATGGATGACGACCTTGCCGCGTTGCTTCGCCGCCGCGCGGCTGATGAAAGCCGGCCCTTCCATGAGCTTCACCAACCGGTCATTGCAGCGGGTGACTATACCTTCAGCGAAGATCACCAGTGGAAATTTCCCGGCGGCCACAGTCTTGACCGCGCATTTCAGGGACTCCCGGTCCATGCCCTCGCGGTAAACGCTGAAGGCGCCGATCCGCGGCACGACGAAGCGCTGGATCCGGTTCGCCATGAAGAGGTGCCAACTCGCGATGACATGAAACGGCCTTTGCACAGCCGCGGCGAGACGGTCCAGCACCATCGGGTCGCAGGGGCGGCAATGGTTCGCCACAATGACAACGCCGTGCCCGGCATCGAGCGAGGCACAAAGCTTCTCCGCACCGATGCACTCCACCGCGGTGACGCCGTATTCCTTCCTGAGATGCCACGGCATGATTTTTCTAACAGCATGATGCCAGCCCTGGCTGTAGCGCGGCGGGATGAACTGGTAGGGCTTGTCGATGACGATCGGTTGCATCGGGGAATTTCAGGAAGGGAATCTATTGCCTCTGTTCTACCCCCGGAGGGCCCGATGGCGTTAATTGATACTTTCAATGCGATCATCGACTGCTTGAATGGCCATCCGGGACATGAACATCCACCACCTGGAGCTTTTCTATCACGTCGCCCGCTGCCGCGGTGTGAGCGCGGCGGCGCGGCAGATGCCGTATGGCATCCAGCAGCCGGCCATCAGCGCGCAAATTCTCCAGCTTGAGAGCTCGCTGGGAAAAACCTTGTTTCACCGCCGCCCCTTCGCGCTAACGGCCGAGGGCGAGGCGCTGTTTGCGCACGTGGAGCCATTTTTCGCAAAGCTACCGGCAGTGGCGGATCGCCTTCGCGGCGGCGCCGATCACGGCCTGAGGATCGCCTGCCCGGAACTCGTGCAGCGCGATTACCTCCCCACCCTGCTTACCGCGGTTCGTGCGCGCGTGCCGGATTTTCATTTCACCCTCGATTGCGCCCGCATCGACGACATCCTCGCCAGTCTCCGCGCGGGAAAAATCGACCTCGGCCTCGCGGTCGGCACGGGGCCCTTCGATGAGACGATCCATCACCACCCGCTGCTGCGCATGCCGCTCGTCCTGCTGGTCCGTGATGGCGACGGCATTTCATCAGCGGAAGAAATCCTGAAGCGGGATCGCATCGACTTGTCATTGATCACTCTCCCGCAAAGCGAGGCAAGCGTGTTGGCATTCCAACAGGAGCTGCATCACCGCAAGGTCGAGTGGTATCCTTCGCTGGAACTCGCCAGTCTGGATCTGGTCGCGCGCTTTGTCGCCGCGGGTTATGGCGTCGGGCTCTCACTGGCGATTCCAGGCAACCCGCTTCCCGAGAAGATTCGCGCGCTGCCGTTGGAGGGATTTCCCGAAGTTACTTTTTACGCCATCACCAACGGCCCCGAATTACCGATGGCAAAGCTGGTGATCGAGGAAGCGGAGCGCATGGTGGCGGGTTTTTGAAAATGGTCACTGGTCACTGACCTGTCCTTCGAAGCACCGCGAAGAAGGATGACCCGGCTTCTTTCCTCGTTGACCGTTCTGGATGAGGTGGCCTCTGTCGATTTCCGTTTGATCATGAGGACCACCGCCGATTCGACACCGCCCGGCACGGTTGCGGCGGCAGGACCGAGCCGGGTTGATAATATCACCATCAGCGGAACCGTCGTGCCAGAGCCATCAGCGGGCGTGCTCGGACTCATCGCCGCAGCTTTCATCCCCCTGCGCAGCAGGCGCAAGTAGGTTGCCGGCGGAAACAGCCGATCCTACCCAGGCAGACAGTATTCACGGGGAGAAGCACGGGCCTTTGGTTAGAGGCTTTGTTATCCGCGCAGGTATTCGCGGGAAAACGTCAACGGGGCATGGGATCTTCAAAACGGGACGGCCTGGCATCGGTTTACTGCGGGTGGTGAGCAATTTGACATGCCGCATCACCTGCCTTATCGGTGTTAGATGCGGGGAAAGAAAAAGCTCCCCGCTTTGTTAACTGAACTCAAATACCATGAAATCCTACCTGATTATCGCAGTCCTGACTCCGTTGTTCTATTCTTGCGAAAAGAAAGAAACCACGATCAATCCGCCGGGCGAGAACAAGACAGTCATTGTCACGCCATCGCCTTCGGAGAAAACCACTGAGAAAAAAACCGAGACCGAAACAAAAACCACACCCGGTGGCTCCACCACTGAAAAGAAGGAAACGACGACCGAGCAGAGGTGAGTTGGTCACTGGTCAACAGCCATTGGTCATTGGTCATTGGAGAGATTCTCTCTGACGACTAATGGCTAATGACTTTTGAACACGAACATCGAACGCTCAACGTTGACCGACCAGGAGATGAAGGCGGCGCGTTACAAACGCGCCGCTGTCACTTCGGCAGGTTTTTCAGCGCGTCGTCTAACTGCTTCTGCGCTTCTGCTTCGATGTCATCAGCGGCATCTTTCGCAGCTTTCTTGGGTGGGGCGGGCGCCACCTTATCGCCGCCGGTCCAATCGAGGCCTTCGGCAAAGATCTTCACCTTGCTGCCCGTCGCTGCCGGCTGAATCATGATTGTCAGACTCGCATCACCTTGCACGCGCTTGAGGATCGAAGGGACTGGAATGTGATTGAGCACCGAGGCTGTTAGCGGATCCGCGGAAAATTTGCGAGGAACATTTCTCCGCGACGCGGAGGAAGAGATAGGGGCAGATGAACCTTGTCAGGACCTGCCGGAAAACTACGCTGACGTTAAAGAGGGCGACCTCGGGTCCGGCCCAAAGGCTGCTTCACCGTTCACCGCCGAAAACCAAATACCAAGCAGCCTCGCATCATTGCCATGCCAATGCCAGTTCCCGCACTGTTCAGGATTTTGCCCAACTTGCTCTGCATTGCCTTTCTCCCGGGCTGCGTTGCCTCCTCCAGATATAACGCGCAAAGGCTCCGTGAGGAGGCGATCGTTTTCCATCAGGATCAGATCATCGACAATCTCATCAGGGCCACGAACAAGCAAATGATCCTTCAGGTGAAGGTCACCGCTCTCAATTCCTCCATTGAATCAACCGGGTCAATCGAAGCCACCGCGGAAAAAACGGTCGTCGGCCAGGCTGCCAAGGCGGTAACCCGCTCCCTGTCGGGCGTGCTGAATCCGTTTGGACGCACCGACACCATTGATTTTCAAACCGTCCCTATTGTGGAGGATATGGATGCGTATGCTCCATATATCATCTTCCTGAAGCTGCCCGAGGGAGCAACTCATATGACCGTCTCCTACGCGGATCCTGTCAAAAGCGGACTGGGCATCCTCGATATACCCGACTATCCGTTCACGCTCCAGCGCAGTCCGAAAAAACCGGTGGATGGCTCTTACGTCACGGGCGCGATCAAGAAAATGAACAAGGAATACTATTATGTTCCCTGGGAATACCGGCAGCCCTATTTCGAACTGTGCCTGGCATTGAACAACTACTCTGCTTTCAAAGGTGGTGATGCCGCGCCGAAGTCCGGCTCCGGCGCGATCGGACAACCCAAGAAAAGCGATGAGCTGAGAGCGCTGGAGCATAACAACACGCTGCTGAATCGGATGCTCATCCGCTGACCTCCTTTGGAGTTTAGATGACCGATGCTTCGTAAACTTTCGGGGTTTCAATCTTATTGGAATTCCAAGCGCAAACTGAGGTCATTTCCAACTTTCCATCCGGCCTCTGCCGCGCCATGTTGATCCCGTGCTGGAAGATGCTCCATGGCTTGACCTTTCCCGGTTCTGCTACATTTGTGGCTTGCTCATATTGCCGGTGGCATGGGTCTTGTTCGTCCTTTTCAAACGCCGTTGGGACCTAGCCTACGACGGAACGGTTGAAGCCAGTTCGGAGGAAATCCTGGAAGAGTTGGACCGCGAGTTCACTCCCTGCCGACGGACGACCATCCGGACGCAGACCGAGTATCTTCCATTTGTTTTCGAGTGCATCCGGGAAAACATCGACTCCGGATTCGAGGATCCGCAGATGATTTCGCTGCTGCGGAGAATCGAAGTTCATCGCCCGGATGAGGAGCGCAGCGCGATGTTCACGGTGGTCTCCGGCCGCGAACGGAGCGACCTCCACATGCACTGGGTCCGCGACTCCTGCGACCGGATTTTGCTGCGCATCCAAGGCGCGCCGCCGCTCATCCGCGCGCTGAAGGATCACAAGCGGAGGATACCCGGGGCAGTGAGGTGACGGTTATCAGTTAATGGTTATCGGTTAACAGGTAAGACATCCCTTCCTGATAACGATTAACCGATAACAACATCCGGCAGGATAATTTCGCTCTGGATTCCGGTGACGACCGCGTGGATGTTCATTGCATGAGTGGACAAAGCATCGTGGGAATTATCATGATCGTCGCCGGAGCCGCGCTCCTGGCCTATGGCGGATTCACCACCACCAAGCGCGAGAACATCATCGAGGCCGGGCCGCTCACGGTGCAGGCCGACGTCAAGGAGCGCCACAGCGTGCCGCCCCTGCTTTCGTGGGCCGTGCTGGGCGGCGGCGTGGTCGTTCTGGTTCTGGGCCTGAAGAAGAAATAATATCGGTCACTGGTCTGCGAATGATGATTCGCTTATCCCGCGCCTTTTTCCCGGGCGGTTGCAGCGAGGAAATTCACCATCGCTTTAAGCACTTGCGGGGCACGGCCACGTTGCCAAAGGAGCAGCAGGTCCCAGTGCGCCGCCGGATCGATGAGCGCGAGATCGATGTCACCTTTTTTCAACGCCGCGATTTGTTCGCCCGGTGTGAGGTCGAGCAACTTCACCTTCGCCTCGGGATGTTCGCGGCGGAGTGCCGTGAGGGCGGGATTCAAATACGTTTGCGCGGCGGAACCGATGTAGCCGATGCGCAATTCGGCACGCTGGCCGCGCGCCTGCCGCCGCAAATCGGCGCAGACCGCATCGTATTGATCGAGCAGCGGGCGAGCGGCGAGCAGCGTCGCTTGTCCGAGCGTCGTGGGTTTCACGCCGCTGGGTTGGCGCTCCAGCAAGGATCCGCCGATCTCACGCTCGAGCGATTGCATCTGCCGCGTGAGCGAAGGCTGGCTGATGTGCAAACGCTCGGCAGCACGGTTGAGGCGGCCCTCTTCAACCACGATGCCATAAGCGCGCAGCAGTTCGATCACGGGTCAGAGGATCGTCGCCGGTGGTGGCCGTTGGTCCGCGGACCGGGCACTGAATCAGGCGTGAAAGGGTTGGCATGATTCACCCGCCTGCGAAAACCGGCTTGAAGCCTGCTTCGGTGAGGATGCGCTTCATCTCTTCCCGTTTGTCGCCCTGGATTTCGATGCAGCCATCTTTCACCGTGCCACCGACACCGCAGGCTTTCTGCATCTTCTTCGCGAGTTCCTGTTTCTCCGCCAGCCCGATGCCGATGAAATTCCTGGCCACCGTAACCGCCTTGCCGCCGCGATGGGCGGTTTGACGGACGATGTCCACGCGGCCGCGGTTGCTGTTCTGCCCGCGTTGGGAAGTCTTCGCGGGAAGGACTTGGGGAGAATCACGCGCGTCTTCGGGGCCCGCCGGCAAATTGCCGAGTTGGGTCAGCACGCTAAAAGGATCCGACGACGGCCCTGGACCTCCGCTGACGGCTTTGCTGCCTTTATTCCGACTCATCCGGAGAAGGAAACCACGAAAATCTCGAAAGGCACGACAAGAACTTTGGAGTTTTGATGCCTGATGCTTCGTGAACCTTCGGGTATTTCGAGGGTTGAATTCGTTTTTATTTCCATTGCTTCGAACCGGCGCCGCCCTGTATGAGCCGCGGACACCGCAACGAAGAAGGGGTTTTACCAATGGCCGTCACACCAAGCAAAGATTACAAACGCCGGGAGCGCGAGCAGAGGAAATTGGACAAGCGCATGTCCCGCGATGCCGCGCGATGCCAGGAGCTCGAGGCCCAGCAGGCCGCCGCACAGGCCGCCGCCGAAGAGGCATATAATGCGAGCGAGGAAGGCATCCGGGCCAAGCTGGAGGCGGAATTCGAGGCTGAGCTCGAGGCCGAGCGCAAGGCCCAGAGAGTGGCGTGATCGCAGGGATGCTCCTTTCAGGGAGCGTCGACATGCTGTCGACTGAGGGTGACCGACATGCTGTCGGCAGAGTTGAATACGCGGGACAAAATGTCCCCCGCACTCAGCGCTCAGGATGAGCGCGCTCCATTTTGAAAAATGGTCCTATGATTCGCAGGCCCGCGGAACGACAGTGGGTGGTGACCACTTACGTGTATGAAACCATTCCGCAGAGCGCCGGGGAAGTTCCCGTCCGTTTCGAGGTCAAGCAAGGGATGAATGATCCCAAGCTCACCGAACAACCCGGAACGGGCAAACCGGTGCGACGCCTGGTCTCGGGCGGCTTCGCACTGTTGCGGGGAGAGCTGCCGAGCGTGGGCTCGGTGACCGATTCATCGTGGCATCAGAAGGATTGAACTTAAGTGGCAATGGAGCCGCTGGGCTAACTACGGCATTCGCAGTACTTCGCATCCGACGGTCACAGACCGACGCTACAAGTTCCTCAAACGACGGTCATCCCACTTCGCTCGATGAGCTACGAGGGACAGGCAGACCGACACTACAAATCACGGTTTCGCGCCTTCCGGCTTTTTCAGGGGTGGCAGCGCGGGCCGTGTGGGGCGCGGTGCCGCGGTTGGGGCCAGCGGAACAGAGGCGGCCGGCGGCGGCGGTGCCAGCGGGACGGTTGCCGCGGGTTTCAGGATGGGTGGCCCGGGAACCATGGCCGCCGCCGCGCCGGCGGCGGCGAAGTCGGGCTTGGGCAGATCCTTGCGAACCGTCTCATTCACGACTGCAGGGAGTGTCGCAGCGGGGAGCGCCGGGGCGTCTGGGGCACCGAGCTTGTCGTCGAAAAGGCGGTGTTTCGGATCCACCCGGTCCATCGGAATCGTCACGGCCGGCGGCGGGGTGATTTCAGCGCCTTTCTCCGCCTTTTGCTCATAAAGTTCGTTTCGCAATTCTTCGCCCGGGGCGGGTGGAAGAGTTGGCAGCTTGATCGGAGTGGTGTGGTGTTCGATCCGGCTCGTCAGCTTCAACGCCTCCATCGGGTCGCGCTTCATCCAGGGGAGTTCGCCCAGTTTTGGACGACGGTTTTTGAAATCGCCCCAAAGCGCTTGCTCGTCATCGGTCCAGAGAATGAAGTGTTCCAGATCGGGGTTGCCCAGCGAAGGATCCGCTTCCATCGCGGCGCCATAAAAGCGTGCGGCTTGCAGCACCATCCCGTGGTGAAGCAGCGCATTGGCGAGGCCCATGTTTTGCACCGCCTTGCCCCGGTTGTGCTCCAGCAGCGCCGACAGCAGGCGGATGGCCTTTCTGGGTGCAGCCTTGGCGAGCACCCGCGCGGCGAACGCGAGCTCCATGTCGATGCTTGGAATTTCCTCCACCCCCCAAATCAAGTCCGCGGCCTTCTGGAAGGACCCTTCGTCGTAGAGGAGGCGGGCGAGCTGCTTGCGGGTCTCCCAGTCGCCCGGGTTGCCCTTCAAGGTCTCACGCAGTTTGGTCTGTTCGGCTGATGTGGATTCGGCGCTCATGGATTTTCTAATAGAACATCAACCTATATTTTGAGGCGGCAAGTCCGAATGTGATGCCGCGGATGGCATCGGCGCATCCTTGAAAGGCAGGGCTCCCCGTTGCGATCAGCCAAGGATGGCGGCCTGCCGTCGCCGGTTGCGCGCTTTGTTGAGCGTGCTTCTGCCGAGAAAGGCGAAGACGGTGAGGCCGGCCACCCACCAGAATAACGGCGTGGTCCAGCGGCCACCGTCGGGCTGCCTGGCACCCGTATTGAAAATCGTGAGCGCCACCGGGATGAGCACGAGGCTGAACTCCGCCCACAACGTTTCCTCCTCGCCCAAGGGAAGCATGTCCAATGGCAGTTTGTGCCAAGCGGCGGCGATGACGGCTAGCAGTCCCGCGATCACTCCTGCCACGAGGCCCAGCATCGCTCCCAGTCCGGCGCCCTGCCAGAACGCGGTGCTGGGCGAGATCTTTTGATCCGCCGGCACAGGGATCGCTTTGTGAAAATAGTCGTTCCACTTCGCGGGCTTTTGGATGGCATTCCAAAGCGCTTGCAGCGGGCGGCCCGGTTCACGGGGGCCTTCGACCACGCGCATGTGTTCCAGCGGGTTCGGATTCAATCGGCCAAGCACACCGCTCTGGATCGGGCGTGGCCGATTGCTTGTCCTTCTTGATCCAGGAAACCAATGTCTGATAGTTCACGCCGTGATGCGCAGCGAAGCGCGGAGCGCTCAAACCACTGGCCCGGTAGGCATCAACCATGGTCTTCTTCTGTGCCGGAGTGTAGCGCAGGCGACCGCGACGGTCGGTCTTCACCATGGATTCATTCATAGGTGTCATAGATTGCAAAACTATGACTCCTATGAAATGCGGCGGACAGAATCTTCAGACGGTGCTATAGACCCCGCTTACGTTACAACGGCCGGACCGTCGATCGATGAAAGATAAGCAAAGGCCAAAAGTTCTTCGCCATCAACTATCAACCATCCACTATCAACTTCCCCGCAACCTTTGTGATGGCAAATCGAATGAAAAGGGCACAAGATAAGTCGCATTTTTTCCGCCTTCCGCCTAACACCAACCGCAAACCAAGTTATGAACGCGATCCACAACGCAAAGCACCTCGCAGAATCCATCGGCTTCGATCAGCCCGACGAAGTCCGCGAATTTCCGAATGGAAAAGTCGAACTCATCAACATCGGAGGCGCCACCATCGGCCGGGCGACTTTGCAACCGGGCTGGAAATGGTCAACCTGTGTCCAGCCGATCGCCAAGACCCATAGCTGCGAGGCGGCCCACCTCCAATATCATGTCGCCGGAATCCTGATGGTCAAAATGGACGACGGCACCGAAGTCCAATGCAATCCCGGTGATGTGTCCTTCCTGCCTCCCGGCCACGACGCCTGGGTGGTCGGCAACGAAACCGCCGTCATCATCGATTTCCAAGGCATGATCGACTTCGCAAAAGGTTCGAAGTGTTGCTAAACTGTTAGATCGCGACTCGGCGCCAGCAGCAGCCTGGATGATGAGTGGGAGTAGATTTTTTCATCCCCTATCCACTATCCACTATCTCTATTCAGCTCCCCATGGACCAGACCCGCCACGACCAACTGGTCAAAACATTCTTCACCTGTGACCCGCAGGCGATCTCCGCAATTTTCCATGAGTTCCTCATGGCCATGCAGGCGGAGGAGACATTGCCGCCCGCCTGCCAGATGGCGCAGAACTATGAAACCGCGGCCTCGAATCCGGAGATCCACATGCTGCCTGGCAATCTCAAGGATGCCCGCGACACGGTTTTCCCGTATTTCTGGGGCACTGACAGTTGGTCCTCACCGCTGCACCTGGAGAACGTGAAAGGGCCGGCCAACTACGCCTCCCTCGTCGGCGCGCTGGCCTGCCTGCTCAAAAATCCGAATTTATGCACGGACACCTATAGCCAGCGGTCCAACGAACTTGAGATCAAAGCCGTCACCACCCTGGCCAATCTTTTGTTCTATCACACCGACGATCCGTGGGGCGTGTTCACGATGGGAGGCACTATATCCAACCTCTACGGCGCGCGCATCGGCATCGAGAAAGTCCTCCCCGGCGCGATGCAACTCGGTTTGCAGGGAGCGAAACTGGCGGGCATCGTCTCCGAGGCCGGGCATTATTCCAACCAGACGTTAGCCGGTTGGTTGGGGATCGGCACAGCAAACCTGCACGCGATTCCCACCGATGGTTCGCTGGCGATGCGGCTCGATTTGCTGGAAGCGAAATTGGAGGACTTGCACCGCGACGGGACGCGCGTGGCGTTTGTCGTTGCCACGTTCGGGACCACCGATGCCTTCGGCGTGGATGACGTGGCAGGAATCCGCAAACTGATCGATGCCTTTGCCGCACGGCATGAGGTGCCGATCCCGCAATTGCATGTGGATGCCGCGGTGGGCTGGGTGTTGAGCTTCCTGGCCGAATACAACATCCAGCAAAACCCCCTCGATTTTTCCGACGAACTCCTGCCACTCGTGAAGCGCGCGCAGCGATACACCGAAGGCCTGCGCGTGGCGGACAGCGTCACCATCGATTTCCATAAAATGGGATGGGGCCATTATCCTGGCAGCGCCTTTCTGGTCAATCGCCGCGCCGATCTCCGTCACCTGGCGCGCTCCGTAGAGGCGATGCCTTATTTCTCCGACGCCGACAGCCGCCGCGATCCGGCGCTCTTCACGCTCGAATGCTCCCGTCCGGCACTCGGTCCCTACACCGTCATGGCTTCGCTGAACGCGATCGGGCTCACCGGTTGGCAAATGATGATCGGGCGCTCACTCGAACTGGCCCATCGCTTGAAGCAACGATTGGAGCGGCTCGATTATTGCAAAGTCCTCAACCTCGATACCATCGGCCCGAGCGTCGTGTGGTGGGTGTTTCCGAAGGGTCGGAAGGCGAAGGAAATTTTCCAACAGGTAATCGATGGCACCATGTCGGCCGAGCAATACGCCCGCTACACCGACGAAAGCCACCGGCTTTTCGAACGACGCGAGAAGGCGATGGATCCCGCCCTCGACGCGCGCCTCGGTTATACCACCAGCATCGGCTTCCGCCCCCACGGCGTTGCCTTGCCTGCGTGGAAAGCCGTGATCTTCAATCCGAAGACGGACGAGGCTGTGTTAGATCGCCTGATCTGGAGCATCGAGGAGTTATAGGGTATTTCTCAAATTCAAGAAAACCACGGATGGACACTGATGAACGCGGATGAATGGAGACATCTCTAAATCTCAAATCCAACATCCGTGTCTATCCGCGTTCATCCGTGGTTCCCTCTTAGGGCTGCCAATCCCGCTTATTTAAATCGCTCTTAGGCAAACTTGCCGCTGATGAACTCCACGAGCCTTTCATCGCTCATTTTGTTGGAGGTGCATTCCTTGGCGACGGTGTTCTTGAATTGGGGTGTCTCGGCCAAGTAATGAATGAATTGCTCCTGGGCCGTCCCTGTCCCCGTCACATGCACTTCCTCGGCGTTCGTCATGTAGCTAGTGATTTTCTTGAAGAACTGACGCAAGTGGTCCCGTTCCGAATTCTGCGCCGTCTTCTGGTCGGGGTTGGCGGTCCCGACTGGATTCTCAGCGTGGCCCAATACGGAAAATTCCTCGGTCGCCGCGTCGGCATGACCCACGACGGTGGCATGATGCGTGTCCATCCAAATGCCGAACTGCTTCTTGGTTTTTACTGACATCCTAAACCGTGCGGTCGCATCGCGCCGAAAGCGAATGATCTTTCTTCAAATTCGTTGGGAAAATCTGATTCATCGGTGAAGACTGTGGCTTCGATGCCCGTCCTCTTTCTCATACTCGCCTGTGCCTTGTGGGGATTGAGCTTTCCGGTCGTCAAGGCGCTGCATCTCGATCAAAGCGCGCGCGTGCCCGGAGCTTCGAGCTTGTTCCTCGCGGCGTGGATGCAGGTCGCCCGCTTTGGGCTCGGTGCGCTGATGCTGCTGCCCTTCGTGCTGCGATTGAAGCTGACTCGAAACGAAATCCAACAAGGCATGATCCTTGCGTTGTGGGGCGGCATTGGCATGGGCGTGCAGGCGGATGGATTGGCCTACACCTCGGCATCGACCTCGGCATTTCTAACTCAGGCTTATTGCGTGATACTGCCGCTGTGGGGCTGCCTGCGTTTGCGTTCGCTGCCAAGTGGCAAGGTGGTGACCGCGACCGTGCTGGTCATGGCCGGTGGCGCGGTGCTTTCCGGAATCCGCGCCGATGACCTCCGGCCCGGCCGCGGAGAATTGGAAACCTTGCTGGCATCCTTTCTCTTCACCTTCCAGATCCTCGCCTTGGAAAATCCGAAGTTCGCGGGCAACCGCAGCTTGCCGGTCACTTTCATTATGTGCGCTGCCATCACCGTGTTGCTCCTGCCGATCGCCGGCCTGCTGGCACCCAATGCGGGGGCGCTTATCCAAGCCGGCACCTCATGGCCAACGGCCTTCTTCATCTTCGTGCTGGCGCTGTTCTGTTCGGTCGGGGCCTACCTGCTGATGAATCAATACCAACCCAAGGTCAGCGCCATCGAAGCCGGACTCATCTACACCACCGAGCCGGTTTTCACCGCGGCCTACTCCCTGTTTCTGCCACTTCTGTTAGGAAGCTTCGCGGGGCAGGCCTATGCGAATGAAAACGTCACCACCACGCTGATTGTCGGCGGCTCGCTCATCGTCGGGGCGAATGTATTGATGCAGTGGAAGACGGGGAAGAAAAATGAAGATGTCGACAGGAGTGTCGACGCTCCTTAGCTATCGCGCGGCAACCGGCTGGCGGAATAAATTCCGCGCTCCAATTTCTTCAGACTATCAACCATCAACCATCAACTTCGCGCCTCGTACTTCGCGCCAGGGGGTCGGAAGTAATCGATGCCAGTCGAACCTCCAGCTTGGACCGGACGTTCGCCGGCATCCTTGAGGGTGCATTTCTCCATCACGATGTCCTCGCAGCCCCCTTTGAACTGCGGTGGTTTTTCGGATCGAACGCCTCGATGGTCAGATTCGCAATCCCATTGACGGAATTCCCCGCAGGGTAGTCGCCCGGATGAATTTTGAGGACCGCGCCGGCTCGAATACCCTCAAGCGCGGCCTCAAGTTCGACCGGAGTTCTGACCTCAACAATGGCTCCAAGCAGCGGACTGATCGTCGCGAGAAAGAGGCAAAGTTTCACGGAAGGAATACGGGGCGTGGGTGGCGCGTCTTGCGCATGGCGGATTGGAGTCCGCCACTCCTTGAGCACGGGTGAAATCCTGGGATATTACCCACCTGGTTCTATTGGACGCACCGGATGATGCATCATCGCAAGATGTTCCGCTTTTTTCATCGCGTGCATCATCTTTCGCACAACCCCAGCCCGTGGGCGGCCTATGCCTTCAGTCCCGCCGAAGCCTTCGTGCAGGCGGGCATCTTTCCCTTGGTCGTCTTCGTGATGCCGATCCATCCCGCCGCGTTCGGCATTTTCATGATCTGGCAGATCGTCCACAACATCGTCGGCCACACCAGTTTTGAAATTCATCCGCGCTGGCCTATTGATTCCCCGCTCGGCAAGATTTTAAACACGGCCACCAACCACGCGATGCATCATGAAAAAATGCGCGGCAACTACGGCCTCTATTTCAACGTGTGGGATCGCCTCATGAAAACGAACCATGCCGACTACGAAGATCGCTTCCGCGAGGTGACCAGCCGGCCGAAGGAAAGTTGAAAGTTTCTCCTTGTTGCAAAATGATTCAAAGCCGCAGATATTACTTCCTATGAAAAATCCACCACTCGGTTTGAAATGCGTCCGGGCCATCGCGTTGGCGGTGACTGACGAAAAACGCGCAAATGAGTTCTACGGCAAAACGCTCGGACTTCCACCCGTCATAGAGGATGGCGTCAATCAGGGCTTTCTGTTAGATGAAACCGTTTTGCTCCTCAAACCCGCTGCCGACTGGTACGGCAAGCCGTCCGGTGAATTGAACGCGCGGATCACTCTGGAAGTGGAAAACGCCCGCGAAACCGAACAGGCGTTACGCGCCGCTGGCGTCACGATTTCAGATCCGATTGCCGATTACGGCGGTCACCCGGTCGGAGCATTTTTGGATAGTGAAGGGAACAAAATCTGGTTCTGCTCAAGTCAATAAAGCATTCCCTTCGTCCTGCGATCACTTGTCCTTCTCCGTGGAATCCCGGAAATCCTTGAATCCGACGACTTTCGGCGCGTTGCCATTTTCGGTGCCGTAAACAAACATCACCATGCGCGAGCGCGGGTCGTGAGAAGCCCGCGACCCATCAATCAATGGCCAAAGAAAGTATTTGCCGGCTTGGTTGTCGAGACAGTACCGGAAGAAGGCGGGAGCTGCGACGCGCCAACCTGTTGACAGGCCGCTGGGGGAGCTTGTTCTTCACTCCCGCGAGCCAAGCAGCCGCATTCTGAAGTCTCAGAACCGCCCGTTGTCGACGCGCGATTTCACATACACTGGCGCAAGGCAGGCAATGCAAGCCACAGCCAGGGCGAAGAGCGTCAGCCGGGTCGTCGGGAATTCTTTGCCGATGAGGAACATGCCGAGAAATCCGATCGCTTCGGATAGCGCAAGGCCCACAATCATCGCGGGCAACATCTTGGAAATCGTCGCGATCTTCGGAATCAGGATGAACCGGATCGACATCGCCGCCAGCGCCAAAACACCGGCGATCGCCACAAACAACACCGGCGGATTTCCCTGATCCGCACCTTTGGGAATTCCTCCGCCTGCGAGAAATTGCACCATCAACAGGCCTTGCAGGATCCCGAACCAAATGATCCAGAAGACAATAACCGTCGGCGGCTTGGAAGAACTTGGATCCATAGTCACCCGGAGAAAATGACCGCCACCTTCCCTGCACTCAAGCTTGGTCTCTCTCCAAATTCTCTCTCTGGGCGGGTAAACTTCACTCCCGCGTCATGGGAACGAAACGCACCGTCAGCACATTCTTCCGCACGATCTTCCCAGCTTCTTTGACAAGCACCAATCAACAAAGGCCATGCCTTCATAAGCATGGTCCTTCGCATCCTCAGGCACGAAGTCATGCCGCGGCACCTTGCGCATGGCGGCGAGGACAGGCTCCGCAGTGATGCCACGCCGCACGATTTGTGCTTCCACCATCGCCATCCGTTTCGCGGTATAGGGATCCGCATTTTTCACGAATGAAAATAGCATATCACCGCGTGCATCCAAAGGCCGTCCCGCGCGGCTGATCTATCAAGGAGCGTGGGCGTCCCGCCCACTTCGCACACCCATAAACAATCAGGAAATAACAAGTGGGCGGGACGCCCACGCTCCTTGAGTGAAAATCTACGGCGGGCTTGCTGCGTCGGCCGGGATTGCGGAGAAATCGCCTGCAATCGTTTTGGCGGTCTTCGTTTTTTCGTCCCAATAGATCGTGGTGAGACTGCCGGATTTCTTCTCCTTAACGGTATAGCGTTTGTTCACGTCGTCCTGAGCCACCATTTCAAAAGCCCCAAAGCTGGCCGATACCATGAGCTCCGCGGTGGTGCGGGTGGGATTCTTCTGCGCGTCCTCCCCAAACTGCTTCAGTTTGGGTGCGAATATGAGGGTTATGATGACGAAACCAATGATGGCGAGCAGGACGATGGCACCGCAGCCGATGCCGATTTTCGCGCCGGTGCCGAGACCCTTATTCGGTGGTGGAGCAACCGCAGAGGGAGCTGTCATGGGAGGCTGTGTTTCCATAGGGAACTATTCCTAACCAAGCGCCAGACGCATCACAAGTACCGTCTGAACGGAAACCATGGAGGCCCCTTGGTAAAGAAATCAACCAAAGCCTGCCGGTAGCGCGTTCCGGCTTTCTAACGGGGCTTCCTGCCCCGCTTGCCGGCCGGCTTGTGCAGGGCGCGCTTTTTCGGAGCGGGTTTCGCCGTTTTCCTGGCGTCCATTTCACGGGTGCGCTTCCGCCAATCGCGCCTCGCCGGCATTTCCCCCGGCAGGGTGGCGGGGATGGGAGCGTTGTAGTCGAAGCTTCTCAGCCGCTTGCGATCCAATCGCCGGCCGATGAAGAGCTCGAGAATCTGGAGAAGATTGAGATCGTTTGGAGGAACGAAACTGACCGCATCGCCCTGGCTTTCCGCCCTGCCGGTGCGGCCGATGCGATGAACGTAGTCCTCGGGGTTGACCGGAAAATCATAGTTCACGACGTGGGTGACGCCATCGATGTCGATACCGCGCGCGACGATGTCCGTGGCGACGAGCACCTGCACTTTGCCATCCTTGAAATCATTGAGTGCCTGCAAGCGTTGTTCCTGCGAGCGGCTCGAATGCAGCTTCGCGACTTTGACCTGGGCGAGCTTGAGGAAATTGGTGACCCGGTTCGCGCCATCCTTCATGCGCACGAAGACAAGAACTCTTTTGAAATCCGGCCGCTGGAGCAGCTCTAACAGAAGCGCGTTTTTCAAATGGGCGGGCACTTCATATACGCATTGGTTCACGGTATCCGCCGGATTGGAGCGCTTGCCGATTTGAACCATCTTGGGCTGATATTGAAACCGCCGCGCCAACGACTCAACTTCCTTGGGAAAGGTCGCGGAGAACATGAGAGTCTGGCGGCGCTTCGGCAACACGCTGACGATTTTCTCAATGTCAGGAAGGAACCCCATGTGAAGCATGCGGTCCGCTTCATCGAGGACGAGCATTTCGAGTTTGAAGAAATCGAGCTTGTGGCGCTCTAACAGATCGATCAGGCGCCCCGGGGTGGCGACAATGATATCGACGCCCTTGTGCAATGATTTGATCTGCGCCGCTTCCTCCACGCCGCCGAAAATCGCGGCCACCCGGATCGGCAGCGACTGGCCGTAATTGCGGATGTTCTCCATGATTTGCACGGCAAGCTCCCGCGTGGGCGCGAGGATGAGGGCCTTGAGAGCGTGGCCCTCCGATTGGGAAAAGCGGTGAAGCATCGGAAGAACGAAGGCCGCCGTTTTGCCGGTTCCGGTTTGGGCGATCGCGATCAGGTCATCCCCTTGCATCACCTTCGGAATGGCAGCCACCTGCACCGGGGTCGGACGTGTGTAGCCGGCTTTTTGAATGGCGCGGAGAATCGCGCTTCCTAATCCGAAATGGCTGAACGGCATGCGCGATCATGGCCGGATAATCCGCGATCGCACGAAATTAATCGAGCCCGGCCATGTGAAAGGTTGCATGAAAACAATCTCCACCGAGCCCCGTAAATGGCGCGATGAGCCATTTACGCTGGATCTACCTACTTCTACTTTGTGTCCCATTTTCGCAAGCCTTCGCGATCGAGCCCTGCAAGATCGAGGTCGTGGACAAGTCGAATGGTTGGCCGGTGCCGTTGGTCCGCCTCACCACGACCAATGACATTTCGTTCTACACCGACAACGCGGGCGTGGTCGCCTTCGACCTGCCCGACTTCATGGACCGCGAAACCTACCTCGGTGTTTTTTCGCATGGCTACGAACTGAAGGCCGATGGCTTCGGAAACCGCGGCGTTCGCTTCACTCCGAAGCCTGGTGGAACTTTCAAGATCGAGATCGAGCGCAAGCAAATCGCCAAGCGGCTCGGCCGTCTAACAGGTTCGGGGATTTTCGCGGAAAGCCAAAAGCTCGGAGGTTTCGCAAACTGGAAGGAAAGCGGAGTCGTCGGCTCAGACACTGTCCAGACGGCCATTTACAAAGGCAAGTTGGTTTGGTTGTGGGGCGACACCAATCTTCCCAACTATCCGCTGGGGATTTTTGAAACGCCGGTCGCCACTTCGAGCCTCAAGCCCTTGATTTCTCCCAAGCCGCCCACTGCGATCGTCTATGATTACGTCCGCAATGAAAAAGGCGCGCCACGCGGCACGATAACCATGCCAGGCAGTGGGCCGGTTTGGGTTTCGGGTTTCGTTTCGCTGCCGGACCAAAACGGCGCGGAACATCTTGTGGGAACGAGTTCGAAAATTCCCGACATGATGAAGGCCGGCGAGGTCGCGCTCGCGGAGTGGAATGACAAAACCTCGCGCTTCGATATCGTGACGTCCTTGTGGGAACGCTCGCCCTCCGACCCACAACCGCCGAAAGTATTTCCCGACGGGCACCCGGCCATCTGGAAAGATGCGCAGGGAAAGGCATGGCTCTATTTCAATGGACCACCGAATTTCAAATGTCCCGCGACCTACGAGGCATGGAAGGATCGCTCACAATGGCAGCACGTCGATCCGCAACAGTCCTTCAAAAACGCCGAGGGCGGCGGTGATGTCGCGGTGGCATCGGGAGCGATCGCATGGAACAACTACCGCAAGCGCTGGATCCTTGTTTTTCAGCAGAAGTTCGGCAAGCCGTCGGTCTTCGGCGAGGTTTGGTACTGCGAAGCCAAGCAACCCGAAGGCCCATGGGGTCCCGCCATCAAAGTGCTCACCCATGAAAACTATACATTCTATAATGTGCAGATCGACTGGCAGCTCACCTCGCCGGACGAACCGGTGCTGATGTTCGAGGGCACTTACACCACTTCGTTCACCGACAACAAAAACAAGACGCCGCGCTATGATTACAACCAGGTGTTGTATCGCCTGGACCTCGACGATCCGGCGCTCAAAGCCGCCCAGGGCGATTGATGTTACGAAGTTGCGAAGCGTGGTAAATTGAGCCCTTATCGCGCACAACGCCCGATCACATCACCCGTTCGCGCCAGACATTTCCGAAGGGCAATTAAGAAAATTTCTCAATCCGCTTCTCTCTACAGGCCTTATTCACCGGAATTCCTACGAAGAACAGCTCGCCCTGCGGCTGCGGCATGATTCGTGCAAAAGGAGTATCCATGAAGCCATACCTTTATTGCCCTTTGATCCTCGCCAGCGTCCACATTGCATCGGCCCAACCTGTAGTTCCCGGAGTGGTTGAAAAGACGGTGACTGAAACCGTCTCACCCGGCCAAAAGGTGGTCGAGGAAACCGTTGTGGTTAAACCTGTCGCCCCTGGCGCATTCGACCCACGCCGCCAGCTCTCCATTGTGCCACGGCTTATTCCCGTCGATCCGGCGGTGGTTGTTCCAGACAGGGCGGTCGAGACCACCGAAACGACTACTCTCGTCAGGCCGCGGGTCTATAATACGGAGCGCAATATCGTGATCGTTGAGGGCCGGGAGCTCCCTTACGTGACGGTCCCAGTGCTCTTCATCAAAGAAACAGCCGAGTTGCTCGATTCCGAATCGCGCGCCGCGTTGGAACAGACCGCAGCGGCTATACAGGAAGTTCTCAGAACCGATCCCAGTGCCATGTTCGATATTGAAGGGCATACCAGCACCGACGGCGCGGACGATATGAATCTCAATCTTTCCGCCCAACGTGCCGAGCGGATCTTTCTGGAATTGACGAAGCGCTACATGATCCCCACCACCGTGCTGAGCGCCCACGGCTACGGCGAAAGTTATCCTGCTTATCCGAGCGGAACCGAAGCGCAAATGATGTTGGACCGCCGCGTTCTCGTCGTTCGCGTCAAGTAATCATCCATCATCCCCGAGCAATGCCCCTGCGATATCCAGCCATTCCTGTGCCAAAGAAACGCCTTGCGGGGACATGGATTTTCCTGCACGTGAATACCAATATCGGGCGTTGCTCTCATCGCCCCAATGATGACGGCCACCACCCCATCAAGCGCTTCTATTTTGCGCATGATCCGCTGGCACTCCTTTGAAGTGGTTTGATGGCGTCCGCGCGAGGGCATGGGAGTTTGAACGGACGCATCTTTCCGTTGATTTTCCTAACAATCAAGGCCGCTTGAACCTGCGGGCCCGGTTGATGCAATCCCATCGACAAATTCCGCGGCCTTGCCAAAGTGAAAGGTATGGAAGAGGGCCAAAGCCGCATGTTCCGGGTGATCCCGCTCGTTTGCGCGGCGCTGGCGATGGTGTTTGGCTTGATGACCTTCATCGGATGGATTTCGGCCATGCCGCTGCTCGCGAGCGTGAGATCCAACTACATCCCGATGGCTCCCAGCACGGCCCTCTGTTTTTCGCTGATCGGCACCGGCCTGATTCTTTATGTGTCACGCTCTCGCATGCGCAGCTTGATCCGCTTGCTGGCGGGAGTCGTGCTGATGTTGGTATGCGCGAAATTTGTCGAAATCCTCGGCGGCTATCATTTCGGAATCGACGCCTGGTTCGTCCGTTATCCCGGTCTTTTCGGGGCTGTTCCGACGGGGCGGATGGCACCTTTGACGGCATTGAACTTCATGTTTGTGGCGAGCGCGCTGGTTTTTCTAACAGTGCCAAGCCGTGGGACACCCGCATGCGCCCTCGCGGCGTTGGCAACGGTCATCAGCGCGGTCGTTCTCGTCGGCTACTGGTATGGAACTCCTCTCTTGTATGGTGGCACGATCATTCCGATCGCACTGCCAACGGCCTGCGGCTTTTTTCTGGTCGGCAACGGTATCATGGCTGCGGCCGGCGGCGGGGCCTGGCCTTTGAAAACGGTAATGGGCAATTCCACCAAGGCGTTGTTGCTCCGATCTTTCGTGCCGATCATCGTCATCGGCTCGCTGATCAACGGATGGGTGATCTCGTTGTTGATGAACGAAGAAGGCAACAACCCGGCGGTGGTTTCCGCGATGTGCGCCTTGGTTTTCGCGGCGGCGATCACTTGGATGGTCACCCATGTCTCGCGCCACGTCGGGGGCCGCATCGACCGCGCGGAGGAAGCGCGAAATCGCGCGCAAGAGGCTTTGGTCATGCTCAACGCTGAGCTTGAAACACGTGTCAGAGAGCGCACCCGCGAACTGAGTGAGATGAACGAGCAGATGCACGAGGATCTGCGGATGGCGCGGGAATTACAGGCCGCGCTGCTGCCGCGGGAATTTCCGACGGTCCCTCCCAATGTGTCGGACCGCGAAAGTGCCCTGCGCTTTCTCAGTTTGTATTTCCCCACCGGGGATGTCAGTGGCGATTTCTTCAGCGTTTTTCCCGTTGGCGCAGATGCGGTGGGCGTGTTGATCTGCGATGTGATGGGCCATGGTGTCCGGTCCGCCCTGATCACCAGCATGATCCGCGGCCTGGTCGAAGAGTATGGCAGGTCCACG
Source organism: Akkermansiaceae bacterium (assembly GCA_031371445.1). Lineage (GTDB taxonomy): Bacteria > Verrucomicrobiota > Verrucomicrobiia > Verrucomicrobiales > Akkermansiaceae > Luteolibacter. The sequence continues at coordinate 24,085 of JANMJQ010000002.1, forward strand.
ACAGACCCGGGCGAGCTGCTGACACGCATCAACCAGGCCCTCAACATCATCCTCAAGCAAGCCGATACCACAATGTTTGCGACCTGCTTCTACGTCGTTGCCGATGTGGCCAATGCCGAAATGCGTTTCTCGAATGCCGGCCATCCATGCGCCCTTCATTTCAGAACCGGCGATGAATCGGCGGAAAAACTGCAGGGCGTCGGTCGCCGCGGACCCGCGCTGGGCTTGTTTCCATCGATCACCTACGCAACCTCGACCACGCCGATGGAAGAAGGTGACCTTGTGATGCTCTTCACCGACGGTCTGTTTGAAGTGGAAGGCGCTGATGGTGAGTCCTTCAGCGAGGAACAACTTCAGGAAACGGTTAGCCGGCACGCCTCCTTGCCGCCCGAGGAATTTTTCGTGCAGGTGCTTAATGAAGTCCGTGGCTTCTCAAACCGCGAATCCTTCGATGACGACGTCTGCGTGGTAGGCATGAAAGTGCAGCGCATGAATTCGATATAATTGGAAATTCCAGCATAAATGCCGTTTCGCTTGTTGCGCGGTGTTGAACTCTTTGCATGTTGAACGAACCCTTGAATCGGCAACCATCATCTTCCGAACCTGCCATCTCGTCCCCATCAACATGGGACCGGATAGAGACAGAGTTGGCGCGCCTTGCTCCGCGGATCATCGGGTTCCGGCGGCACCTTCATCAACATCCGGAACTCAGTTTGCACGAGCTTGAAACGACCGCCTACGTCGCCAGCCAGCTTGCGGCGGAAGGAATACCGATGCGATTCGGAAGCGGCCAACGCGGCTTGATTGTCGATCTGGGAACGAAAGTTGCCCACACCCGGATCGGACTGCGCGCCGATTGCGATGCCTTGCCGATCTTGGAGGAGAATGCATTTGCCCATGCTTCCCAATGCCCCGGAGTGATGCATGCCTGTGGCCACGACGCGCACACAGCCATGTTGCTCGGCGCCTTGATCGCGTTGAAGCGGGCCCAGGTGGATATCAACGTCCGCGGTATTTTCCAACCGGCGGAAGAAGCCGGTGACGGCGCGCTGGGGATGATCGGAGACGGTGCCTTGGATGGCATCTCTTCGATCATCGCACTTCACGTCGATCCCAATCTCGCCGCAGGCAATGTCGCGGCCGTGGCGGGCCCGCAGAGCGCGAGCTGCCAGGACTTCCGGATCACGGTCCATGGTCGCGGTGGTCATGCGGCGCGGCCCCATCTAACGATCGATCCTGTGGCTGTTTCTGCCGCGTTGATCACGCAAATCTATCAGGCCATTCCCAGGCATATCGATTCAAGAAAACCGGTTGTCGTGAGCATTTGCCAAGTCCATGCGGGCCACGCATCGAATGTGATTCCTGACACCGCACAGTTGGGCGGAACGATCCGTGCTCTTGACGGAACGGCGGCGATCGAAGCGCGTGATGTCATGGAACGGATTTGCAAAGGGATTGGCGAGAGTTTCGGAGCCATGATTGTGCCTGCCTTCGATCGAAGGATTCCAAGCGTGGTCAACGATGCTGAAATCACCGGTGCCTGCATCACCGCAGCAAAACAAGTGGTTGGCGAATCCTCGGTCATCACCACCGGCGCGCCCAGCCTGGGTGCGGAGGATTTCGCGGACTACCAGCAGCAAATACCCGGCTGCATGATGCGCCTTGGCGTCAAATATGATGGCCGTGAAATCACTCCCTTGCACACGCCGACATTCGACGTCGATGAAAACGCGCTGTTAACAGGATCACGCCTGCTGCTTTGCTCGCTGTTCAAACTCACCCAAAGCCATGTTGATTGAAATTGGTTATGACATCGCGCTGCGGGTCGCCACGCCAACAGCGATCCTCTTTGAGTTGCGGGTGCATCCTTCCCGCGAAGCTGATCTCGTGGCTCCTGAGATGGTGAGGGTGGAACCGAATGTGTCGGTGTGTGAATACTATGACCTGTTTGGCAACCGCTGCGGACGGATTTCGGTTCCATCAGGACTCATCCGCTTTACCAATCACGCTGTCATCCGCGATTCGGGCGAACTGAATGCCATCGCCCCCGAAACGGAATACACCGACGTGCGGGACCTGCCCTTGCACACCCTGCCGTTCATCCAACCCAGCCGCTACTGCGACGCGGACAGCGAACTGTTGAATCTGGCATGGAACCAGTTTGGTGGCATTCAGGGAGGATGGAACAGGGTCCAGGCGATCTGCGATTTCGTACATGGAAGTTTGGAATTCGATTATATGCGCGCACGGTCTAACAGAACGGCCCTTGAATCTCTGCGCGAGAAGACCGGCGTTTGCCGTGATTTCACGCACCTTGCCATCACACTCTGCCGCTGTCTGAACATTCCCGCGCGCTACGCCACGGGCTATCTTGGCGACATCGGTGTGCCGATCGATCCGGCACCGATGGATTTCAGCGCCTGGTTCGAGGCCTATGTCGGTGGCGAGTGGTATTCCTTTGATCCACGGCACAATAGCAGGCGCATCGGCATGATACCGATGGCCATGGGAAGGGATGCCAGCGACTGCGCCCTAACCACCGTATTCAGTTTGCATGCCTTGGATTCTTTCCAGGTTGTGACGCGTGAATTGACCGGGGCATGATGCAATTCCGTGGGACAATCTAACAGACATCGATGAATTCTATTTCACGCGAAGGCGCAGATATCCTTTGTTTCCACCAAGGGTGCTGATCGGAATTTTTGCTTCACGCTTTTCGGTGGTGGCCGTAGTCGAAACCAGCGTATCGATCACCCCCGTTTCAGACCATGATGTTAGATTGTTGCTCCAAAGCGCCTGGTATTGCAGATCCGTCGCAGCGAGGCTGCGTGTGTAGGCAAGGACCAGGTCGGCGCCGGACTTCGTGCATGAGGGCCGGTCAGCCGCGGGAGTGGAGCCAAGTGGATTCGTTCCATACGCCCTTTCGAAAATGTTGGTGACGCCGTCCTGGTCGGGGTCGGCGGAGTCAGCGAAATTGCCGGTATAGAGGATCGATCCAAAGCTCAGTTGCCGCCACAGGTCGCTGGCGATTGGCGGGGCCACCGAAACATCGCTCAACACGGCCGCCGAAGCCCTCAGCGGATCTTCCGAAGTGGTTGTGATACCCGCCAGGGCGTTGGCCGCCATTGTCATTGTCGTCGAGTAAAGCGGCATCCAATCGGTGACAGCGGGACTACCAGTGGTGGTCGCATAGAATCCGCTGAAGCTGTTGCCAATGCGAACCAACTTGAGCCAACACGGCGCCGCCACGTTGGCTGACCCATTCACGGTGGCAGCTCCTCCTGCAGTGCCGCGTCCCATGAAACGAACAACGCCATTCTGCAGATAAATCGCGGCAAATGGTGCATTGGCCGCCGATGAATCGCGGAACATCAATCCGGTCCTGGCATTGGCGTTGGCCGTGCCATCCACATTCGCGGCGGTGCCGGTGACGCGGACCAAGACCGTTCGGTCGCCGCTGGCATTGGTGGAGATGAGTTGGAACTGATCGGAAGTGCCTGAAATATTTCCACCACCGACCGTATTGAAAACGCCACCACCAGTGGCGGCATAGCCGGTATAGCCATCACTGCCGGGATTGCCGATGTCGGCCGCGGTCCATGTCGCGGGGAGCGTGGGGGCAACCAGTGAAGCAACTTGCGGCGCGGGCAACGCATAGTTGAAGATCCGCAAATCATCGATGGCACCGTTGAAATAAGTTCCACCAAACAAGGTGCTGCCCATGCGGATGCCATGCGGGGCATTACGCAGCGCGGTTGAGCCGGTGCCCGATGCTTGCAATGATCCATCGACATAGACCTTCATCGCCCCGCTCGAATTCACACGTGTCATCGCGACATGATGCCATGTCCCGTCATTGATGGATGTGGTCGAAAGAAGGGTGAATCCCGCTCCGGCGTCACCCATGCCGAAGCCGGCCTTAGCGCCCACCAAAGAGATACCCCAATCGTTGGCGATGCCGGGCACGTCCGAATCGATCATGGACATGCCTTGATACCATTGCCCCGTCCCTGCGGTAACAGTGGTTTTAACCCAAAACGCAACGGTGAAATCCATGCTTGCCGACGCCGGCAGTTTGACATAGCCATTGGTGCCGTTGAGTTGAATGGCATTGGCACCTACCTTGCCGGTCGTATAAGTGGTGAACATCGGATCGCCATGGTTCGAGTGATTGCTCGCGTCCTGCAGATTTCCCTCAAATCCATATCTCGCCACCTGGGTGTTGCCGACGGTGGCCAATCGCGAGACCTCGGTCTGATTCAAAATTTTGCCATAGATTCTCACCTCATCCATGCTGCCGTTGAAATAGCCCGTCACGCCCGCGATGCTGCCGAGTCGAAACGATCCCGGTCCCAGGCGCGCCCCCGTTGGTCCTGTTCCCGTCGCCTGAACTACCCCGTCGACATATAAGGTCATCGCGCCCGTCGTGGTGTTCAAAGTCGCCGCGAGGTGATGCCACGCGCCGTCATTGATCGCTCCGCTGGAGAGGATGGTGAAATCGTTTTTACCCACGCCGAAGGCAGCCTTGTTGCCAACCATCGCCAAACCGAAGTCGGTCGAA
>JANMJQ010000029.1:0-4946 GCA_031371445.1 Akkermansiaceae bacterium
GGCCGTGAAACCGGGTTTGATTTTTGACCTCGACGGAACGCTGGTCGATTCGCTGAAGGGCATTGCCGATTCGTTGAACCATGCCATGGAGTCGGCGGGCTTTCCGGTGCACCTACCCGACCGCGTCAGGAACTTCATCGGTAACGGCGCGCGGATCTTGATCGAACGCGGCGCACCGAGGGGCACCAGCAGGCAGGATCTCGCGACCGCCGAACTCGCTTTCAAAGCGCATTACGACAGTCACTGGAAAACCGGCACTGAGGTCTTTCACGGCATCCCCGCGATGTTGGAAACCCTGCAAAGCCGTGGTTACCCGTTGGCAGTGCTATCCAACAAACCGCATGGTTTCACCGAGTCGATTGTGAAATATTTATTCCCGAAGGTTCACTTCAGCGCGGTGCTCGGCCAGCGGGACGGCATCCCCCACAAGCCCGATCCTGCGGGGGCACTGGAAATCGCTAAAATGCTCGGACGCGAAGTGGCGGACTGCGCGCTCATCGGCGACTCCACGGTAGATATGGAAACAGCACGCAACGCCGGCATGCGTGCCATCGCCGTGAACTGGGGCTTTCATGATCACGAACGATTGGTCGAATTCCAGCCGGATGCGATCCTTGACGATGTGGCGGGATTGGAAGCGATGTTTTGTTAGAACCGATGAGCTCCGGTGAAGACGAAGATCCAGAGCAGATAACCGATCGTGACGCTGTGGGTTTTCAATGGATCACGCCTCTTTAAGCTTTGCGACCAACGCCTGGCACACCGCTGCGAGTTCCGCGTCGTGCTTCGGATCCTTGAGACGGTCTTGGTCGTTAAACGCCTCGTTCGCCTTCGCAACCGAGAGCTGCTCCTTCACGACAGTCACATGAATGTTCTCCAGCAAAGGCCTAAGCTGGGCAAGGCTGCGCGAACCTCCATATCCTCCCGGCGAAGCGGAAACGATCGCAGCGGTCTTGCCGGTGAATACCGACAACGGCTTCTCGTCCGGCGATGTCACCCGCGAAACCCAGTCGATCGCGTTCTTCAACGCCGCGGTGATGCCACTGTTATATTCCGGCGAGGCAATGAGCAACCCGTCATGGTTTGCGAACAGTGCTTTCAGTTTCGCGCCATTTTCCGGCATGCCCTCGGACTCTTCCAGATCGGCGTCGTAAATCGGCATGCGGAAATCGTGCAAGGCGATCAAGGTCACTTCGGCGCCCGCCTCGCGGGCATAGCCGGCGGCGATGGTGGCGAGTTTTTGATTGAAGGAATCTTTGCGAAGGCTGCCTCCGAAAGCAAGAATGCGTGGTTTGTTCATAATAGGGTGTTCAGGTTGCAGGTTTGGCTTCGAGCTTCAGTTCAATGACCACATTATCGCGGATCAAATCCTCGGCCTTGCCCGGATAAACGATGTCGAAGTCCTTCCGGTTGATATCGAAGGTCGCGTGGATCATCACCGCATCCCCTGTTAATGTCACGGTGGCAGGGAAGCTGATATTCTTGGTCTTTCCGTGCAAACTGAAGTTTCCGGCAACCGTGTAGGCGGTATCCGTGTCCTTGTGGATATCGGTCACATCGAAAGTGGATGTCGGGTATTTTTCGACATCGAAGAAATCCGCCGTTTTGAGGTGGCCTGTCAGCTTTTCGTCATCAGCCCACACCGAAGTGGTGTCGATGACGACCTTGTGATCGTTACCTACAGGAGCTCCATCTTTTACCGTGAAGTGCCCGGTGAATTTCTTGAACCCACCATGATGGCTTTTGGTGATCTTGGAGGCGATGAAGTTCACTTCGGAGTGGGAGGTGAAAACGTATTTTGTTCCACCCTCGGTTGACAGAGATGCCTTCTCAACGGGCGCGGAGACCTTGGCATCGGTGGTTTTATCAGCGGGGTTGTCACAGGCAGCAACGGCCAGGGCGATGCCAGCAAGGCCAAGGTATCGGTATTTCATAATATGGATGATTGGTTGGTTGGTTTGATTTATTCCAGATCGAATAGAATGGCCTCCGTGCCATCGATGGCGGATGAAATTTCGAGTTCACCCGCTTCCTCGGAAGACACAGCATCGCCCGCGGAACAAGCAATGCCATTCACTGTTAGATTTCCCTTGGCAACATGCAGCCATAGCCCCCGGCCGGGAGCAAGATCATGACGGGTTGAGGAGCCGGCATTCAGTTTGAGCAGGTAGATGGACGCATCCCGCGCGATCATCGCCGATCCGTCGCGGCCATCCTCCGAGATCACCAGGGTTTTCACCTCGTTTTCACGGCCTGGCGCGGGTGTCCACTCGCTGTAGCCAGGTGGCAACTTGCCCTTGTCCGGCATGATCCATATTTGCAGAAAATGCGCGGTCTCAGTGGGCGATGGATTGAATTCCGAGTGCAGGACGCCGGTGCCAGCGCGCATCAATTGGATTTCACCCGGTTTCAACACACGGCTGTTGCCCATCGAATCCTTGTGCGCGAGCTGCCCCTCCAGCACATAGGAAAATATCTCCATGTCGCGGTGCGGATGGGTCGGAAATCCGCCGCCACCGGCGACGCGGTCGTCGTTGATGACCCGCAGCGAGCGGAAGCCCATGTGCGCCGGGTCGTGGTAATCGCCGAAGGAGAACGTGTGCCAGCTATCGAGCCAGCCGTGGTTGGCACGGCCGCGTTCGCCAGCGCGCCTGACATTGAGGGAAGCCTGCTGAATCATGGCGGTAAGCTAGCGCGAATTTTCCCGCCTGCAAACCGGGGAATATTAATCTAACAATTCGGCGTAACGCTTGCGGGCGATGGCCAGGGAAAGATCGAGAATTCCCTGGCTGCGAGGATTTTTCAGCGCTTCGTCCGACATCGCCGCGCACTCGGCGTGACTCAGCGAACGGATCGCCTGGCCAACCCGTGGCACCAGTTGCGGGCCGACCGACAGCTCCTCGACCCCCATCCCCAGCAGCAGCGGGGTCAGGCGGATGTCCCCCGCCATTTCACCGCAAATGCCCGTCCAGATCCCATTGTCGGTGGCGGCGTCGATGGTGCGCTTGATCAACCGGATCACCGCCGGATGGGTCGGACGATAAAGGTCGGCCACATGGGGATTCACCCGGTCTGCGGCGACGGTGTATTGGATGAGGTCGTTGGTGCCGATCGAGAAAAAGTCCACTTCCGCGGCCAGAATATCCGCACAGATCGCAGCCGCCGGCACCTCGATCATGATGCCAACCGGGAGCTTGTGATCGAAGTCCACCCCCTCCTTGTCGAACTCGTCCATGCACCGCTTCACCATTTCCTTGCCGCGAATAACTTCGGACAGGCCGGAGATCATCGGGAACATCACCGAGACTTTGCCAAAGGCGCTGGCGCGCAAAACCGCACGGATTTGTTCGCGGAACATCGCCGGCCTTGCCAGCGAAACGCGGATGCCCCGCCAACCCAGGAACGGGTTCGGCTCCGGATCTGTTAGAGGCTCGACCGGCAATTTGTCACCACCGGCATCGAGGGTCCGGATGATGACAGGGTGCGGAGCCATTTCGCGCGCGACCTTCGAATAAATCGCCGCCTGTTGGTTTTCGTCCGGCATTTCCTCGCCATTCAACAGCAGGAACTCCGTGCGATAGAGGCCGATCCCTTTCGCCCCGCTGCGTTTGACCGCTGGCATTTCCTCCACCAACTCGATGTTCGCCGAAACCGTCAGCGGCCGGCCATCGGTGGTCTCGGTTGCGGCTCCGCGCATGGCCTCGAGCGAGCTGCGGACCTTTTCCTTCGCCAGCGTCAACTTGCGATAACGCTCCAGCGTGTCCGCGGTCGGATGCAGAATCAGCGTGCCGGTGTAGCCGTCCAGAATCGCCGGGGAAAGCGCGATGATGTCGATCACCGCCCCATCGAGGCCGACCACCGCGGGAATTCCGAAAGCGCGGGCAAGGATGGCCGTGTGGGAATTGACACTGCCCTGCTCGGTGGCAAAGCCCAGCACATGGCGCCGGTTCATCGAGGCCGTGTCAGAGGGCGCGAGATCGTAGGCGACGAGGATATGCCGGTCTTCCGGACCTTGCGGACGCGGCTCGCCCTCGCTGCTGAAATTCCTCAACACCCGCTGCGCGACATCCTCGATATCGGCGGTCCGCTCACGGAGATAGGGATCGGGAATCCGCCGCATCGCTTCGAGGAAGTTTTGCATGACGGCGTAGTAGGCGTATTCCGCGTTCTGAAGGCGCTTGGGAATTGCCGCAAGCACCCGCTCAACGACCGCGCGGTCCTCGAGGATCATCACGTGCGCTTCAAAGATGCCGCTCTCGTTGTTGCCCGAAAGATCCTCCAGACGGCTCTGAAGCTCAATCAATTGGCGCTTGGTGATTTCGAGGGCCTGGCGGAACCGATCCTGCTCCCGCTCGACATCCTCCGGAGGGATTTCATAAATATCCGGCGGCGAAAATCCGCGGGCGATGACGTGCACCGGGGCGATGGCGATACCTGGAGACGCTGGGATCCCCTCATAGATGATTTCGTGTTCCGCTCCAGCTTTCGGCATGACCTACGGACACCATGGTTCCGCCAGGGGGGCGGTTTCAAGACAACATTTCCCGGAACCAGAGGGCAGGTTGTGGTGGTCCGATGGCAAACCGCCGGCGCGCAACCGATGGTTGTTATTTCAGCATTCCGTGTGAAACTTCGGAGTCTATGAACAACATCGCCAAGATCTTCTCCGCTGTTTCAACCAGTTTGTTCGCAAGCCAAGCGATGGCGGCGGAACCCCTAGCCCAAGGCGCGGCCCTCCCCGCAGTGGAGCAGACGAACCAGGACGGTGCCACCGTAAAACTGGCTGAAGCGGGCGCCAAAGGTTACACGCTGGTCTATTTCTATCCCAAGGCCGACACCCCGGGCTGCACCAAACAAGCCTGCAGTCTTCGCGATTCCTATGAGAAGCTCACGGAAAAGGGCGTGAAAATCTACGGTGTCAGCATGGATACCGTGGAAGCGCAGAA
>JANMJQ010000069.1:0-3332 GCA_031371445.1 Akkermansiaceae bacterium
CATCGCCAAACACCTGATCTTTTATCGAGTGAGTGGCGGCTGCGTGGAAATTGCCCGCATTCTTCACGAGTCCATGGACTTTTCCCAACACGTCGGCGAGGAAACCTTCCCGTAGCCAGCATTTCTCTCAAATGCCAATCCCCCTTGCATCCTCTACGCGGCACTTTGCGACCTCAGCGTCTTTGCGGTAAATCCAATCACCCATGCTCTTTCTCAATCCATTGTTGCTTTGGTGTCTGCTCGCTGCGGCAGTCCCGGTAGCGATCCATCTTCTCAACCGCCGTCGCCACAAGACGATCCAGTGGGCGGCGATGCAGTTTTTGCTGAAGGCAACGCGCGAAGCACGGGGCAAGAAGAAGCTGCGGCATATCCTCATCCTGACCTGCCGGACGCTCGCGATCGCGGCGCTGGTGTTCGCTGCCGCGAAGCCGATTGTGTCCGGCCTCATCGGCTGGGGCGGCGGATCGATCGATACCGTGGTCCTGCTGTTAGATCGATCTGCATCGATGGAAACAAGACCCGGCGACGGCTTGGATCCGCGGCGGCAGCTAGTCATTGCAAAAACGCGCGAGGCAATGGCTCATCTCGGTGGCGCGCGATTGGTATTGATCGATAGCGCAAGCGGCAATCCCCAGGAGGTTCCATCACCGGACGCGCTGGCGGAACTTTCATCCACCGGCGCAACCGACACGGCCGCGGATTTCCCGACCTTGCTTGGGAAGGCCGCGGAATATCTGGCCGATGTTCCGGGTCGTTCCGAGATCTGGCTGGCTTCCGATTTGCAAAAATCCAATTGGCGTCCCGACGACGAGCGCTGGGCAAGCGCCCGTGCCAGCGTCGCAACCTTGGCGCGCAAGCCCGCGATCCGGGTCTTGTCCCTGACCGGTCCCACGGCGGCCAACACCGCACTCCGGCTGCTGGGGGCGCGACGGTCCGGCGAGGAAATGCTGCTCGATCTCGAAGTCACGCGCGGCGTTGAGGCCCATGGCACCGCCAGCGTGCCACTGACCGTCAACCTCGATGGCGCGCGGACGACCACCAATCTAACACTTCCGGGACAGTCGCTGCGTTTTCAAAAGCGTGTGGCCATCCGCGCCGACAGCACGTCGGGTTACGGCTGGCTCACCATTCCGGTCGATGGCAATGTCCGCGACAACGCCGCCTTCTTCGCGTATGGCCCGGCGCGTCCGGTGAAGTCGCTGGTGGTGGCAGCCGCCGGTGAGGCCGCCGATTATCTAACACTTGCGGCCGCGCCTCCCGGCTTCGCCAACCAATCCGCGCAGCGAATCGATCCAGCGATGATGGCAGCCACCCCCACCACCGACATCGCCGCCATCCTGTGGGCGGCACCGTTTCCCGAAGGACCGGCTTATGAAGCGGTCACCCGCTTTCTAACATCCGGCGGGCAGGTATTCTTCTTCCCACCGGGGATCGCCTCCAATGCGGCATTTCTGGACATGAAATGGTCACCACCCTCCGATGCTCCGGCGGGGAAATTTTTCATCCTCAAGGATTGGAATCATTCGGACGGCCCGTTGCGCGACGGTATCGAAGGAACACCCGTTCCCGGTGAGCGGATGAAAGCCATCCGCCGGCAAATTCCGCAGGGAGACGCCGCGCCGCTCGCGCGTTGGGAAGATGGAGAGGCTTTCATCTATCGCCGCATATTCGATCATGGCACCGCTTGGTTCGCGGGTTCGCTGCCGGATTACACCTGGTCAAACCTTGGCGACGCCGATGTCCTGCTGCCCGCCGTGCAGCGGGTCGTGGCTGCGGGCGCCGAGCGCTTTGACGCTTCGTATCTAACAACCGTGGGCAGCGATACCGCCCAGACCTTGCCCGGCGAAACGCGCGTGCGGCTCGATGATGTGGGCGTACCCGACCCTGCCAACGCCGCCTATGAAGCGGGGATTTTCCGCTTGGGTGAACGGCAACTGGCGGTCAACCGGCCCTTGTCCGAAGACGATCTGGAAATCATCGGCCGTGACTCGCTCGATGAAGCACTGCAAGACACCGGCTACACCTTGCTCGATCAAGCCGGCCAGGCGGACGACTCATCCCTCTCACGCGACGTGTGGCGCGGCTTCCTGGTGGCGATGCTCTTCTTCCTCCTCTCCGAAGCCCTTCTCTGCCTTCCAAAAAAACAAACGGCAAATCCCAGTTCTGAAATTCCCACCCACCGGTTCCAAGCGCCCGCCGCTTCCTGATTCTTTGTTGGAATTTCATCGTTAAAATCCAGTGCTTCATCTCAGTCCCACTCCCGTCACGCTTTGGATCGGCATCATCGCCCTGATCCTGATCGGCTGGCTGTGTGTGGTGTCATGCAAACGAAGCCCGCATCCCAGGCTCACCGCCGGGCTTGAAGTATTGCGATTTCTAACAGCACTGATCGTGGTGCTGCTGTTGTGGCAACCGGAATGGCTCACCACCAACAATCCGCACAGCAAGCCACGGATCGCGATTTTGTGGGACGATTCGAAATCGATGACCACGATTGACGCGCCGTTGCCAAAGGACTTGGCCAAAAAGCAGCCGATCGTCTCACGGGCGGAATGGGTCAAGCAGGCGCTCGCCGCGGATTGGTGGAAGCCGCTTGAAGCGAAGGGTGCCAACGAAATCATCACGCTGCCCTTCGCCACTCCACCAACCGACCAAGCCGTGGTTGGAGGCACCGACCTCGACTCGCCTCTAACAGATTTGCTCGCCAAGGAAAACAACCTCCGGGCCGTGGTGATGCTGAGCGACGGCGATTACAATCTCGGCCAACCGCCGGTCGCGGCCGCGCAGAAGATGAGGCTGCGGGGGGTGCCGATGTTTACCATTCCGGTTGGCAGCAAAGTGCGTTTGCCCGATCTTGATTTGCTCTCCGCCAGCGCGCCGACCTATGGGATCGTCGGTGAAAACGTGCAGATCCCCTTCACGATCCGGTCCTCGCTCGACCGCCAGGTGCGCACCATCGCGAGACTGCGCGACGAAGCTGGCCATGAGCGGACCAAGGATATCGTGATTTCACCGAATGCGGAAACGTATGATTCCATTTTGTGGCGCTTGGAAAAAGAGGGTCCGGTAACGCTGGAGCTCTCACTGCCGGTTGCCGACGGCGAGCTCGTGGCATCCAACAACTCGCGCAAGTTCGTCATCGCGGGCAGGCCGGAAAAAATCCGGGTTCTGTTAGTGGAGACATTGCCGCGCTGGGAATACCGCTTTCTCCGCAACGCCCTTTCGCGGGATCCGGGAGTTGAGCTTTCGTGCTTGTTGTTTCATCCCGCGCTTGGGCCGGGCGAAGGCAAGGATTACCTTCATGAGTTTCCGTCGAAGTTGGAGGACCTCGC
>JANMJQ010000081.1:0-29184 GCA_031371445.1 Akkermansiaceae bacterium
CCAACTCGGCTTCATCCTGCCCGCACAACCCCCGCCCGAAATCCGAACTCCCAAGCCTGTGGTGGAGACCTTTTGAAAAAATGAACGCAATCTCAACGATTCGGATCTTAAAACCCATCTAACAGCGAAAGTCGGGCTAGCTCAGCGACGGCGGAGGCTGGCGCACTGGCTGCCGTGGCGGCGGAAAGGCGGTGGCGGAGTGAGCAGCCAGCGTGACAGCCGGAGCCGTTCGCCGCACCCTTCATTGTTAGGCCGCGTTGGTGTTCTCGGGCGCATAGACTCTGGACCCGATCCAATCGGGCGCTCTTGGAACCCAGCCATGAATGACTGGGCTATTTTCGGAATTGAAGATTTCGAACAGGAGATAACGGAGGGCCCGGAGAAGAAGAACCAAGCGCGAAACGAAGCTCTCATGGAAGCGGTGTAGCGCTGTCGCTTCCCATCGCAATCCAAAGCTGTTTAACGGATCTCGCCGAAATGCACGCTCTCCGGCGCAGCGGGGCTGTCGACGACGTCCGCCGGCATGTCGAGAAGTTGGATCGTAGTGGCGGGGCCGAGGTTCGTGGGATCGATCCAGGCCTTGAGCGTCCAGACGATCTTTTTCTCCGGTGTGATCTCGATCGCCTGCGCCGGCGCGGTGGCGGCATCGATGGGGCCGTCCCATGAATTCACCCAGTTGTTCAACAGGGTATTGCTATTGGGCAGGCGGGTGGCGAGCTGGAAGTTTTTGATCCCCAAATCAGGGAAATCGGCGGGGCTGCATTCCCAAACGCTGTCCCCCTTGGTGTTGACCTCGCGAATGAGTTTGGTGGCGACCATCAGGGTATTGCCATTGGCGAGGCGCGTCGCGGACCAAACTCCGGGAAATGACGTGGTCCAGACTTCCTTGCCGTGCTCGTCGTATTCGCTGACCTTGCCCATATCCATGTGGGCGACCAGCAGCGTACCCGCGGCGGTCAGCCGGGCATGGCGGAACTGGCCGTGGGTGCTTTTCGGATTGCCCACCTCAAGCGGAAATTCCCGCTCGGTTTTGCCGGTGACGATATTGGCGACAACGCATTTTGGCTCGGGACCGTTTTGGATATAAAGCACGCGCTCTTTGCCGATGGGCTGCGCGGTATGCGTTTCACAACCTTCGGGCGCGTCATAGTTCCAGATCGTCTTTTTAGCCGGGTCGATGAGCGTCACGCCAAACTGATGGGCGAAAAGAACGCTGCCATTGGAAAGCATCACCGCGTCGCTGATCTCGCCGCGGCTGCCGGGGTTGTGGAAGCTCCAGACGATTTCGCCCTTTTTGACAAGATACATGTCCTGCGTTTTCGCCTCGCCGGCATAGAAAAAATCGTGGCCCGCGAGAGAGGATGGTGAGTCCGCCAAGGCTTGGGAAATCGCGAGGGCGGCAAACAAGAGTGGAGTTGGGATTTTCATGAAAAATGATTGGCTGAGAGAGAGTCGATGGCTGCGGCGCGAACCTTTGAAAATATATTTTCAAATAATGTAAGTTCGCCGGGGGACCTCATGCGTAATCGGATTCGCATAGAAGCACCACATTGAAAACGTACCCATCCTTTGTTAGGGTTTTGTCCACGACAGTCGGCCGTCTGGCCGGCTTTTTATTTGGCCGCATGTCCTGGTCCGCCCCGCCTTGGCTGGCGTGGTTTTTCCGGCGCCTGCAGGCGTTGTTTGCCTCCCTGAGGAATCATCCGCGGGCGGCCGCGATCACGGTTTTGGCGGTGGCCGCGCTGGCGGTCGGCGGCTGGCAAAGCTGGCGCTGGTGGGAGTCGCACCGACCGCGCGTGTTCGCTCACAACGTCGTTCGACAAGTAGAAGTCAGCATTTCACCTCCGGCTGCCGTTGCGACTGGCGCCCCGGACAAGGATCTCAGCCCCTCGCCCTTGCGCATTGCCTTCGCCGGAGCACCTGTCGCACCGCTTGAAAAAATCGGCAAGGATGCGGGCGACGCCGTCAGCCTCGATCCCGCCCTGCCCGGAAAATGGAAGTGGCTGGACGGCTCGACGCTTCAATTTCAACCGGACGCACATTGGCCGCCCGGCGTGAAGTTGACCGCGAAATTGAAACCCTCGGCGTTGGCGAAAGATATTCATCTCGACACGGAAACCATCACCACAACGACCCCGGCACTCGCGGCGGAGATCAGGGATTTTTCGTTTTATAACAGTCCGAAAGACCCCGCGGTTTATCAGCTCGTCGCGGAGTTAAAACTCAGCCACCCGGTCGCGCTGAATGTGCTTCAGGAAAAAATCCGCATGGAGGTCATCGGTGGCACCGCGGTGTTCACGCCAGGCTCGCCCTTGTTCAAAGTCGAAGCCGACCCCTTGTCCGCGCGGCGCTTCTTCGTCCGCAGCCGGCAGATCGTGGTGCCGATGAAGGAAGACTTCGTCAAACTCATCGCTCCCGCCGGGATCGCTTCAAACCTTGCTGGCACGCCACTTGAAAAAGACGTCGATGCGAAAACCCGCGTCCCGGACAAATACAGCGGCCTCACCATTACCGGCGCGGAAACCCGCATGATCCGCACCGACGAGGGCGAGCCGCAGCAGTTCGTTTTCATCAGCACCAATCTCGACATCGACAGCGCCGAGATCGCCAGCCGTATCGGGATGTGGTGGCATGTGGATGGTTGGTACGATGAATTCCATAATTTGATCTTCGACAAGCGCGTGGGCAGCGCCTCCAAGGTGGAGCTTATTCCGGTCGAAACCGAAGCGCCGATCGGGAAGGAACATACGTTTCGCTTCGTCCAGGCCCGGACCGATGGCAGCCTGTTCCTGCGGATCGGCGAAGGCGTGAAATCGCCCGGCGGTTTTGAAACGAACACGCGTTTCGAGAGAACCCTTTCAGCCCCTCCATTTCCGAAAGAAACGCGGCTTTTAGGAAAGGGCAATATCCTCGCTCTAGATGGCGAGCGGAAGCTCATCGTCCAATCGCGCGCGGTCGATCACTTGCGGATCACTCTTGGCCGGGTGCCGGTGTCGCAATTCCAACATCTCGTATCGCTCACCTACGGTTCGTTTTCGGAGCCCCGCTTTTCGAGCGACTTCGGGCAAGGCAGCATCGTCCAGCGCTGGAGCAAGATCGTCGCGGTGCCGCATGAGAACGATTGGCAGGCAACGCAGTCGGTCATCGATATCTCGGAAGCACCGCCACTAACCACACCCGACCAACTGCCCGGCGGCCGCGGGGTGTTCATGGTCACCGTGGAACCGGTGAAGGAAAATCCGCCGGCAAATCCAGGCACTGACATCTATTCCCGCATCGAGCCCCCCAGTGAGACCAGTGATGACGACGAGGAAGAGCCGCGCAATGCCTGGTATGAATACGAAGACGCGCAGCCGAACGATGGCTGGCAGCGCGCGGAAGGAACCACCTCGGAACGATTTATCATGGCAACCGATCTCGGCATGCTGGTGAAAGCTGCCGCGGATAATTCGCGCGATGTGTTCGTGATGTCGCTTGGCGCCGGACAACCGGTTGCTGATGTGGAGATCAAGGCACTCGCCCGCAACGGCAACATTCTGGAAACGGCGAAAACGGATACCAACGGCCATGCCCGGCTTTCCCCGCTCGATGGTCTTGATGGCGAGCGCAAACCGGTGGCAGTGCTCGCATCCAAGGATGGCGACACCTCGTTCCTGCCATTCAACGAACGACGGCTTCCTGCGATGGACTTTTCCCGCTTCGACATCGGCGGAGTGCTCGCGTCGCGCATCAAGGCGATCGAGGCCTTTGTTTTCACGGAGCGCGGCGTCTATCGTCCGGGCGACACGGTGCATGCCGGATTCATCACGCGCCGCCGCGATTGGCAGCCGGTTTTGGAAGGGCTGCCACTCTCGATTTTACTCACTGATTCCCAAGGACGCGATGTTGGACACCAGACAACACGTCTGCCGTATGATGGCTTTTTCACCTGCGATTTCCCACTGTCCGAAGCCGCCGCACTTGGGGTTCATGAAATCTCGGTGAACGTTCTGGATGCCGATGGCCAAGTGCTTTTCCGTCTCGGCCGCGCGGCTGTTAGAGTGGAGGAGTTCCAGCCGGACCGCATGAAAGTCGCGACCCGCATCGACCCCACACCACCGGCGGGCTGGCTCGATTGCAAGGCAACCGACGCCGAGGTTTCGGTGCAGTCGCTCTTCGGTGAAGCGGCCGCCGATCGAAGGGTCACCATGAATCTCGAACTATCACCCGCGGACTTCGGATTTCCCGAGTGGCCGGGCTATTCGTTCTATGACCGCGCGGCCGATGAGTCGAAATCCAAGGCGGGCCGCACCATCGAGCTCGGTAACCTGCAGACCGACGAAAACGGAATCGCGACATTCAAGCTTCCGCTCGATACGTTGAAGGACGCGTCGTTCCGCTTGGCCATTCTAACCGAAGCCTTCGAACGCGAAGGCGGACGCAGCGTGCGAAACGCGATGACATGCCTCGTTTCGCCGTATGACTCGGTCATCGGCTGGAAGGCGGACGGAGATCTTGAATCCATTTCGAAGGATAGCGGACGCTCAATCAGCATCATCGCCGTGGGCCGGGACTTGAAACCCCTCGCCCTCGAAAATCTGCAGCGCCGCATCATCGAAATCCGCCAGGTCTCGGTCCTCACCAAGCTCGATAACGGCAACTACGCCTACGTGTCCACGGCCAAGGAACGGCAGATTTCCAGCGAAGCATTTGCCCTGCCCGCAACCACCACGGAATTGAAAATCCCCACGGACAAGCCCGGACGCTTCCGTTTGGAAATGGTCGATGCCGACAACGTGGTCCATTGCGCGGTGCCATTTGAAATCGTTGGCAAGGGCGATGAAAGCGCAACGCTCGAACGTGAAGCGGAGTTGCAATTGCAGCTTTCGAAAAGCGAAGTCATGCCCGGTGAGGAAATCGAAGTTTTTCTAACAGCTCCCTATTTCGGAGCGGGGCTTGTCACCCTGGAGCGCGAGAAAGTCCTCACTTCGCAATGGTTCAAAACGGAAACCAAGAGCACCAGCGTTCGCTTTAAAATCCCTGCGGATGCCGAGGGCACTTATTATATCAACGCCGCCTTCCTGCGCGGCACTTCATCGCCGGAGGTGTTTCATAATCCATTGAGCTATGCCGCCGCTCCGCTGCGGGTGATGTCGGTCGGAAAGAAGCTGACCTTCCAACTCGATGCTCCACATGAGGTTCGCCCCGGTTCCGAAGCACATTTCGGCATCACCTCCAACAAGCCCGCGCGGCTGGTGGTGTATGCGGTTGACGAGGGGATTCACCAAATCACCGCCTACAAGCTGCCGTTGCCGTTGGATTATTTCCTGCGCAAACAAGCCCTCGAAGTGCGGACCCAGCAATGGCTCGATTTGTTACTGCCGGAATATCGCTTCCTCAAATCCGCGCCCGCGTTCGGTGGTGATGGAGATTCCGCGCTCTCGCTGCATCTCAATCCCTTCAAGCGCCGCCAGGAACCGCCGGTAGTTTTCTGGTCCGGCATCATTGAAGCAGGTCCCCAGCGCAAGGAAGTGACATGGAACGTGCCCGACTATTTCAACGGCAATCTCCACGTTATGGCCGTCGGTTGCCAGGCGGAAGGGATCGGTGCGGTGGAATCTGCAACCTTGGTGAAAGCTCCAATCATCCTTCAACCGAACGCTCCCTTGTTCGTCACACCGGGTGATGAATTCGAAGTTTCGGTCTCGGTGTTCAATCATCTGACAGCCGATGGCGTGAGCCCGATCGCCATCAACATCAGCCCTTCTGAACAACTCGAATTGATCGGCGAGCCATCGGTTCCGCTGCCGCTTGAAAACGGCAAGGAAGGCGTGGTGCATTTCCGTCTCAAGGCAAAAGATCAACTCGGCGCCGCGGAACTGCGTTTCGAAGCAAGCGGTGGTGGCGAAACAGTGCATCGTTCGACGACCCTTAGCGTCCGCCCCGCGAGCCATCATTTGACCAGCGTGACGACGGGCTGGTTTCGCACCGGATCGACTACGGAAAAGGTGAAACGCACGCTTTACCCGCAGTTCCGGCATGCCCAGGCCACCGCGAGCATCGTTCCTCTCGGACTGGCCAGTGGCTTGGAAGCTTATGTCCGCCAGTATCCTTACGGTTGTTCGGAGCAAATCACCAGCCGTGCGATGGTGAAGCTCATCGCATCGACTGAAGCGGACTTCGGCCTATCGCCCAAAGATGCCGCTGAAGCCGTGCGCTCGGGCATCGCCCAGCTCGCCGCACGCCAACGGGCCGACGGTGGTTTTGGATATTGGTATGCGGGTTCGTCGTCGGACTTTGAATTCCATTCGCTCTATGTCCTGCATTTCCTCAGCGAGGCGAAATTACTGGGGCATGCGGTGCCGGAAGAACTGATGCAAGGCGCGTTGAAATACGCGTCCCGCACCGCCCGGGCGAATACCGGCGATCTTGAGGATGCTGAAATGCAAGCCTATGCCATCTATCTGCTGGCCCGTAACGGCAGCAATCCTGCGCCGCAATTACTGAACCTGCGCGACACGCTGACATCGCATTTCAAAAACCAGTGGGAAGGCAGCTCCACCGCCGCGTGGATGGCGGCGACTTACATGTTATTGAAGAAAGACGGCGAGGCGAATGATCTGTTAGACGCCTGTTTGAAAATTCGGACCAAATCTGCCGCCAAGCCCGAGCTGAGGAATTATTACCGCACCCCGATGATGGAGGACCTGGAAATTTTTTACATCCAGTGCCGCCATTTCCCGGACCGGGCGAAGAAGTTCGGCATCGATGCGCTGGAACCCATCATGAAACCGCTGCGCGACCAGAGCTTCAACACGCTTGCATGTTCCTACATGACTCTGGCGTTAAAAGCTTATAGCGACCTCGCGCGAAGCACCGGCGTCGAAGTTTCCATTCTCGGAATCGTGAATGGAAATCCAACACCCCAACCGCTTGCAGGACCATCACGAGGCATCATCCGTGCAGATTTCACCGCCTTGACGAGCGCCTTGCGTTTCGATCGGAAGCAGAATGGAAGTGGCGACATCGGCGCGTTCTATCAGGTCGTCGAACAAGGCTACGATTCCGGCAAGCCATCCGGTCCGGAGCGCAGCGGTTTGGAAATCGCGAGGGAGATCACCCCGCTTCACAAGGACGAACCGTTGCGGCCCGGCGATCCGGTGGACGTCGTGTTGCGGCTTCGGAACGTGTCCGGAAAGGCGCTGTCAAATCTCGCGGTCGTCGATTTGCTGCCGGCTGGTTTTGAAGTGCTGGCAGGCGATTTGAAATCCGGAGCCGACACGGTGCCGGGCACTAATTTCGCCGAACTGCGCGAGGACCGGACCTTGTTCTTCCTCGGCCTCGATGCCAACGCCGAGTGGTCGGTGAAATATCGCATGAAAGCAATCTGCGCGGGCTCGTTCGCCGTTCCCGCCGCCCTGGCCGAAGACATGTATGACCGCGGCCTGCATGGGGTTTCAGCTCCCGGTCGCATTGAAATCGCTCCCGCGAAATGAACTTCATCCTACGCTGTAAATCCCGGTGGCGGCGGTTGCTCGTCATCGGCATCGGGATTTTTTGCATCCTCCTTGCCATCTGGAGCTTGTTGCCACGTCCGGAAATCTACCGGCGCGACATGGGTTGGTCACGCATGGTGGTGGATCGCCATGGAACGATACTTCATCTATCCACAACCGCCGACGGTCGCTACCGGTTGCGGACATCGCTTGCCGATATCAGTCCGGCTTGGATCGAGGCGACGTTGGCGAAAGAAGATCGCTGGTTCCGATGGCACCCTGGAGTGAACCCGATCGCTCTCGCCCGTGCCGCGTGGGGCTCCATCACCGGTCATCCGGCGGGCGGAGCATCGACCTTGACCATGCAAGTGGCGAGACTTCGCTGGCAGATGGAAACACGCTCGGTCTCCGGCAAGCTTTCGCAGATTTTCCGCGCCATCCAACTCGAGAGGCACTATTCGAAGGATGAAATTCTTGAAGCGTATTTCAATCTCGCTCCCTACGGCGGCAATGTCGAAGGCGCGGGCGCGGCTGCCCGCCTTTGGTGCGGACGCGATGCCTCGCAGGTGACCCGCCGTGAGGCAATCGCGCTTAGCGTCATTCCGCAAAGTCCGTCCACTCGGCATCCCGGATCTCTCCGCGATGCCGTGCGAATCGCCGCTGCACAGCAGCGTCTAACAGAAATACTGCGGCGGGAATCGGGACAACGCATCGATCCCCTCGCGGCGGATTTCACCCTTGTTCCGTCTGGGCCTCCCGCGCACGAAGCACCACATTTCTGCCGATGGGTGATGCAATCGGCCGCCGCTGGTTCCATCACCGGCACGCTCGATCTCGGGCTTCAACAGGAGATCGAGCGTGGCATCGAAACCCACCTGGACCACACCCGCGATCAGGGAATCAACAATGCCTGCGCGATCCTCGTGCACGCTCCTTCCCGCGAGGTGCTGGCATACGTGGGTTCCGCCAATTACAACGACCGGAACATCCTCGGCATGGTCGATGGACTGCGCGCGCAACGATCGCCGGGCTCCGCGGTGAAGCCTTTCGTTTATGGCCTCGCGCTCGACCAGGGACTCATTCATCCGCGCTCGTTGCTCACCGACGGCCCGATGGTTTTCCATGATTACAATCCGGAAAACTTCGAAGGTGAATTCATGGGACCGATCCATGCCAACGATGCGCTCACCAGAAGCCGCAACATTCCCGCCGTCGCTCTCGCCAACCGGCTGGCAGGTGACGGACTCTATGGTTTGTTGAAAAGCGGCGGCGTGAATCTGCCGAAACCCGCGGACTACTATGGGCTCTCGTTGACGCTCGGCGGCTTTGGCATATCTCCGGTTCAACTGGCCGGCCTCTACGCCTCCCTCGCTGACGATGGCCAACCGCGGCCCTTGGTTTTTTCGACAGCATCCGCTTCCGCGCCATCCTCACGGCCTTTGCTTTCGCCGCAGGCCCGCTTCCTCGTACTCGACATGTTGCGCGGTGGAAGCGGATTCGATTTCGCCAGGAACGATCCAACGGTTGCATGGAAAACAGGAACCTCGCATGGCTTCCGTGATGCATGGGCCGTCGGTGTCCGCGGCGATTACGTGCTCGTCGTGTGGCTCGGAAATTTCAACGGCCGCGGCAACAACGCGCTGGTTGCCCGCCGCTGCGCAGCGCCCTTGTTGTTCGACTTATTCGCAAGGCTGAGACTACCTGTTAGAGACATCATTCCACCCGATGGAGTGCGGCAGGTGGAGCTATGCGCAACCTCGGGCGAACTGCCGGGGCCATGGTGCCGGCAAACCACCAGCGGTTGGTTCATCCCCGGAGTTTCACCCATTTCGATGTGCCAACTTCACCGCGAAATCCTCGTCGATGCCGATACCCACAAACGCGTCGGCCACGATGACGGCCGGCCGGGATTGCGGCGTGAAATCCATGAATTCTGGCCACCCGACATGCTCGAACTTTTCCGCAAAGCCGGCCTCCCCCGCCGTCCCCTGCCGGATCCGGAAAATGGCACGGACACTTTGGCCGGTCTCGATCATGGCGACGCGCCGCGGATCATTTCACCACTTGCCGGACGGACTTATCAAATCGGAGGAGCTGCCACCGATTCCGAAATCCAGCTCAAGGCCCGCGCGACATCCGGTGTCCAGAAACTCTATTGGTTTTGCAACGACGCGTTTCTCGGAAGCTGTTCCTCAAACGATTCCCTGCCGTGGAAACCCCTTGCGGGAAATTATGAACTCCGTGCGATCGACGACCATGGACGACCCGCTGACACCAAGGTGAAGGTTGTTAGAAATTAGCTTACGGCAACTTCCACGGCCCCTTGTTCTTTTCGTAATCGGCTTTCGTCAGAAGCACATAGATCGGATGGCGCGATGGATCCATCTGTGCGATCATCCATTGCAACTTTGACTTTTCCATCGACGTGCAACCCGCGGTGGCCTTGGCACCGTCGGCGCGCCAGATGTGGAAGAAGATCGAGGAGCCCGCGTTGGGCTTCGCGTGGGGCGGTGCGTTGTGGGCGATGAAAAGTTTCAAGGCGTGCGCGGGATCGTTCTGGCGCATCTGCTGCTTTTTCTCCCATGCGGTGGCCGGTTCGTGATCGAGGATGACGTTCTTGTTGTAGTCGGGCGATGCCGGATCCTCGACCCACAGGTCGCGCGATGTCACCTGCCGGTAATATTGGCTGTTACGTTTTTGGATCGATGGCGCGTCGCCCCATGCTCCGCCGATGCGAAACACGCCAGCAGGCGAGCGGCCATCCGCCTCTTTTTTCGTCACAGCTCTAGGTGGCACCGGATGAATTCCGTTGCCCCACACCAGACCGCTCGAACCGAGCCGCGCCTTCCACGGTTCGCCGAGGGCTTTCCAGTCGCGGCCGCTTTTTTCATAAAGCCTGAGCGTCACCGACGAGCTGTTCCAATCCGACGCCGTGCCTACCACGCATTGGCTACAGTCGGCTGGCAGTTCGAAGGCCGCAACAGGCAGAATTCCTAACAGAAATAGCAGCGCGAATTTGAAATTCATTTCACGCAACTGTTAGCCGCGCTTGTTGCCTTCGGCAAGGGCCCCCATCGGATTTTGTTCAATCGTGGGCGGGTGGAAAAATCGGCTCGGCCCGTGGTGGCAGCACGCCGGAACCCTCATCGTCATCCAAGGTCGTATCCGGGCGATCGTCGTTCACCGGCATCGGCCGGAATTTGTCCGACACGGTATCCAGGCGGAACTGCATGTTGTAGATCTCGCGGTTGGTTTCCCCCAGTTGATCGATGAGATTGCGGTTCTGGTTTTGGAGATCCTTGACGGTGCGGGTGAGGGTTTCGAAAAATTCCTTTTGGGCGGGATCCATCGCAGCCACCGGTGCCGCGGCTTGCAATTTGGCGAGCGGGACCGGAAGGGATTCCGCAGGCTTCGGCGCGGGGGCGGGAGCGCGTACTTCCCTGGCAACCGGAACACCCGCATCGATCGCGGCAACGAATTGCCGCACCGACCACCAATGGCCGACGACCGCCGTGCACATGGCGGCAAGGGCCGCGCCGCAGAGGATGGGGACAGTTGGCTTCATTTCTTTCGGCCCGGTTTGATGGGTTGGGCAGGCTCCGGAGCTTCCTTCACAGGGACAAGTTCCGGCTTGGGCAGTGAAATCAAAAGCTGCTGCAAGTTCTCAATGACGGAACCAAGGCGTTTCGAATCGTCGTCAAGCTGGCGCACCGAGTTCGCGAGAATCGCACCGACGGTGGCCGTTTGCTGATAACCCAGCGAGTGGTTGTAACCGGTCTCGCGAATCGAAAACGCGTTTTCACCATCGGCGTCCGGGACCAGCAAATGCGGGCGGATGGTGAGGGTGATTTTCGAACCTTCGGAAATCTCAACCTCGCGCAAAAACGGCGGCGCGTTGTTGGCGGCCTCCAGTTTCCAACCCACGGGAGCTTGGGCCAGCGGCTTCGCGGGAAAAGGTGCCAGCAATTTCACCTTGGACGGATCGACGCTGCCCTTGGCGGATTGCAATTTCTCAACCCGCACCGTCAGGCCGTCCGTCGGCTCTTTCGGAGGCAAATCTCGTCCGGCCATCTTTGTCGGCGCAGGCTCGGCGGGCGTGGATCCAACGGTGTCGGCCGCTTCCACCACGGGGCTTTCCGCCGCCTTCTCCGCGGGCTCTTCCTTCGCCTGCACGGCTCCTGCTTCCGCGGGTTTGTCCTGCGCGTTGAATTGGTGGATCGCATCCAGCACGGGATCGGGCTGCGGATCTTCCGCCACCGTTTGTGCGGCAGCCCACGCGGTTCCTACTATGAATGCCGTAGTAATGACTTGGCGGACTTTCATTTTCCAGTGGGTTGGATGCGGATCGCTTCGTTGGTGTCCAAACCGGCGGGTCGCGGTGCATCCGCGGCGTCCTGTTGGTTGGATGGGAGGCTCGGGCTGTCAGCGCGAACCACGCCCGCGGGGATCGATTTCTCGACAAGCTGGTTCCATGACGAGAGCAGGGTAACACCTTCCGCGCGAAGCTGCCGGGTCTTGTCCTGATAGTCCGCGAGCTGGATCAACAATTGCCGCGCCTGGGCAACCTCGGCCGGTGTCCAACGCAGGTTGCGGCTTTGATAAAGAACCGGCACGTCGATATCGATATTCGCCACATGCCCGTCCGGAGTGTCGGCTGTTAGAATATGTTGCACCCGGAGATTCGTTTGCTCGAATTCCGCGGCGGCCGATGGCTGCGGCACTTCCGCCGCTGAACCCGCGGCGCGTGGTGGGGCGGGGGCCAAAGTTTTTTCGCCGGGCAAACGGTGTTGGTCGGGCAACAGCGAATCCGGCTTCGCGGCCGTCAGTTCTACGGGCTTGGCGATGAGGGCCGACGGCGATTGCGATTGCGATTCGAAATTTCCCGAAGCCCCGAGCACCACCGGCTTGGTGATATACATGAGGCAAAATACGCCGGCGATCGCGGTGCTGGTGAACAGCAGCCAGGGATACACGCGCTGGACCGGACACGCTGTCGCGCGGCGGTTCGCGGTGGAATAAAGCATGGTCGTCCCGGCGAGGGTGGTGGGAATCGATGGCATCGGCTTTTCGCCGGTTTTCCCAACCACGGAATTTTGGGCAGGCAAAGGCTTCATGGCTTGGTCACTTGGTTAGTTCCGGATTGCACCGTTTCCTGTTTGGGCTCCGCCGCCACAGCCACACTCACGATTGTCTGGTCCGACACGCCCGGAAACGTGGTGATCGTCATCGACTCGCGCGACAGCCGCAAGTGCCGAAGCGTGCCACCCGCATTGCTGGTCGCCTGGATTCCTGGAATGATTTCCAAAGCGCCCGCATCCTGCCGTTGCCGGCCGATCCCGTCCGAACGGTAAATATCGTAGGTGGTGTAGGCCTCGTCATCGCCCTCCGCCGAGACGCGGACCTGGACACCATCGGTGAAGACCCGGAACGCGAGCGGCTTCATGGGGATCGCGGTGATGCGGCCTCCGGTGAGTTTGAAATGGGATTGGAGCAGGTAGTCCCCCACGTGCTTGAACTCCGCGGCATGGCTGGCCGCTGCAAGCACTGTCGATAGGAATAGTAAGGTGAGCCTGGTCATTCGCCGACGTCCCAGAGGGAGTCTTTGGTGCTGCCCGATGGATCATACGCGACCCCCGAACCGTTGTTGATGATCGGGGGGGAGACATTGACAATGATGGCAAGACTGGTGCCAGTAAGTGACTTGACGGTCGGCATGACCGTTTGGTTGTTTGGCAGGTAAGGTAACAACAGCGTGGTGGTGACCGAACTAACCGCGACGGTCGGATTGTCCGCAAGGTACATCCGTTGCGCGGAATAGACGGAGCGCAGCGATTCCGAGGCGGCGCGTCCAAGCCGCCATTCATCCATTTTCGCGGAGCTGAAAAGGCCTATCTTCACCAAGGCCAGCAATACCATGATAACGATCGTCATCTCCAGCAGCGTGAAGGCGCGTGGACTGCGACGGGACAAGCGCGGCGATTTCATGTGGGTGACAAGGTTTGGTTAACAGAGATTAATCATTTCGGGAAGCCGGAAATCGTACTGTTAGCTGCGGAACAATTTGAGCGCGTCGAGGAGGTTCTTCCGCATGTCGGGATCGTCCAGGAGGTGCTTGACGTACAGCAGGGCGGAAAAGGCCGAGATCGAAATAAGAACGACTGAAATGAGCCACCAGCTCACCGATTTGTTCTTGGGCGCAATGAAGGGAACGTACCAGGCCTCGCGGTCGACGACCTGGGTGGTATACATCTGGCTGTTCTCGCGGAGCTGCGAAATGAAGTCGTCCGCCACCTTGCTGCTGTCGGCGACGAACAAATGCTTGTAGCGCTTGCCGGGGACCTCCGGCAACTCGATCACCCGCAGGCCATCGGGAACGAACTCCGGCGGACGCAAAGTCTGGATGTGCATCTCATACACAAACTTTTCGCGCAGCCAGCGGTCGAATCGGGTGAGTTGCATGGGGTCTAAATTTCAGATTTTCAGCGTTCCAGATTTTCAGCGATTACCTCCCTACATTCCGCTCTGCATCATCTTCGGACCCATCAGGAAGATCGGCAGGAAGGTGCCGACAAACACCGCGGCGATAAGGCCGACGGCGATGAGGAGGACGACGAAGCTGATCGCGGCCGCAAAGGTAGCCATGTGGTTTTGGAGGTCTTCTTCGTACATCTCCGATAGCATCGACAACTGCGCGTCAAGCGATGCCGACTTTTCGCCGATCGACAACATGTGGGTCACCTGGGAGTCTACCGAGGTATACTTTGCGAAGGCCGTTGAGAGTGGCACGCCCGAGTGCTCATATTTGTCCGCGGCGGTGCGGAGTTCGTCGTAAAACGGCGTGTTGCGGACACTGTTGGCTGACACTCGGATGGATTTCGCCAAATTGATGCCGTTGGAATGCAGCAACTTGATCGTCGAAATGAAGGTCATCTGGCGCAGACTCATGATCAAGAGCCGGAGCAGTCGCCATTTGGACATGACAAAGCCCAGGATGAGATTGCGGACACGCGCGGAACGAAAAACGGTCACCGCAAAGGAAACCACGCTGATGACAAAAATCGGCCAAACCGACTGCGTAAAGTGACTGATTTTGAATGAAATGGCGGTCATGCCGTCGGGCTTTGCATTAACCCCTTTCAACATGTCCTCCACCTGCGGCACAATCTTCACCTGTGATACGATGAATGCCGTAGTTAGCACGCAGATGATGATGCCAGGAGTGATGGTCGCCTTTTTCAACTGCTTTTGGAAAAACAGCTCGCTCTTCAAGCGGGCCGCGAGCGACTGGAACGCGTGATGAAGTTGACCCGCGTCAGAACCGGCCTGGATGAGGCCGATGACGGTTTCGCTGAAACGCCCGGTGCGCCTGAACGCTTCATGCACATTCATGCCGGCGTTGATATCCTCGCGGATATGCATCAGGGCGTCCACCATGACTTTGTTCGGCAACCCCTGGGCATAATATTTCAATGCGTCGGCCGTATTGATTTGCGCGCGAAGCATCGAGCCGATCCCGCGAAACAAATCCACGAGGACCTTCTTGTTGAATTCCTTGATTTTCTTTGGCTTGTTCAACGCAGCCATCAAGCCCTTCGGCGCGGCCGCGGGCTTTGAAGCATTTGCCGGCAATGTGGTGGTGGCGCTAGTCATCGGTGTAAGTCATGTCGATTACCTTGCTGACGGCCGCGAGGTCGGTCTTGCCTTCGCGCAACAGCCGCAACCCGCTCCGGCGGAGATTCGGCAGCAGGCCCTCCTCGGCGACCCTCACCTCCAGCTCGTAGGGGGTCATCTCCCCTTTCGACAGCATGTCGGAGATCTTCGGGGTGATGGGGATGATTTCGAGAATCGCCGTCCGGCCGCTGTATCCCGTATTCCGGCATTCCTGGCAGCCGCCGTTCTTCGCAACGAACAGCGGTACCTTCGTCCATGAGTCATCGAGGCAGAAGGTCTTGCGGTCGAGTTCCTCGATCCCGTCCGACGGTTCCTTGCAATACGGGCACAACAACTTCACCAGGCGCTGGGCGCATGCCGCTTTCAATGTTTGTGCGATTTTCCAGCGCTCCAGGCCGAGCTGCTCGAAACGTTCGATGATCTGCGAAGCCCGCGGGGTGTGAATGGTGGTCAATACCTTGTGCCCGGTGACCGCGGCTTCGATGGCGAGCTCCGCGGATTCGATGTCACGAACCTCACCCATCAGGATGATGTCCGGGTCCGACCGCATGAAGGAAGCGATCATTGGTTTGAATTCCTTGGGGCTCTTCAAATCGCAATGCGTGATGCCTGGGACTTCGTCCTCGACCGGATTTTCCAAGGTCAAAATGTTCACTTCGGGCCGGTTCAACTCCCGCAGGATCGCGTTGAGCGTGGTGGATTTCCCCGAACCGGTCGGTCCCGACATGACGATGATTCCCGCGGGAATTTTCATCACCTTGTTCAAGGCAAACATCGTTTCGTCATCGAACGCAAGGGTGCCCTTGCCGAGCGTGACGTTGATGTTGCTCTTGTCGAGCAAACGCATGGTGACGTGATAGCCGCGGTAGGTGCGGTGACGTTCGTAACGGATGTCGATGGGCCGGTGGAAATAGGAAATGGTAAACCGCCCCGAAATCCCCGGCGCGGTATTGCGGATTTCCGTCGGCAGCCTCATCAGGTTGAGCAGGAACGCGTCAAGACGATCCTTCAGCTTCATCGGAATCTCAACCTTCGCTCCGATGTCGCCATCGACACGGAAGCAGTAATAGAACGTTTCTTTCTCGACCTTGAAGTGAACATCCGACGCACGCGTTCTAACAGCATCGGCCATGATGGTCGCGATCAACTGCGCCATCGGCTCCGCATAGTCGGTGGTGACATCGAAGTCGTGGATTCCGTCATCCATATCCTCGACATCGATGGCTTCCAGTTCCGAGCGGCTGGGACCGTTGTTGGTGGCCACCGATTCGATCGCGCGGCTGATCTCCGACGCCAAGGTGACAATCTTGACGATTTCGAGATTGGGAAACCGGGGCGCAAGATATTCTTCCGGCAGCGGGCTCCAGGGATTCGCGATGGCGACGATGAGCTTGCCGTCGCCTGACAAACACAGCGGCGCGAAAAACCCGCGGGTCATCACCGTCGAATCACACATCGCATGCAGTGAGCCGTCGCAGAACTCGGCCACCTTAGGGAAGAAGGGCAGGCCGTTGATCTTCGCAATCGCCGCCATGAAGCTGAAACGCGTCACCCGGTTGGGGACTTGGTCCTGGCCAAGTTCGGCATAACTCGGGTCATGCCCAGCCAGCTCCCCCATGATGCGGCGGCTGATCAGTTCATTGAAAGATATGCCATCGAATTCAATCATAGCTCGAAATGTTTGCGGGAAAGGAATGTCCAGCTCTCGTAGTCGAGACGGGCGATGGTGACGAAGGGCCGAATCCCAAACCGTTTGTAGACCACAGCGCGGATTTCGTCCGCGAGGATAGCGGCGGCGATCGGATTGGCGGACGCGGTGCCAATGCAATCGGTGTCTTCGGCATAGATCACCGGGGACAACAACACGCGCGCGATTTTATGAAGTTGGTCGAAGGATTCATAGAAAGCGGAAGGCGCGATCAATTTTCCGCCAAAAGGCACCAATGGCGCGTAAGGCACCAGCGTGGCAGCGACCTTGTCTCCCAACGCGAGGATGGCCGGGCTCAGGTGTTCTTCATCATGCCCCTGCAGGCGGGCGAGGGCCTCCAACAAATCGGATGGCTTTTCGCGGGCATGGTCCTCCCGCGCTTTCGCGATGGCCTGGGAAATTTCCAACTGGGTGCCCACCCGAGCTTCATGCAGAGCCTCCGCCGTTCGTTCCAGGCACAGCTCCGCAAAATCCCAAACGCTGGACGCCCGCGACGGAGTTGGCGGCGGCTCTTGGACTGCGAGAAAGGGGGAAGCTTGCATGGGGAGTTAGTGGATTCGACCTGCGGAGATTGCCAATGAAGCGCTCAATGTTTGCCGGCTTTGCTGAACTTTGGCGCGGTGGCACGCAACGGAATGCTTGGAGCGGTTTCCTCCTTGGCGTAGCTGGCTACGGGTTGCCGGACCACCTTGACCTCTTCGCCTTCTTCAAGTTCTTCAGGTTTCGGATAATAGGGTGCCTGGCTCGGCTTGAGACCCCGCAATGTGCGCTTGATATTGGGCTCATAAGCCGGTCCCGGATTATCTTCGTCGATCCAGTCGTGATCGCAATCCAGTGTGGTGCCCGCACGAATCTGGTCGCCGGCACCGCGGTTTGCGGCGCGGTTGGTGGGATCGTATGACCTGGGTGTAACGATGAATACCAAGCTGGTCTTCTCCTTGGTTAGCTCTTTGCTCTTGAAGAAGAAATTGAGGATCGGCACATCCCCCAACAACGGAATCTTGTTTTTGGACTGGCTTTGCGTCTCGCCATAAAAACCACCGACGATCAGCGAGTGCCCGTTCGGAACGCGCGCGATTGATGTGACCATCGACTCCTCGACCCGCGGATAGACATTGCCGGTGATGCTCTTGATCTGCTCCACGATCTGAGCGGAGCGGGGACGCAGGCTCATCCGCACCGTGCCATCAGGCAACAATGTTGGCGTTACCACCATCGAAATGCCGATTTCACGGTGGCTTTCCGGGCTTTCGTCGATGGTCTTGTCCTTCGTATCGATTTGATAGCGGACTTCTTCAGTAATAGTCGGATTGCCACCGGAAGTGTTGGCGGTGCTGGTGGTGGTAATGATCGGAATCCGATCGATGATCGAAATCGTCGCTTTTTCGTTGTCTTCCGTGATCAGGGTGGGATTCGAAATCTGTCTCGCCAATCCGCCTTCAGAGAGAGCATGCAGCACACCGTTGAGCTGCACCGGGCTGAGAACGAGACCGCTTCCTGAGGAGGGCACGTCCGTCTCGATGTTGTTAGGGAGTCCGAAGACCGAATTCAAATCGCTGGCCACTGAAAGCGATGTGCCGGTTTTGCCAAGCGAGTTGCTCCAATTGACTCCCGTGCGTTCGGCGGCGTTGCTGTTGACGCGGAGGATCTTCGTTTCAACGATGATCTGCCCCTTCGCCTTGTCGATGCCGTGGAGCAGCGAGCGCGCCTCCTCGATCCGGTGCGCGGAGTCGATGATGATGATGGTATTCGTTTTCGGTTCGAAATTCACGATGCCCGTGCCGGGGCTCAGCATGGGTTTGATCAACTCCTTGATCTGGTCAATGTCGAGCGGGCGCAGGTATTGGAGTTGATAGTGCCACTCAATGTTGGGCAACTGGCTGAGTTGCGCCTGGGTCAACGCATAGATCGTATTGCCCTTGGTATGGAGCGATAGGCCATACATGAACGCCAGCTCCTCCATTTGTTGAAGCGGGTTGCCATCGTTCAAATGACCGGTGACCAAGTAATCGGTGCCCGCGATCTTGGCATTGTGAAAGTATTGGCGGCCGGCCGATTTCGCGAGGAACTGGAAGATATCATTCAGGTTGGCGTCCTTGATGATATAACCTTCCTCGGACTTCTGCATTTCCTGCTTCTGTTGCTCCAACGGCGCGAAGGGCGCGGCCGTACTTGGAGTTGCCGGTGCAGGCGGAGCTGCGGGAGCATCGGGAAGCGGCGGCGGCGGCAGTTCGGTCGCAACATTTTGCGTCTCAGTCGGAACCCCCAATTCCCCAACGGGCGCTTCGGGCAGCGGGGCGGCGACGGGCTCGATCATGGGTTCTTCCGGCGACTGCGCCGCCATCAATCCGGTTAGAAGGATGGCTGCGCAGAATTGATAGAGGTTCGCGGCTTTCATTGATCGATTGTTGGTTTTTGGAGTGGTTCTGGAGCCGGATCTCCGGCATCTAGTTCGATGGGTGCATTGGGGCGGTCAGGCGTCATGCCGGGAGCGTTGACGTTACCGCCGGGATTCATGCCCCGTGGAAGCATGTCGAGCTTGCGCGTGGCCGTCTCGCCGTTGTCGAGGTTCTTGAATCCGATTTCACGAGAGGTGACGGACATGACTTGCACCCTGATTGGCCTTCCGCGCAGCGACAGCGACAGTTGGTCGCCTTCCTTCACCGACCGCGTGCCTAACAGAAAACGCTTCTCTCCCGGCATGATCGTGGTCACCACCAGCATGCCGACGATGTCGGAAAATGGGGTTGCTTGGATTTGCTTCACGCGTATGGGCCCCTGGGTGGTAATCTTCTTGATGACGGGCTTCGCCTCGGGATCCTGCGGCTGTCCGAAGGGATCCAGTTCGCGGGTTCCGATCAGGAACATCGCCGTCATGGAGGCGAGATAAGCTTCTTTCTCGGTGCTTCCGACGAACCTCGACGGAGTGGTGCTGACCGGCCCTGCTTCCTTCGGCGCCGTCTTCACCGCCTTGTCCTGCTTTTCAGCGGGAGCGCGCGGAGCCACGCTCTTGGTGTCAAAGTTTTCCGCGGACTGCGCTGCCGCAGACTGCACCAGAACCATTGCTAGAAGGATATGTCTCAATTTTCCCATGCGGTGTAGGTGACTTGGAAATTCAACAGCGTCGATTGGCTCGAGCTGGGATCGATGTGCAATTCCGTCAGTTGCAATTGCGGCATGCGGGTTTCAAGTTCCAGAAAGGCGCGTTGCAAGGTCCGGAAGGTGCCGCGAAAGGCGATGCGGATCTGCGATGAACTTTGGGCGGAAATACTGCCGAAGCCGCCCGAGGTTCCCACCCGTTCAAAGGCCGTTTGCTGAATTTCCTTGCCCGGAAGATGTTCGGAAATCTCCCGCAAGTTGTTTGTGGCCGCGCTGGCGGTCTCCTCTGACAGCAACGACGCCCAACGCTCGATATGCGTATGCTGTCGCGTGACCTGCGCCTCGATCTCAAGGCCGGCCAGCTGACCGCTCTTATAGGTCTTGTAGTTGGCCTGTTTGTTGTCGAAGGAAGCGACCACCTTCGACTTCACCACGAAGGCGATACCCACCAGGGCCGCGGTCGCGACCAGCGGCAGCACGATGCCGAACAAGGCGATGGATTGACGGTAGAGATGCATGTTAGGGGGCTTTGGAAATGACAACGGTCGTCGGATCGGCGGGCGCTTTGGAAGCGATGATCGCCATCGGATCGGTCGCCTCGAAGCGTTGGGTGATCGTCAGTTCGAAGGTGAAGGGATAGGTGGATTCGTCGGCATCGTGCATATCCTCGGGAGGAATGGGCTTGAAGCCGGGGTTTTCCTGGGTGCGGACATTGACCACCAGATTGCGGTTCCCAATGCTCGGGTTGTAGGCCGTGCTGCCGGTAAGTTTGGACACTTCACTGAAATGGGCAGAAATTCCTTCACGCGTGTTGAGGGTGTTGAGGTACTCGAGCGCCTCATCGCGCGCATACCCGCTGATGCGCCACTCTTTGACAAAGCCCACCTTCGCCTGTCCCGGCGTGCTGTTGGGTTTCGCCAGATGAACGTATGTTTTGACCATCATGCCGCTCCCCTGCGGGAACATCCGCGACAGGGACTCCATCGCGGTCCATGCCTTCGAACGATCATCGAGAAGGTTGTTCCAATGGTCGGCCTTCTGGCGCTCGAGGGTGAGTTTGCCGAGGCGCGTTTTCGCTGCTTCAGCTTCCGAGGGATCGAACGCCCATTCCGGCTTGCTGATGAGACCGAAGATGCCGAAGCATAAATACGCGAGGCATAGCACCGCAATGCCAACCACCGCCACCCTCGCCAGACGGATGATTTTGAGCAAACGCATGTCCGACCGGCTCGGGTAAATTTCGACGATTTCCCGTGGGGTCGGTAAAAAGTTTTGAAGCGCCCATTTTTCTTCGCGAAGGACGGTGAAGGTATGGCTTGCAACCGCCTGGGGCAGGGTTGCCGTTACGCTGGCAATCACCGGTTCCGGAGCCCACGAAGGCACGCCTGTGGTTTCCGCCTGGACGACGGTTTCCACCCGGCTCGTACTGAAGGACACCCTCAGTGCGGCCTCAAGGGTCGTATCGACACCTTCGCCCAACGTAACCAGAAAGAGGTCGGGATCCACGAACTCCAGCGACGCATTGGTGGTGGAGAGCGCGTTGCGGAAATTGATAGGCCGTTGTTGCCCGCGGTGTTGCAGCGTGCGGATCAACCGGAGATCTGCATGCTCGTTGAAGAAGGCCAGCGCGGTGAACCAGGGATACTGCAGAATCGCCACGAAAGGTTTCCCGGGCGTGGGTTCCAGCAGCTGGCTCAGGCCCATGACAGAGACCAAGGGCGCGCTCAAGGCATGCGTGATGATCGGGAAATTCGCATGTTCACCCGCTTCACGCAGTGCTGTTAGAAATTCGCCATGTTGCTTCGAAATGGTGATTGTCGTGCCGATCACTTCACTACCCGCGGCGGGATAGGGGATCACCCGCCACGACGCTTGGTCGGCGAGGATCGATGAATCTTCCAGAATGGAACCGGGGTCGGCGATTGCGGCTTCACGCAGATCGGCGAGAGCGGCGGGATTGTTCAGCTCCGGCTTTAGCTCGGTGGTGGCGAATTCGTCAGCGATGTGGAGGACTACTCCGAGCGAAGAAGCACCGCAGGATTTGGCGTGCTTCAGAATGTCCACGATCAGCGCGTCAAGCTTCGCGTGATCATCCAAGGTGCCGGCGCTCAGCAGGGGGCCGGCAGTCCATTGCGATTTCTTACGGTCATTGTAGTACGCGAAAATACCCGCACCATCCGCACGGATGTGCAGTTGCAGGTTGAGTTCAAGGGCATCCTGATACCAGGCGGGATTACTTGCCCGGGTCGTATTGCGCAGAATTGAGCATGCCTGGGCAAATTGCTGGAGCGGATTCAGCGATGCCGGATGTTGGAAATTGGCCAAGGGCGGGGTGAGGGAATAAAGACATGACGGACTGGGGGGGTATCCGGATAGATTGAGGACAGGCGGAGGGAGAACGGCTCGCCCGCCATGCGACAGGCGAGCCGTTGAGCTTTATCTTCCTAGGGAAGAGGGATTCACCACTCGGAGTAGGAACCAGCGGCAGGGCTGTAATCCGAGGTCGCGGTCGCGTCAGCATACGCGGCGATCAGATACAATGTTCCAATCGCGGGAACCGTGGCACCGTATGTGTAGGTGATGTCGGTGTTCGGAGCGTTAACGCTGTTCAGATACTTGCCGGAACCGACGATTTCCGTATCAGCAAGGGCGGCACCAAGCGCCAAGGCCCGCACGTTGGCGTGGGCGCGGACGGCTTGTTGCACGTTGCGGATGTTCAGGATGTTCGCTGCACGGTCCGAACCCTTCTTCCAGGCGCGGGCGCCAATGAAGAGGATCGAGATAAGGGAAAGCAAGACGAGGATGACGACCGTCAATTCGAGGAGGGTCATACCAGCCGAGCGCTTCATGTTACGTGTGATTTTCATATAAGTGTGTTTTCTAGTAGTTTTGTTGTAAGTTTAGGATAGCAGGGTTCGCATGGATCTCACCATTCCGAGTAGCTGCCGGCGGTCGGAGCATAGTCGGTCGAAGTACCGGACGCGTAGGTGGCGACAAGATACAACGTGCCGATCGCTGGGATCACGGTTCCGTATGCGTAGGTGATGTCGGTGTTCGGCGCTGAAACGCTGTTCAGGTACTTGCCGGATCCGACGATTTCGGTCGAAGCGAGCGCGTCGCCGAGGTTCATGCCGCGAACGTTTGAATGAGCGCGCACGGCTTGTTGCACGTTGCGGATGTTCAGGATGTTCGCTGCACGGTCCGAACCCTTCTTCCAGGCGCGGGCGCCAATGAAGAGGATCGAGATGAGGGAGAGCAAGACGAGGATGACGACCGTCAATTCGAGGAGGGTCATGCCGGACTTGCGCTTCATGGTACGGGTGTTGGTCAGTTTCATGGTGTGTTATTCTATTCTTGTTTTGGGTGTGTTTTTTTCTTTGTCGGATCGAAAATACCTGGCGAATGGCGCTTTCTGAGTTTCGCTGGTCGTTCGGTATTTTCGGAGAGTGGTTTGGAAGAGTGGGTGGAGCCTAATCGGCATTCTTGTTCATCTTCACGTTTTCGAAGGTCTCATGGGTGATGAGCCCGCGATTGAGGAGGCGGCGGAGATTGTTGTCCCACTCGACATTGCCGGCGCGGCGGATCACGTCTTCGAGCGAGCGGGCGCCGCCATCATAATTGGCAATGGCGCTCGAAACCGCATCGTCGTTGTTCTGCAGGAATTCATAGGTCAGCACGCGCTTTTGGACGCCGTTGAGAAGACCCTGCGAGTGGATGAAAATCAAAATCTCCGCCAAGCGGCTGAGCACCGAAGTATGGTTTTCCTTGGGGTATAGTTCGAGAATCCGGCCGATCGTTTTCACCGCGCCGGTGGTGTGCAGGGTGGAGAGCACCAAGTGACCGGTCTGCGCGGCTTCCATGCAGGTTTCCATCGCTTCGCGATCCCGGATTTCCCCGAGCAAAATGATATGCGGAGCTTTCCGCAGAACATCCTTGAGACCCTGCTTGTACGAATGAACGTCACGGCCAACTTCCTGTTGGGTGACAATACTCGGGGAAGGAATACGGTGTCCGGGATATTCCGGATCGTCCATGTCATCGAGATACTGATACTCGATCGGATCCTCGACCGTCACAATGTGCTTCGGATGGTTGCGGCGCGCCCAATCGATGAGGGATGCCAAAGTGGTGGATTTTCCCGAACCGGTGGGACCTGTCACGAGACAAAGGCCCGCGCGTTTGAGAACACCATGCCGGAGCGTGTCGGTGGTATCCGGATCAATGCCGAGCGACTCAAGTTCGGGGATGAAATCATTGAGAATCCGGCAGGTGACCCCGAGACCGGAAGAGCTCAAGTGAGCCTGGATCCGCAAGCGGCCTGAACGTTCACCACTGTCACCCATCGGAATTCCGTCGCAGGAAAAGTCAGCGACACGGGTCTCGGCGAACGCGGCGATCGCGGCGTTGATTTTGTCGTCCACGCGCATTTCCATGCTCGCGTCTTCATTGCCAAAGCCATGGCTTCCGCTTTCGCGGTTGCGGATAAGCTCCTTGAGGATCTCATCCATGTTGCGGGCGGACAAGATCCCGAGAAAATCGAGTTTCTCCATGCCCTTGTTGGTATGGATGTAGACCGGCCGGCTGGCACGCATCTGGATGTCGGAAACCCTTAGCTCGCGGCACACGCGGAAGATGATTCCAAGCAGGTCTGTTCCCCTCGCGTCTTCCGTAAAGCGCGTGGCCGCCGGCGTCGCTCCGGGGAGCGGTGGCGGTTCCATGACTGCGGAAAAGACGGTCATAATGGCGTTCAGTTGGAGGCTTGGGCCGGTTGGGGATGTCCTTCGAAACGAAGAATCGTCCCCTCGGCGGACTCGCGGAAGTGGCAGATGAAATTGAAGCGGTCGTTGCACTCGGTGATCCGCTGGGGAGACAGCAGTTCCCAGTTTTTCGTCTTTTCCCATTCCATGGAAATGACCGCGTAACGATCGAGGCAATGATCTAACAAATTCAGATAATCGCGCATCTGCGATGTGGTGAACCTGGGCTTGGCTTGCATGCGGTCGTTGAACATCAGTTCAAGGACATTGCTGGCGGCCGCCGCCGCGGTGAGGGCCGGGCGGGGGTCGTTGCTTTGCTTCAGGCAATAGGCGATGGTGTCTTCCGCGAGCTTGGCGGCGGTGGGCGTCAGTTCGGGACGCGTGCCAAGCTCGGGCTCTGTTAGAAAGAAATGCAGCGAATTGTAATTCGCGTAATGCGATGGATCCAACTGGTAGGCAAAACGCAGTTTGTCCTCCACCTGGCGGCGCAAAAAC
Source organism: Akkermansiaceae bacterium (assembly GCA_031371445.1). Taxonomy (GTDB): domain Bacteria; phylum Verrucomicrobiota; class Verrucomicrobiia; order Verrucomicrobiales; family Akkermansiaceae; genus Luteolibacter. Next base: position 25,206 of record JANMJQ010000081.1, read on the forward strand.
CGTTTCTGCGCATCGCTCGCGGGTTTCGGATTGGTGCGCGTGACCGAAGCCTCTTCCATCGACGTCAGCAACCCTTCAAGGCGGCTGCCCAGCGAAAATCCGGCGGCGTCTTTCGCTGGTGCCTTACCGGCGTCATGATGATCGTCTGTCCCGCCGTTGCCCTGGGCCGCGGCACCACTGGTCGCGTTGTGGAAATAGGTGTCGATGGGTTCCTGCATCGCCATCGCAAACACTTCGCCGTAAGGGCTGCCGTTGATCCCAAGAGGATTGAGCGGCACCTTCAGTTGTGAATCTGAGAACAGCGAACGTCCGCCAAACAGCCACGCGCCACCGCCCACGGCCAGGCAGCCAAGGGTCAGAAGATGTTGTGGAAGTCGGTTCATGGACGGGATTTCAAAAATTCAGGCAGACAACTTGGTACGGAAGCACAGCCGCGAGATGCCTGCATAGACGGCGAGGATGCCGGCGAAATAGATGATCATGCTTTGGAACGCCGCGGCAGGCAGCGCTCCGGTTTTGAAGTAAAGGCGTTGTGTTAGATCGGCAAAGCGGTAATGCGGCGAAGCGAGCCAGAACCCATGCAGCAAGGGATTTGCCTCAAGCTTGAGCATGTTGTCCAAATAGCCGACGCCATAGAGGCCATAGAGCGTGACCAACAATGTCACCGCGAAACCCGTGATGCCGCCGAAGCGCGAGGCCAGTGCGGTGGCCAAGGCCAGCAGAGGTCCGGTCACCAGCAGGAACAGGACGACATATTGGAAATTCAGCGTCCACCACATCGAATGCTCCACCGGATCGGCGGGCGCAGCGGCAAATTGGCAAACCGCCGCCGCCGCGATGGCCAGCGGGACGATGTAACAAAACACTGCCAGCCAGATTTCAAAAAGTTGCCGCGTCGCGGAAACACCGGTCGTTTGGAAATATTCTCCCAAGCCCGTCTTCGCATTGCTCTCACCCTCGCGGGCCGCGGTGAACAAGCCCCAGCACAACGTGCAAACCCACAGCATGGCCCAAGCCGCCTGGATTCTGGCGGGTTGCAACAACACCGGTTTCTCCAAAGCGCTGGAAATCATCGGCAACGCGAAGGGCAGGATCACCACGGCAAACACGCAGATCGCCCACGCCTTGCGTTGGAAGATGGTTGCTAGTGTTAGTCGGAATAATCTCATTGGATAGATCAGTTCATCAGGCTCTTCAGTCCGCTCCAGGTTTGGCCGCCACCGCTGAAATGGCGGGCGTTCCGGCCATCGATCATCAACGCGCTCGGCATCTCCATCGAATCGTAGTCCGGATGGCAGCTCACCAGGCGCAACACGTTGCCTGCGGAATTTTTCCAAATTTCCTCAAACTCCTGGCGGGCGAAGGCGTCCAGGCCGCTGAATGGTTCATCGAGCAGCAGGATGTTGCCGCGGTCGGGCTTCACGGAAAATTCAGCCATGATCAGGCTGGTCTTGCGGCGGTTGCCCGTGGAGAGGCGTCCGTAAGGTTTTTTGATGTCGAGCTCGATTCGTCCCGCGAGGTCCACCGCTTCCGCGAGCCGCGCTTTGGGTAGCATCATGCGGAAAATGACAGCCGGCGTGATTTCCGGGTCGAAGCGCAGATCTTCGGGAAGATACTGGACCGCTCCGTTCAAACGGAATTTTCCAGCCATCGGCCTGTGGGTTCCGGCCACGGTTCGGAGCAGCGTTGTTTTGCCGCGGCCGTTGCGGGCCAACAGGAAATGGGTCCCCGCCTCCAAGCGGACGTCGTTGCCAAAACGCGCAAGCGGAGTGCCGTAACCAATTTCAAGACCGGAGTCGAAATGAATGGAAGGGGCTGCTTGGATCATCGTTATCACTCGGTGGAGTCGTCGCGGTTCTAGGCAAATCGGGCAAATTGTCAAGATATCTTAAATATATGCCCCGCTTGTCTTTACGACTGTTAAAATAATCAGGTCCCCTTGGCAATATTTTTTTGAACATTTTCAACAGTTGGGTGTCATTTTTTTAGAAAACCAATTTTCCGCTCGGAAATTCCTGAAATTTCGGAGGCCTTTGGATGACCACCGCAGCCAATGTGAAGCTGGGACTTTTTCGTAGTGACGTGATGCGTCCGGTTGATAGAACCCGTTCACGGAACCATGGCGGGCAAGTTCACTTACAAAGAAGCGGGTGTGGATACCCGGAAAGCGGCGGCACTGGTCGGAGACATCGGCAGCCACGCGCGCCGCACCCAGCAAGTCAACAAACTGTGGGGAGCCTTCGGCTTGTTCGCGGCCTGCTACGATCTGAGCGCTTATAAAGAGCCGGTGATCATGACCGGTTGCGATGGCGTCGGCACCAAGCTCGAATTGCTGCTCGAACGCGATCTGCTCGAAACCGCCGGCAAGGACCTGGTGGCGATGAGCGTGAACGACATTCTCACCACCGGCGGCGATCCCCTTCTCTTCCTGGATTACATCGGCATCGCCGCGCTCGATGACGAGAAGATCACCCGCCTCATCGCGGGCATGGCCGATTACCTGCAAACCTGCGACTGCATTCTGGCCGGCGGAGAGACCGCGGAAATGCCGGGCATTGTTCCACCGGGCATCATCGAACTCTCCGGCTTCTGCATTGGTTGCGCGGAAAAGCCCGATCTCGTCGATCCCACCACGGTCTCAGTCGGTGACGTGCTTGTGGGCTACGCATCAGATAGCATTCACGCCAACGGCTGGTCGCTCGTCCGGCGCGTGTTGAAGGAATATCCCGGCTGCGCGACCGAAGCCGAACTCGCCGAATGGCTCAAGCCGACCCGCCTCTATCACGACGTCACCCGCGATCTCAAAACCTCAGGTGTGAAACCGAAAGCGATGTCGCACATCACCGGCGGCGGACTTCCGGAAAACCTCGAACGCCTGTTCCGCGGCATGGGCGCCGATCTGAAAATCCCGCGCTGGGAATTGCCGGGCATCGACAAATTGCTCGCGCACGTGGACGGCGAAAATCGTTTCCACACCTTCAACATGGGCATCGGTTGGGTGGCGATCGTCGCCCCGGCGGATGTCGAGGCAGCGCTCAAGGCGGGACCCGGAGGAGCCGTTCTCGGGACAATGGTTCCCGAAGAAGGTGTCCGCGTTTGCGTTATCGGCGAGTGACATTACGATCCCGCCAAGCATGAGCGATTTCCTGAAACACGAATGCGGAATTGCCGCAGTGCGGTTGCGCAAACCTCTTGCCTACTATTACGACCGCTACGGCACCTGCCTGTGGGGACTGAACAAGCTCTTCCTGCTCATGGAAAAGCAGCACAACCGCGGCCAGGACGGCACCGGCATCGGTTGTGTGAAACTCGACATGCCGATCGGCCAACCCTACGTCAACCGCCGCCGCGGGATCGAGAAAGACGCGCTTGCCGAAATTTTCCGCAAGGAGATCAAGGAGTTCTTCAAGATGTCGCGCAAAGGGCTGATGGATGAAAAAGATCCGGAAAGCGTCAAAAAGAACTTCGATTTCGGTGGCGAGATTCTCATCGGCCATCTGCGTTACGGCACTTCAGGCAATTTCGATTCCGGCTGTTGCCATCCATACCTGCGCCGCAGCAACTGGCCGACGCGCACGCTGATGGTGATGGGAAATTTCAATATGACCAACGCCGCGGAGCTCAACGAGACGCTCATGGCCCGCGGGCAGCATCCGGTTTTCGGAACAGACACCCAAACCGTGCTCGAGGAAATCGGCTATCATCTCGATGAAGCGCACACCGATCTCTATCGCCATCTCCGCGACAATGGCGTTCCCGGCGAGGAAATGCCCGCGCAAATTTCGGCGGCCCTCGATGTTCCGAAACTCGTCGCCGAATCCGCGGCCAAGTGGGATGGCGGCTACACCATCTGCGGTGTCATTGGAAATGGCGACATGTTCGTCATGCGCGACCCCCACGGCATTCGGCCCTGCCATATGCTGGTCACCGATGAAGTCATCGCCTTCGCCTCGGAGCGGGTGCCTCTCATGACGGTCTT